>NZ_BRCG01000012.1:26538-149277 GCF_023708005.1 Pseudarthrobacter sp. NCCP-2145 | reverse complement strand
AGCCCAGAAACAGGACCCGATGCTTCAATCACAGAACCCGAGACCACAAAAGGAAGGGCTGGCCCCGACACGTGAACGCCCCGGACCAGCCCCATAAAGCACTTAGTTCAGCAGTCTCCTAGGGCCCCCGGTCCGGCCGCTTCTTCACAGGGCGCAACAAACCTTTGCCCCGGTACGCTGCGCTCCTAGCCTTGGCACATGAGCTCTCTGTTCGCCTTCCCGAATCCGGTCAACGAGTACGCTGCCCGTGTCACCGCCGGACTGGTGGTGGCGCTCGCCGTTGTCACGCTGGCCCTCGGGTCCGGATGGGGCCTGCTGGCCATCGCCGCCGGGTTCTGGCTGCGCGTGCTCTTCGGACCAAGGATTTCGCCGCTGGCACTGTTGTCCGTCAAGGTCATCACACCGCGGCTGGGACGGGTGAAACTGGTGCCCGGACCGCCCAAGCGCTTTGCGCAGGGCATGGGGGCGGCCGTCTCCACAGCAGCCCTCGCCCTGTTCGCGGCCGGAGCGGTGCCGGCGGCGTGGGCGGTGCTGGGCATCCTGATCGTGGCGGCGTCGCTTGAAGCCTTTGCCGGGTTCTGCCTGGGATGCGTGGTCTTCGGGTTCCTGCAGCGCCGCGGACTGATCCCGGAGGACGTCTGCGAGGCGTGCAACAACATCAGCCTTCGGCGGTCGTGACGCCCACCAGCAAACCGGCCATGCCACGGATTGCCTCAGGCGCCTCCAGCGCCTCCAGCCAGTCCGCAGGCAGGCACTCCTCGCCGTAGTAGGCACCCAGGATGTTCCCCGCCAGTGAACCGGTGGCATCGCTTTGCCCCCCGTGGGCCACCGCCACGGACACCGCCTCCCGGAAGTGACGGACCGGCAGGGTGTCCGTGCCGTCGTCGTCCGTCCCTGCATCCGCCGTCCCGGCACGGGGGACAGTGGCGAGCACGGCGTACAGCGCGACGGCGAAGGCTTCCTCGGCGGTCCGGCCGCCACCGAGCGCATTGGTGATTTCCCCCGGCGTAGTTAGGCCCCCGGCGGCGAGTGAGAGCGCGGCTTCCAGGCGTTCCGGCAGTTCCGGCGCCACACCACCCAGGGTGTGGGCGTGGGCTGTCACGGCGGAGGCAGCCTCCGGGAGCGCCTCACCCAAAACCAGCCGGTGGACCAGCAGGCTGAAGATCCCGGAAGCCTGGCGGGCCACGGGGTGCCCGTGCGTCAGGGAGGCGGCGTCGGCACTCAGCTTGTAGACGGCGTCGGGCGTAATATGCGGGATCAGCCCGAACGGTGCTGACCGGACCACGGCGCCCCAGTCTTTCGATCCCGGATTTACCGGGCGGACGGAGGTGCCCATTTCGCCCGTCGCCAGCCCGGAAATGCTGGTTGTGTTGGGGTTCCGCCGCTGGCGGAGCACAGCGTGGCCGTCGATCCACCGGGGCTGCGGTGTGGGTGCCGACGCGGGAGCAGCCTCCCCCTGGGTGGCCAGCCACCGGAGGTAGGCGAGCCACAGGCAGGCGTTCACATCCGCGCCCACGCCCTCGTTCGCCCATTCCAGGGCCTCAACCAGCCCGTCCACCGTGTAGAGGGTCAGCTGGGTCTCGTCGGAGAACGTGCCGGTCGTGGGGCCGAATCCGCTGACGCCGCGCCCGCCGAAGCGGCTCCGGATCTCTTCAACCGACTCCGTGCCGACGGCATAGCCCAGGGCATCACCCAGCGCGCCGCCCAGCAGGCAGCCATGGATGCGGGACGTCAAAGCGGGCACGGACGGGCCGGGTTCAATGCTCATGCTGCAAATTTACCGCGGCCTCCGGCGGCGCCGGGACGCGGGCCCACCTTCCCGGCATTGCGCAAAAGACGCTGCACCAGCAAACGTCCAGCGTCGGCTGGAATAATGGACGGGCTGCCCGGCGGCAGCACCGCCATCTTTTGCCTACCAAAGGGTCCCGCCATGAGTTCCCCCGCACCCGCCCCCCACGACGTCCTGCTGCCCAGCGGCCTGGAGGCCGCCCGGCCGGGGCTCCTGCCCAGGCTGGGGGCCGAAGCGTTCGGCACCTTGTTCATCGTGGTGGCCGGCCTTGGCGTGCCCCTGTTCACCATCCCGGATTCCAGCCCCCTTCCTGCGGCACTTGCCGCGGGCCTGGCCGTGACCGCCGCCATGCTGGCGTTCGCGCACGTTTCGGGCGGCCACTTCAACCCCGCCATCACGGCAGGCCACCTGGTGGCCGGGCGGATCAGGCCCGGAGCTGCCGCCGCCTATGCGGGCGCCCAGCTGGTGGGCGCACTCGCAGGAGCCTTCGCGCTCTACGGGATCCTGCGCACCCTGCCGGGCATCGCGGACAGCCGCACCGCTTTTGACACCGTGACTGCCGGCTTCGGCGAACACTCCATCATCCAGGCGCCGCTGGCGGCAGCACTGCTCCTTGAAATGCTCGGAGCCGCTATCGTCGTGGCGGTCTTCCTGGGCACGTCCGGCAGCGACACCCGGGACGGGGGCAGCCGGTACGCAGCCCCCGTGGCCGTGGGCCTGAGCTTTGCGGTGCTGCTGCAGCTGGGCCAGTCGGTAGGGAACCTGCCGTTCAATCCTGCCCGCGCTGTTGCGTCCGCAGTGTTCAGCTCGGGCTGGGCCCTGGAGCAGCTCTGGGTCTTCCTGGCCGCCCCGCTGTTGGGAGCTGCAATTGCCGGGCTGGTCTTCCGGAGCATGGGAACTGCTGCTGGTGCCGGTGCCGGTGCCGGTGCCGTTGTGCAGGCCGGGACCGGAGAAACCACCGAGGCAGGGGAGCCCGCCGAAACGGCCGAACCCGGATCCAGCGAAGCCCAGGAATTCTTTGACGGCAAACGGGGCTGACCGTGAACGCGGCGGTTGCGCTGGCTGTCAGTGGCAGCCGATAGCTTAGAAACATGCGGCTACTACATACATCGGACTGGCACCTGGGGCGGTCCTTCCACGGCGTTGGCATGCTGGATGCCCAACGGGACTTCATTGCCCAGTTGGTCCGCACGGTCACTGAGCACGGAGTCGACGTCGTCCTGGTGGCCGGGGACGTCTATGACCGTGCCCTTCCCGGAGTCGATGTGGTGCGCCTGCTCGATGACGCGCTGGTCCGCCTGACAGCCGCGGGCGCACAGGTGGTGCTGACCAGCGGCAACCATGATTCCGCCATCCGCCTGGGTTTCGCCTCCCGCCTCCTGGAACGCGGGGGAGTCCATCTCCGGACCAGCATCGAGAGCCTGGACCAGCCACTGCTGCTGCCCCTGGACGATGCCCCTGACGGCCACCCTGCTGAAGCTGTGCTGGCCATCTACGGCATACCGTGGCTCGAGCCCCGTCTTGTCGCCGAACAGCTCGGGGTGGACACTGCCAGCCACTTCGAGGTCACCCGGGCGGCAACAGCGCTGATCCGGGAGGATATCGAACGGCGTTCAGCGTCCGCCGCCGTCCACTCCGTGGTGCTGGCGCACACGTTTGCCAGCGGCGGGATCAGCTCGGACAGCGAACGAGACCTGAGCATCGGCGGGGTAGGGGCCGTACCCCTGGACCTCTTCGACGGCTTCAGCTACACCGCGCTGGGACACCTGCACGGCCGCCAGGCACTGTCTCCGCTGGTCAGGTACTCAGGCTCGCCGCTGGCGTATTCCTTTTCCGAAGCCACGCACCGGAAGGGCGGCTGGCTCGTGGAGGTTGGAGCTGAGGGTGTCAGCTCCGTGCAGGAAGTCCTGTGGGAAGCGCCCCGGGCGCTGGCCGTGCTGCGCGGTCCGCTGGAAGAGCTCCTTGGGCTGCCCGAGCACCAGTGGGCCGAAACAGCGTACTGCCAGGTCACGCTGACAGACGCCCAGCGTCCCGCCAGGGCCATGGAACGGCTCCGTTCCCGGTTCCCGGATACCCTGGTCCTCGGCTTCGACCCCGAGGGCGGAACCGCGGCCGCCGCTTCCAGCTACAGCAGCAGGCTCGCGGAGGCGCCCGACGATCTCTCGGTCTGCTGCGGCTTCCTGGAACACGTGCGGGGCAGGGTCCCCGATGACGCAGAAAAGGCGGCGCTCGCCGACGCGCTCGAAAACGTCCGCCTCCTGGAGGCTTCACGATGAGGATCCACCGCCTGCAGATTTCCGGATTCGGACCTTTCGCCGGCACCGAGGAGATCGATTTCGACCGGCTCAGCGCACACGGCCTCTTCCTGCTCAACGGCCCCACGGGTGCCGGGAAGACCAGCGTCCTGGATGCCGTCTGCTTCGCCCTCTATGGTTCCGTTCCGGGACCCCGCCAGGACGGTAAGCGGCTCCGCAGCGACCATGCGGACCCGGCGCAGGAACCCGCGGTGACCTGTGAGTTCTCGGCCCAGGGGCGCCGCTTTGAAGTGACACGGTCCCCGGCCTGGGATAAACCGAGCGCCCGGGGGAAAAACGGCTTCACCACCCAGCAGGCCAAGACCCTTCTGCGGGAACGCGTTGGTGGCACCTGGACGGACAAGTCCGCCCGGAATGACGAGGCAGGCGCTGAGATCCTGGCGCTGCTGGGCATGGACCGCGAGCAGTTCACCCGCGTGGTGATGCTGCCGCAGGGAGATTTTGCCGCGTTCCTGCGCTCCAAGGCCACGGACCGGCTGGAACTCTTGCAAAAGCTCTTCGGTACCGAGCGGTTTGAATCGGTGGAACAGGAGCTGTCCCGCCAGGCGCAGGCGGCAAAGGAAGAAGTGTCACACCTGGCTGGCCGGCTGGAGCTCCTGGCTGCCCGGGCGGAGGCCGAGGCTGCGCGCCTCAGCCTTGACGGCTCCAGCGCTCCCTCTCCGGAGAACGCCACGGCGCGGCTCGGCTGGCTGGAGGAAGCCGTGGCCGCCCGCGGTGAGGAGCTAATGGCGCAGGCAGGACGGGCCGAGGCCGCCAGCACCGAATGCAGGAACGCCGTTGAAGCCGAAACACTTCGCGCCGACCGGCGCCGGAAGCTCGATTCCGCCGCAGCCAGGAAACTGGCGGTGGAGCAGGGCGCGCAGCTGCTTGACGATCACCTCCTCCGGCTGGCCCGGCACCGGAAGGCCGAGGTCCTGCAGGGGCAGCTGCGGAACGTTGCTGCCAGTGCCGCCAAAGCCCGGAGCGCTGCTACTGCCGTGGAATCCGCCTTCACCCTTCTCAGCCTGGCTGCGGGGGAAGACCCCGAACTCGCTGAGCTGGAACTCCACCTAGCGGCAGGCCCCGCCGCGGATGCCGCAAGCCCTGCCGCCGGAGCTGCAACCGAGCTCGGCCGGCTGCGCTCCCTCCTGGCCGTGGTCGAGGCCAGGCTGCCCGACGAGGACCGGCTGCAGGCCCTTCGGAAGCGCCACAGCAGCCTGCTAAGGAGGCATGGGGAACTTGCCGCGGACCTGGAACAGGCCGGCAAACGCGCCAAGGAACTGACGGATGAGCGGAGCCGTCTCCAGGACGGACTGCAGAACCTGGAACACCATGCGGCCACCGCTGCCCTGCGCCGGAAGGAAGCTGCAGCAGCGGAGGAACTGCTGGACGTGGTCAGGCGCCACGGCTCCGCCGTTGCTGCCCGGGACCTCGTGAAGGTCCGCCATGACGAATGCCGTGACCGGCAACTGGAGGCGAAACGCCGGTGGCTGGACCTCAGGGAGCAGCGGCTGGCCAATGCCGCTGCCGAGCTGGCTGCCAAGCTGGTCCATGGGGAACAATGCCCCGTCTGCGGCAGCCCGGACCATCCCGCTCCGGCTGCAGGGAGCTCCGGTGGCCCGGAACTTGCACAGGAGGAAGAAGAAGCCCGGCTGGTCAACGAAGCAGCGGAAGCCGCCTTCGCCCTGGTGGCCCGCGAGCTGGGGGAGGCCAGCCAGCTGGTGGCGGTCCTCGCCGGGCAGGGCGGGGACACCGCGGAGGATGAGGCCCTCAGTGCGGCGGAGGGTGCGCGCCGGGCAGCGGCCGACGCCGATGGCGCAGTTAGAGAACTGGAAGCAGTCAGGCTGCGGCTCGGCAAACTCGAGACCGCTGCGGCGGCCGCCCTGGAATCCCGCACAGGTACCGAAGGCGAGCTGGCGCGGACCGCAGCGTCACTGGCCGACGTGTCCGAACAATCCTCGGCCCTGGACCAGGCGCTGGCAGGGCTAAGGGGCACCCACCGCAGCCTGGCCCACCGGCTGCGTGCCCTGGAAACCGCCGTGACTGTGCTCAACAAGGCGGTCGAGGCGCAGGCGCACCTCGACAGAATGGAAGCCCAGGCAGCGGAGGCTCTGGACCAACTGGAACTGGCCCTGCCTGCGGCCGGTTTCACATCCGCTGGCGAGGCACGGGAGCAGCTGCTCGACGCCGATGAGGCGGCTTCGCTCGAGGCCCGGGTGCGGGCAGCCCAGGACGAGGAAGCGAGAGTGGCGGAGCTGTTCGCGTCCGAGGACGTCCTGCTGGCACTGGAGGAGAAGTCCGCGGGCTACGAGCTGGACCAGGTACGGCTCGACGCCCTGCGTGAAACTGCGGCAGAGGCCCTCCAGGACGCCCGGGATGCTGACCTGGCTGCCGGCCTGGCCGCCCGGTGCCTTGCCTCGCTGCGCGGCATCCGTGCTGAGTACGAAGACCTGGCAGGATCTGCGCGGCAGCCCGCTGAAAGGGCCCGGATGCTGGGCGGGCTGGCTGATGCGGCGGCCGGGCGGGGCGAGAACAACTACCGGATGAGCCTGAACAGCTATGTCCTGGCCGCCCGCCTGGAGCAGGTTGCCGTGGCCGCCTCCGAACGGCTGGTGGCCATGAGCGATGGCCGCTACCTGCTCCAGCACACGGACGCCAAGGCTGCGCGCGGAGCAAAATCGGGGCTTGGGCTGGAAGTGGTGGACCAGTGGACCGGGTTCCGCCGGGACACCTCCACCCTTTCCGGCGGTGAGTCGTTCATGGCTTCCCTGTCGCTGGCGCTTGGCTTGGCAGACGTCGTCCAGCAGGAGGCCGGCGGAGTGGAAATTGAAACGCTGTTTGTCGACGAGGGATTCGGAAGCCTGGACGAGCAGTCCCTGGAACAGGTCATGGACGCCCTTGAAGGGCTGCGGGACGGCGGCCGCGTGGTGGGACTGGTCAGCCATGTCGCGGAGATGAAGCAGCGGATCAGCGCCCAGCTCCAGGTGCTCAAGGGCCGGAACGGCTCCACCCTCCGGATATCGGACGGCGCAGACGCGCCAGTATGACCGTACGGCCCTGTCACCAATCTGCGCTGTGACCTGACGGCGCAGAGGCGCCAGTGCGACCGGACGGCCACAAACAACCGGCGGGCTGCGCTGCGGGCCAGATACGTAGGCGCCGGTATAATGGCAGCGTTACCGGGTTGCGCGCATCGGGAGGAGGGACGATGCGCACGACATGAACGAGCCCGGAATTGAACTCACCCGTTTCACCCGCCAACACACATGGATCAGTCCCCGCCGCCGTAGAGCTGCCGGCATCGGCGTCAGAACCGGCATCGGCGTCAGCCGCCGCTGCGCCGACCTTTCCTGAAGAAATTCCTGCAGCCTCCCGCGGCCGCTTCGCCAGGCTTCCCCTTCTTGCCGGCCGCGCCTTTATACCCCTCGGCCTGTTTGCGCGGCTGCCGCTGGCCATGCTGACGGTGGGAACGCTGACCCTGGTCACGTCAGCCAGTGGCTCGTACGCGCTCGGAGGGATGGCGGCAGGCGCCGTGGGCATCGGTTCAGCCGTGGGCGCGCCGGTTCTGGGGTCCCTTGCCGACCGCAGGGGACAGCGCCCTGTGCTCCTGATCGCTGCACTCCTGAACAGCATTGCCGTGGTGGCCCTGATCCTGGCTGTGTGGGCCACCGCGGAATCCCCGGGTGTCCCCGCAGCCGTCCTTGCCGCCTCCTTTGTCTCCGGTGCCAGCTGCCCCCAGGTGGGTCCGCTCGCCAGGGTCCGATGGATGGCCCTGGCCGCCCACGGCTCGGCCGCGGACCAAACACGGGACCTGGACACCGCCCTTTCCTACGAAAGCACCGCAGATGAGGTGACCTTCGTCCTGGGCCCCGCCCTGGTGGGAATCCTGGCCAGCCTGCTGGCGCCCTGGCTGCCGCTCGCAGTGGCGGTTGCACTGACCATCACCCTCGTTCCCGCCTTCGCGGTACACCGGACGCACCGGGCAGTTCCGCCCAGCAGGCCCGCCAGTGGTGGGCAGGTGCCGGCCGGTGCACAGCCACGGGCCGCAAGGCTCCCGGCGGCGGTAGCCCTGCCCGTGTCCGCCATGGTGTGCATGGGGACGTTCTTCGGCTCCGCCCAGACCGCCCTGAGTTCTTTCTCGGCAGGGTTTGCAGGCTCTGAGGCGGCCGGCCTGCTGTATGCCGTCATGGGGCTGAGCTCGGCCGTGGCCGCACTGTCCGTTGCGTACTGGCCGCAGCGGTTCAGTCCTGCCCGGCGCTGGGTGCTGTGCGCCTCACTGATGGCTGCCCTGTCCCTGCTGCTCCTCTTGCCGTCCTCCATGCCCGCGATGGTGGCGGCGCTGCTGATCCTGGGCCTGCCGGTGGGGCCGGTCATGGTCACGGTCTTCGCCGTCGGCGGGTCTGTGGCTCCTGCGGGCCGCCTGGGGACCGTCATGACGGCGCTGGCCAGCGGCATCGTGGCCGGCACCGCGCTGGGGTCTTCCCTGGGCGGCCACCTTGCCGAAAGCCACGGCTACGCTGCAGCCTTCCTTGTCACTGCCGGCGCAGCGTCCGGGCTGGCGCTGCTGGGAGCGGGAGCCGCCGTCGTTCTTCGCCGGAAGGCCTAGGCCAGCTGCCGTTCAATTCTTGCCGCGCTCTCAACCAGCGCGGCTCCCACCGCCGCGGGATCACGCGATGAACGGATATAGACGACGGCCAGCGCAGCGGGGCGCCCGCCGGGAACCCTGACAGGCGCGGCCAGGGAGGAAACCCCGGCGATCACCTCATCGTGGCTGGCCGAATAGCCGGTGCGGCGGGCTTCGGCAGCCTCGGGCCGGTAGGGGATGCCCGTGGCCAGCCGGTCCCATTCCGCCTCGGTGAGCGCGGACTGGATGGCGATCCCGGGCGCGCCGGCATTGATGGGATGGCGGGTGCCGGGATGCTGCGCCACGGTGGCACCGGAATGCCGGGGCTCCACCGTGAGCAGGGTGATGCAGTCGTGGTGGTCCCAGACCGCCACGAACGCCGTCATATCCAGGGCATTGGCCAGCTGCGTCAGTTCCGGCAGCGCGGCAGCCTGCAGGTTGCGGGAAACGCCGCGCGCCAGGACCGCAAGCCCGGGCCCCGGCTGGACCCGGCCGGCGTCGTCACGCACCAGCAGTGAATGGTCCTCCAGGGTGCGGAGGATCCGGTAGGCCACCGAGCGGTGCACTCCCATGGCGTCCGCCAGTTCTGCGATGGTGAGCGGCCCGGGCGCCGCCGCCAGGATCTCCAGGGCACGGATTCCCCGCGACAGGGTCTGGGAGGGGGAAGCCTGCGCCGGCGCGGCTCCGGCCGGGGCTGCGGCGGTGGGATTCATGGTGTCCATCCTAGGTGGCGGTAAGTAGCGACCGCCCCGGGACCGGGCCGGCTACCCGGGTTCGCGTCCTGAATACGAAACGGCATTCCAAATATAGAACCCGCCCTCCATGGAGTCCATGAGCGCAGGCTGCCGGGCAGCGGGCGCCACGGGGGAGGCGCACCTCCTCTGCCGACCGCGCAAGAAAGTTCTGGAAGGCCGTGTCCCGCCTCACATTTTCGGTGTACCCTACTAACTAACTGACCGTTCTGTCGGTAATCCTGAAGGCGTCCCGGCAGCACTGCTGCCTTGAACAATGGAGTTTCAATGACCACACCTTCCAAGGTGGACACACTCGCCGGTCCCAGCTCCCGGCGGGAGGAACGCAAGGTCCTCGCCGGCACCCTCGTCGGTACCACGATCGAGTGGTACGACTTCTTCATCTTTGCGCAGCTGACAGCAACGCTGCTGTCGCCGCTGTTCCTGGCACCGCTGAACCAGTCCAACCCGGGCCTGGCGCAGATCCTCTCGTTCGCCCTGATCGGCATCAGCTTCCTCTTCCGGCCCCTCGGTGCCGTGGTGGCCGGGCACCTGGGCGACCGCCTGGGACGCAAGGCGATGCTCGTCTTCACCCTGGTGATGATGGGTGCCGCCACCGCCCTGATCGGCATGCTGCCCACCTACGCACAGATCGGCGCCTGGGCGCCCATCCTGCTGATCACCCTCCGCATCATCCAGGGCTTCTCGGCCGGAGGTGAATGGGGCGGAGCTGCGCTGATGGCGGTGGAACACGCACCCCTGAACAAGCGCGGCCTGTTCGGCGCCTACCCGCAGATCGGCGTGCCGATCGGCATGATCCTGGCCACCGGCCTGCTCTTCTTCCTCAACTCCAGCATGTCGAAGGAAGACTTTGCGGCCTGGGGCTGGCGGGTGCCGTTCCTGCTCTCCATCGTCCTCATCGTCGTGGGGTACCTGATCCGGCGGGCCGTGGCCGAAAGCCCGGTCTTCCAGGAGATGGCCGCCCGGAAGCAGGAAAGCAAAGCCCCGCTCGGTGAACTGATCCGCAGCCACAAGAAGCCGGTCCTGTACTCCACCATGATCTTCATCGGCAACAATGCCGCCGGATACCTGCTGATCGCGTTCTTCATCGCCTACGCCACCCGGACGCTGCAGATGCCCACGCCCCAAGTGCTCCTGGCTACCACCCTGGCATCCTTCGGCTGGCTGATCTTTACCCTTGCAGGCGGCTGGATCTCGGACCGGATCGGCCGGGTCAAGACCTTCCTGGCCGGGTACGCGATCATCTTCGCCTGGATGATCCCCATGTTTGCCCTGATCGATACCAGGAACATCTGGCTGTACGGACTGGCCCTGTTTGTCCTCACCATTGGACTCGGACTGTCCTACGGGCCGATGTCCGCAATGTACGCCGAGATGTTCCCGGCCAACGTCCGCTACTCGGGAATCTCCATCGGCTACGCATTCGGCGCCATCCTGGGCGGCGCGTTCGCAGCGACCATCGCTGAAACCCTGCTGCAGTCCACCAAGTGGACAGGCTCCATCGGCATCTACATCATGATCCTGTGCGTCATCTCGGCCATTGGTGTGGTTCTGGCCAAGGAAACCAAGGGGCGGCCACTCGGCGTCAGCCACCACTAATCAACACCGCCCAGTGCAGGACGACGGTGGGCCGGACCATGGCGGTCCGGCCCGCTTCGCCGTCTGGGGCGCCTGTGCCGTGCCGGCTCGTCTCCTTTTGCCGGACTGCGAAAGGAAAAGCCTGCGGTGTTACTGCTCCAGGATGCTGATCGCTTCGTCGTCGGACATCTGGTCAAAGTGCCGGTAGAAGCTGCCCACCGCCCGGAATTTGCCGGGCAGGTGCAGGCACAGCACCGCGTCGCAGACCCGTTCCACGGACGCTTCCGCCTCAACGGAGCCCACCGGGGCTGCCGCCACGACGGTGGCCGCGCCGCCCTCACGCACTGCTTCGACGGCTGCCCTCATCGTGGCACCGGTGGCCAGCCCGTCGTCGACCAGCAGGACGGTCTTGCCCGCCACGTCCAGGTCCGCTCCGGGATAGATCTCCACGCGGCGGAGCAGCTCGGCCCGCTCCCGCTGCTCCACCGCGTCCAGCCATTCCTGGTGCACGCCGTGTTCGAGGACCCGGTCAAGCAGCGGTTTGTTGATCAGCCGGACGGTGCGGCCCCGGACCCACGCCAGTGCCCCGTAAGCCGTTTCTTCGTGGCCGGGAATTCCCAGCTTCCGGACCAGGACTGTTCCGAGGGGCAGGTAGAGGGCTTTGGCGACGGCGGCCGCTACCGGGATGCCGCCCCGGGCCAGGCCCAGGACCACAGTGTCCGGCCGCTCCCGGAACTGCGTGAGCACAGCAGCGAGCCGTTCGCCGGCGTCCGTACGGTCTTCGAAAATCGTGCCCATCAGTCCCTCCAGGCTCGTCCAGCCTAAAGTTCAGCCTACCGTTTGCGGGGACGGCGGGCGCCTCAAGATACCGGCAAAATCCGCTGAAGAACCGCCTCCGGAACGGGCTGGAAGAAAGCGGACCTCAGGCAGGTTACTGGCCCGCCAGGAACCTGACGGCCGCCTGCTTGAATGCCCTGCTGGTGACGGCGTTTGTGTGGTTACGGCCGGGAAGGGTCAGCTGTTCAGCCCTCCCGCCTGCCTTCCGCGCCAGCTCGGCAAGCTGCGGCAGGCTGCCGGCGCGTTCGTCCTTGTCCCCGGCCACCAGGAGCATGGGGACGTGGGGCACTGCTTCTGAAGGGTCGTAGGGTTCGGCTTTGATGGCCTCCACCAGGGAGAGCAGCGCGAAGATGTTGTTGTTGGGCAGCAGCAGCGCCATCTTGAGCAGCTGGGCCGTGGATTCGTCCGCAATGGGCGTGCCGTCAGCCAGGTAGTCCTGTGCGGCCCGAAGGTCGAACTCCGCCAAGGGGTCGGAGATGTTGGGACCGCCCAGGACGAGGCGGTGCGTGATTTCCGGCTGGGTGGCGCCGAATTCCCAGGCGAGCCGGGAACCCAGCGAGTAGCCCACCACGTCAAGGCCGCTGGAAGGTTCCCCCTCCTGCAAAGGCCGAACCCCGGCGTCGAACGCTGTTTGCAGCAGGTCCGCGCGGATCCTGCTGGGGGAGTAGGAGTCCAGGTCCTCCGGCGCGCCGCTGCGGCCGTGTCCGGGCAGGTCCACCGTGATCACGCGCCGCCCGGCATCGAGGAGTGCTGCCACCCACCCGGTGTCCTCCCAGTTGAGCTTGCTCGACGAGGAGAAGCCGTGCACCAGCAGGACGGGGCGAAGGCCGGCGTCAGCGGCGGGCTCGTGCACCGCCACATAGAGCTGCGGGTCCGTGCCCTCCACGGTATGCGTCTGCTGTTGGCCGCTGTGCCTGCCGCTCATGGTGTCAGTCCTCATCAACTACGGCGCCCGGACAGACCTGGCGCTTCGGTGCCTCTTGCTTTTGGACGTTACTCTACCCGCCGGCCCGCTGCGTGAGCCGGGCGCCCAGCGCACAGGCCAGGGCGATGCCGGCGATGAGCGCAAATGTGCTGAACAGCTGGATGCGGCTGCCTTCAGCGCTGAAACCCACGGCAAAAATGACGGACAGGAGCACCAGCCCCAGGATGGTCAGGCCGGGGAAGCCCTTCATCCGCAGGGGCAGGGGTGCGCCGGCGCGGTCGGCGCGGCGCCGAAGGATCAGCTGCGATAGGAGGGCGCTTCCCCACACCACCAGGCAGGTGGACCCCACCAGCTGGAACAGCGCCGGCAGGATCCGCTCGGGGAAGAGGAGTTCCAGCACCGTGGCGATGAATCCGAAAGCCACCGAGACCGCGACGGCCAGCATGGGCACGTTGGCGCCGTAAAGCCGCGTCAGGAACCGGGGGGCCGCCGAGCGCTGGGCGAGCGAGTAGGCCATGCGGGATGCCCCGTAGAGGTTGGCGTTCAGCGCTGACAGGAGTGCGACGACGGCCACCAGGGTGATGGCCGTCGCGGCACCGGGGATCCTGGCCGCGTCCAGGACGCCGGCGAAGGGTGAGGACAGGCTCTGGGAGGTTGCCGGCAGGACAGCGGCGATGACGAAGACGGAGCCGATGTAGAAGACCAGGATGCGCCACACCACAGTGCGGATGGCTTTGGCCACGCTCCGCTCGGGGTCTTCGGTCTCCGCCGCCGCCACGGACACGATCTCCGTGCCGCCGAACGCGAAGATGACCACAAAGAGCGCCGAGGCAATACCGCCGAGGCCCTGCGGGGCGAAATCAGCGGTGAGGTTGGACAGCCCCGGCGAGGCGACGTCCGGCAGCACACCCAGGAGCAGGGCGGCGCCTACCGCAAGGAACAGCACGATGGCAGCCACCTTGAGGATGGCGAACCAGAACTCGAATTCCCCGAAGTTCCGCACCCCGGCGAGGTTAATGCCCGTGAAGACCACCATGAACACCAGCGCCAGGGCCCAGACCGGAACGGCCGGCCAGACGGAGAAGAGGAGGGCTGCGGCACCGAGGGCCTCGGCGGCGATGACCACCACCAGCTGGAGCCACCACAGCCAGCCGATGGTGGCACCGGCCGTCTTGCCCAGGGCGCGTTCGGCATAGACGGAGAATGCTCCGCTGTTGGGGTTCGCGGCAGCCATCTCTCCCAGCGCCCACATGACCAGGATGATGAGGGTACCGGCCACCATGTACGAAATGAGGACCGCCGGGCCGGCGGCCTGCACACCCGCGCCCGAACCCAGGAAAAGCCCCGCGCCGATGGCGCTGCCCAGCCCCATCATGGTCAGCTGCCGGGGCTTCATGCTGTGGACGGGGTGCAGGTGGTGTCCTTTGGGACGGGCTGTGGTGGACTTCGTCGTCATTATGCCGTGAACCTTCTTGGGGTCTGGATGGTGGCTCCTTGTGGGACCACTTGAATTTACCGCCTTCGTCCCGCCGGCGGTATTCCGGGCAGTGGAGTGCGCAGCCGAGTGCGCGGGACAGGGGCCCGGGCAGGCGGGCAGAAACATTTGGCATTTTCCCAGCGCATGCCCGTACAATTAGTTTTGGTCAAGCTGACCATAACTAAACCGGGCACCATGCTGAACACGGGCCCCTGCTGCCAGGAAGGCGGTGGAATATGTACTCCAGCTCTGCAAACGTGTCGGAGCGCCAGGCTGCACCGCCCTCCCTGGCCATCTCCACCGTCATCTTCGCCCTCCGGCCCAGTGAAAGTTCCGGCCGGCCTACGCTCTGGCTGCCTTTGGTCCGCCGGATCAGGGAGCCCTTCAAGGGGCTCTGGGCGCTCCCGGGCGGACCGCTCAGCCACGCGGAATCCCTCCAGGACGCCGCGTCCCGGAACCTGAGGGAGACCACCGGGCTCGCCCCCAGCTACCTGGAACAGCTGTACGCATTCGGTGGGCTCCACCGCTCACCCACCCAGCGGGTGGTCTCGATCGTGTACTGGGCGCTGGTCCAGCCGACGGAAGCCGCGCTCGCCGATGAGTCGGAAAACGTCCGATGGTTCCGGGCGGACCGGCTGGGGGAGCTGGCCTTCGACCACAACGCGATCGTGGAGTACGCCCTCTGGAGGCTGCGCAACAAACTGGCCTACGGGTCAGTGGCCTACCACCTCCTGGGGGAGTACTTCACTCTGGCCCAGGTCCGCGAGGTCTACGAGGCGGTGCTGGACCGTGAGCTGGATCCGGCGAACTTCCGCAGGCAGCTGAAGTCCACCCCCGAAATAGAGGAAACCGGCGAGTACCTCCAGGGCGGCAAACACCGCCCCCCGCGCCTCTACCGCTTTACCGGCCGGCCCGGCCTTGACCCAGACAACAGGAGCACACTATGAGCAGCGTCAACACAGCAATCCAGCTGATCACGCGCGAGCAGGCGGAGCAAGGCGCGACGGCGAAAGGCAGCACCTGCAGCCCAGCCCTGGCCAAGGGCCCGTGGGAATACGACCTCGCCGAGGCGCTCGCCGGCATCCCCGCCTATGGTCCCGGCGCCTCCAGCGCAGACGTTGCGCCGGCCGCCACCCCGCGCCAGGGCCAGCTGCCGGAGGAATACAAGCTCGCCAGCGACGCTGAGCTGGGCGAACGCATCCTCGCGGCAAAGGCTGCCCTCGGCGACCGTGCCGTCATCCTGGGGCACTTCTACCAGCGGGACGAAGTGATCCAGTACGCCGACTTCGTGGGCGACTCCTTCCAGCTGGCCAACGCGGCACTCACCAGGCCGGACGCGGAAGCGATCGTCTTCTGCGGCGTCCACTTCATGGCGGAAACCGCTGACATCCTTTCCGCACCGGAACAGGCAGTCATCCTCCCCAACCTGGCGGCTGGCTGCTCCATGGCGGATATGGCCGACGCCGACTCCGTGGCCGAGTGCTGGGAGCAGCTTGAGGAGATCTTCGGCACCGAGCCCGACGCCGAGGGCCGGGTTCCGGTCCTTCCCGTCACCTACATGAATTCCTCCGCAGCCCTGAAGGCGTTCTGCGGTGAGCACGGCGGCATCGTCTGCACGTCCTCGAACGCCAGGACCGTGCTTGAGTGGGCGTTCCAGCGAGCCCAGCGCGTGCTGTTCTTCCCTGACCAGCACCTGGGCCGCAATACCGCCAAAGCCCTCGGCGTGCCGCTGGAGCAGATGCCCATGTGGAACCCGCGCAGGGATCTGGGCGGTAACGACGCGCAGGCACTGCTCGATTCCCGGGTGATCCTGTGGCACGGATTCTGCTCGGTGCACAAGCGCTTCAACGTGGGGCAGATCGAGAAGGCCAGGAAAGACTTTCCCGGCGTCCAGGTGATCGTCCACCCCGAGTGCCCCATGGAAGTCGTGGACGCCGCCGACTCTGCCGGCTCCACCGATTTCATCAAGAAGGCCATCGCGGCTGCCACGGAGCCAACCACCTTTGCGATCGGCACCGAGATCAACATGGTGAACCGGCTTGCAGCGGAGTACCCGCAGCACACCATCTTCTGCCTGGACCCCGTGATCTGCCCTTGCTCCACCATGTACCGTATCCACCCGGGGTACCTGGCCTGGGTGCTGGAGGAGCTGGTGGCCGGCCGGGTGGTCAACCGCATCACCGTGGCAGAGTCCGTCCAGGACCATGCCCGGACCGCCCTCGAGCGCATGCTCGCCGCCAGGCCGTAATGTCCAGCCAGGCCAGAGTGTCCAGCGGGCCCCTTGTGCCCGGCGGGCCCAGGATGCCCGCCCGCCGGCTCGTCGTCGTTGGCAGCGGCATCGCCGGACTGTACGCGGCGCTGTTGGCCGCCGATGCCGGCGCCTCCGTGGTTCTCCTGACAAAAGTTGGCCTGGAGCACAGCAACACCTGGTACGCCCAGGGCGGGATCTCGGCCGTGCTGGATGAACCATCCCCGGGTGACACCGTAGCGGCCCACATCACCGACACGCTCCAGGCCGGCGCCGGGCATTGCAACGCCGACGCCGTCCGGCTGATGTGCACGGAGGCCCGGCACGACATCGCCGGCCTGCAGCGGTTCGGTGTGCGCTTCGATGTGGAGACGGACGGAGGACCGGCGCTGGGGCTGGAAGCCGCCCACTCCGCGCCGCGCATCCTCCACGCCGGCGGCGACGCCACCGGCGCGAAAGTGGCCGGCGCGCTCATCCAGGCGGTGCTCTCCCGGCAGGCAGCAGGTGTCCTGAAGGTCATCACCGGCGCCCACGCCACCGCCCTCCTGTACGACGGCGGCGCAGTCACCGGAGTGGAATTCCTGCAGGACGGGAAGAGGGCAGCACTGCACGGGGACGCCGTCCTGCTGGCAACGGGAGGTGCCGGCAGGCTGTTCGCCCAGACCACCAACCCGGCAATCGCCACCGCTGACGGCCTGGCGCTCGCAGTCCGCGCCGGAGCCAGGACAGCCGACCTGGAATTCTTCCAGTTCCACCCCACCTGCCTGGTCCGGCCAGCCGGTCCCGCCCCTGGCGAGCCGCTGCTGATCTCTGAAGCTGTCCGCGGCGAAGGGGCGGTCCTCGTTGACGGCAACGGGAAGCGCTTCATGCGGTCGTACCATCCGGACGCAGAGCTTGCCCCGCGCGACGTGGTCTCCCGCAGCATAGCCCTGCACCTGGCCAAGCTCGGCGACCCCAACGGCCACGTATACCTGGACGCCCGCGTCATCGAGGCAGCCAGGGGAGCCGGGTTCCTGGCACGGCGGTTCCCGACCCTCACCGAAAAGACCCTCGCGGCCGGTATCGACTGGACCCGGGACCTGGTCCCCGTGGCCCCGGCAGCCCACTACTGGATGGGCGGGGTCCTCACCGACCTCCGCGCCAGGACCAGCATCCCCGGACTGTACGCCGCCGGCGAAGTCGCATGTACGGGCGTCCAAGGGGCAAACCGGCTGGCGAGCAACTCCCTGCTCGAGGGACTCGTCTTCGGCCGCCGCGCTGTTGAGGACTTCCTCTCCGGTGACTTTGGCTGGGGGGCGCCTGAGGGCGCCCCTTCGCATGCTCCCCACGATCCCCCTAACCTCGCAAGCTCGGCCAGGGAACCCGGATCGCGTGGCCCCACGGCCGCGGGCGGCCTCCCCTTTACGCATGCTTCCGGGGCACCCTCAGGCGACCATTTGTCCGTCACCTTCCCTGCGGCTTCAGCAGGCGCGGGTGCCGGGTCGGGTGGCCTGGGCGGGAGCCTGCCGGCCAGCTCCGTTGGGGGGAGTGAGCCGTTCTCGCGGGATGCTCTTCGGCGCCTGATGACTGCCAAGGCCGGGGTGCTGCGGAATGGGGTGCTGTTGCGGGAGGCGACGGAAACCCTTGACCGGTGGGCCGCCGTCGTTCTCCCCGGAACAGTGGCCGCCGGGCCGGGACCGCGGGAGCATGAGGACCGCAACCTGCTGCTCGCCGCGCAGCTGCTCGTGGCTGCCGCCCGGGAACGGACTGCGTCCCTGGGCGCCCACTACCGGAGCGACAGCCCGGCAGATGCCGCCGGCATCGCTGATGAACTCCAAGAACACTCCCGCCTGCGCCCGAAAGCGAGCCTTGTCCGTGACTGAAAACTCCGTAATCGCACCCGTGGCGGCCAGGGCCGTTGGCCTGGACCTCGCCCTGCCGGCGGCTCCCGTCCGGGAGATCCTGGAGCGCGCCTTCGCCGAAGACGCGCCGGCCGGGGACATCACCTCCCAGCTGCTCATCCCCGCCGATGCCCGCGCCACGGCGGTCCTGAACGCCCGCGTGCCCGGCGTCTTCAGCGGGGCGACCGTCTTCCGGGACGCCATGCAGCTGGTGGACCCCGGCACCACAGTGGAGCTGCTGCTGGCAGACGGGGAAAGGTTCGACGCCGGCACGCACCTCGCGCGGGTCACAGGACGGGCACGCTCCGTCCTGCTCGCCGAGCGTGTGGCCCTCAACCTGGTCCAGCGGATGTCCGCGATCGCCACCAGGACCGCGGAATTCGTACAGCTGGCCGAAGGGACGCGGGCCAGGATCACCGACACCCGGAAAACCACCCCCGGCCTGCGGATCCTGGAACGGTTCGCCGTGCGGTGCGGGGGAGGCGCCAACCACCGGTACAGCCTCTCCGACGCAGTGCTGGCGAAGGACAACCACCTGGCCGTGATGACCGGAGGGGACCCCGCCAGGCTGACGGAGCTGCTCCTGGCGGCCAAAGCCCAGCTGGGACACACCACCCACTTCGAAGTCGAGGTGGACCGCATGGACCAGATCGAACCCGTCCTCGCAGCAGGCGTGGACACCATCATGCTGGACAACTTCACGCCGGAGGAGCTCCGCCAGGGCGTTGCGCTGGTGGCCGGACGGGCCCGCGTGGAAGCAAGCGGCAACGTCAACCTCAGCACGGTCGCGGGGATCGCTGCCACCGGCGTGGACGTCATCTCGGTCGGGGCACTCACCCACACGGTGGCAGCCCTGGACCTTGGCCTGGACGTGGAACTGACGGCCGGGTAAGCCATGATTTTCCTTGATGCAGCCGCCACCACCCCGGTCCGCCGCGAGGTGCTGGAAGCCATGTGGCCATACCTGACCGGCGACTTCGGGAACCCCTCCAGCCACCACACTCTCGGTGGGACAGCTGCCACGGCCCTCGCCAGTGCACGGGACTCAGTGGCCGCTGTCCTGGGCTGCCGGCCGGGAGAGGTGACCTTCACGTCCGGCGGGACAGAGGCGGACAACCTGGCTGTCAAGGGCATTGCCCTGGCGCGGCAGGCTGCCCGTCCGCAGCTCAACCGGGTGGTGATCAGCGCCGTCGAACATCCGGCCGTGGAGGAATCCGCACGGTACCTGGAACGCTTCCACGGATTCGCGGTGGACGTTGTACCCGTGGACGGCACGGGGCTGGTGGCGCCGGAATCCCTCCGGGCAATCCTGCGTCCGGAAACCGCACTGGTCAGCATCATGTACGCCAACAATGAGGTGGGGACCGTACAGCCGGTGGCCGAGCTGGCCGCGGAGGCCCGGCACGCTGGGGTCCCCTTCCACACGGACGCGGTCCAGGCGGCAGGATGGCTGCCCCTGGACACCGGGACGCTGGGCGTCGACGCCATGAGCATCTCGGGCCACAAGCTGGGGGCGCCCAAGGGTTGTGGCGTGCTCTTTGTCCGTGGCCGCACCAGGATCGAGCCGCTCATCCACGGCGGCGGCCAGGAACGGGGCCGCCGGTCCGGGACGGAAAACGTGGCAGGTGCCGTTGGCCTGGCCACGGCGCTGACGCTTGCCCGGGCCCGCCAGGAGGAACAACGACGACGTGTGGCGGCCCTGCGGGATGCCTTCATCAACGCAGTGCTCACCGGAGTGCCGGGCGCGGTCCTCACCGGGCATCCCACCCGCCGGCTTCCGTCCGTGGCATCGTTCTGCTTCCCGGGAACCAGCGGCGAATCCGTACTCCTGGAACTGGAGCGGGAGGGCGTGGTGTGCTCCAGCGGATCAGCGTGCGCAGCCGGGTCCGATGCGCCGTCGCCCGTCCTCACGGCGCTGGGCTACGAGGCTGAGGTGGCCCAGACAGCCGTCCGGTTCAGCTTCGATGCCGCGGTCACCGAGGAGGACCTCAACACCGCAGCGGGGGCAGTCCGCCACGCAGTGGAGAGCGTGCGGGCGCTTGGCGGCTAACGATCCTCCGCAAGGATCGGCGTCCTGCTGCCCGCAGCGGTCAGTACAGCTCGCCGACCGGAATTTCCACGGCCAGCCGGTTGGACGGTCCCGGCAGGGGGCACGCCCATGCCTCGTTGTAGGCACAGGAGGGGTTGTAGGCGAAGTTGAAGTCCAGGACGAAAGCGGCGCCCGGACCCGTCCCGCTGACCCCGTGGAACGCGCCCTTGATGGTGTCCAGCAGGTACCGGCCGGCGCCGTAGCTTCCCCCGGGCTGGCCGGCGGTCGCGTCCCGGAAGGGCACGAAGATGCCGCCGCCGTATCCCCGCAGCTTCCACACGGCGAGCTGCCCCATCTCGGGGAGGTCGAACGTGCCAAGCCGCACGAAGTTCACCACCCCGTCCGTGCCGGTTTCCACGCTCATTTCCCGTCCAGCACCCTCTTTGGTCAGCGGAACGTGGAATCGGTAGATGGGATCGTAGTCAGCCGTCTTGAGGCCGGAGAACCGCGCCTTGTCCGCTGCGGACAGCGCGGAGGCGGGGTGCGTGGCAAAGAGAAGGTCGCGCTGGTGGCGCCAGTAGGAATGTGCTTCCGCCGGGCTTTCCACGGACAATTTGCGGACATTGTCGTACAAGGCAAAGGTCCGCAGCCGCCAGTCGGCAATGTCGACGGCGGAGATCTCCGCCAAGTGATCTTCGGCTGCGCCGTGCTGGATGTCCGCCATAGCACCAGCCTAGTCCCCGGCGCCGGTGATGCCCCTCCGGCGGCGACACGCACCGCTGCTGCCCGGTTCCGGCCGTCCTTATGAGCCGGGAAACGCCGCTCCGGGTCAGGCCGCGCCGCTGCTCCGTCCAGCTAGGCTGGCTGCATGAGACGCATCGCATCAGCGGGGGTCCTGCCCGGGACCGCAGTGCTCCTCGCCGGAGCACTCCTTGCCGGTTGCTCCACCCCGCCCAAGAGCGGGCCTGCGTGGACAGCGGAGGCCGGTGATTCCGGGGCTGCTCCCACCGCCACCGCTTCGCCGGAAGGGTCTGCAACTGCTGCGGCATCCGCAGGCGCCACGCCCGCCGCGTCCGGCTCGGCAACAGCCCAGCCTGCCGCCACCGCATCTGCGTGGAAGACTTTCTCCGATCCGGCAAAAACCGTGGTCTTCGAACTGCCGGAAACCTGGATAGCGCAAGCGGTGCCCCCTGAGGAAGGAACCCTGCCCGGTGCCATTAAGATCGAGGTGAAAAAGCCGGACGGCACCTTCATGGCGGCGCTCCGGACGGGACTCCCGCCGTCGTCCGCCGACTGTCCGGAGGACGCGCGGCGTCCCTACACCGTGATCAGCAGCGTGCCTGTTGAGCTGTCCGCCGCAGGCGGCGAGGGGACCATTCCGCCCAGGGTGGTGTTCCGGGCAATCCAGGGGTACCGGTTCTTCGGCTCCTACGGCATCACCAACCTGATTGGCGGCCCCGACGGGCAGGCCTGCGAACTGCGCAATATAGTCCGTGGGCCGGCGGGGAAAGGTGACTACTCCTTCGGTGACCTGGTGTCCGTCAGGGCCTTTGCGCCCGATGAAAAAGTGGCGCCCGCCAAAGCATTCGACACCCTTGAGCAGGCCGCAAAGTACGCCAGCGAGAGTGCTGACTTCGCCAACGTCCAGCGGATGCTAATGTCTCTGGAGATCAAGAACTAGCCCCCGTTCCCCTGCCCGCATCCCCGGCCGGGACAAACGGCGGCTTCTTTCCTGCCGACACCCCCGGAGAGTCATGGAACGCACTGTTTCCGCACGCCTGGTCTTCAAGACCACACCCAACACCAAAGTGGCCATGGCCATCGCCGCCGCCAGGAACCCCGGCTATTCGTCCTTCGAGGAAAACCTGTCCATTACGGTTGGCGGCGCGCAGGTCCCCGTGAGCGAGGTGCCGGACCACCACGGCGGCCGGCTCCACTACATGGAGTTCGCGGAACCGTCCGAGGTGGTCGTGGACTACTCCGCTACGGTCGCCGGAAAGGCGCAGCCTGAGGAGGCAGAACTTGCTGACCGCATCCGCTACGTCCGGCCCAGCCGGTACGCGGAGTCGGACCGCCTCCTGCCCACTGCGTATGCGGAATTCGACGGAGCCTCCGGCGGGGAGCTGCTGCACGCCGTGCGGAACTGGGTGAACGGCGAGCTGCGGTACATCAGCGGCTCCTCCCGCGGCACCGACGGCGCCGTGGAAACCCTCCTGAGCCGCCGCGGCGTCTGCCGCGACTTCGCCCACCTGGCCATTGCCCTGCTGAGGTCCAAGGACATTCCGGCGCGCCTGGCCGCCGTCTACGCGCCCGGCCTGAGCCCCATGGATTTCCACGCCGTCGCTGAAGCCTACGTGGAAGGCGGGTGGCACGTCATCGATCCCACGGGCCTCGCCCCGCGGGAATCGATGCTGCGGATCACGGCCGGCCGGGACTCGGCCGACACCGCATTCCTGTCCACGGTGGGCGGAAGCCTGAGCCTGAGCCAGATGCAGGTCACTGCGGTGGTCGACGGCAGCCTGCCGGTGGAGGACCCCGCCAGGCTCGTGGCCCTGGGCTAGCGCGGGTCCTGCCGGGGCGGCCGAGGGCCCAGGGAACTCCGCAGCTTGGTGGTGAGCCGCATGAGTTCCTTCTGTTCCGCCGGTGTCAGCGCCGGGCCCATGAGTTCGGAGATGTCGCGCACATGCTCACGGCCAATCTCCTTCTGGAGTTCCCGTCCCTCGTCCGTCAGCTTCAGCAGGACACCGCGGCCGTCCTCCGGCGCGGGCATCCGCGCGATGAGCCCGCGCTTCTCAAGCCGCTCCACCAGCCGGCTGAGGCTGGACTGGCTCAACAGGACGTTGTCGTTGAGTTCATTGAGCCGCAGCCAGCCTGACGGGCAGCGGGAGAGGGTGAACAGGACGTCGTACTCATTGACTGCCAGCTTCCGGAAGGCCGGGCCGGACTGCAGCTTCCGCATCACCGCAACCTGGGCCCGGAACAGCGACTCCCAGGTTTCTGCGGCGAGCCGCACCGGCGACTCCGCGCTCTTGCCCGCCATCACGCGTCCGCGGCGGACTTTTCCGCGTCCTGGGCGGCCAGAAGCGCGGCCACCCGGCCGGCGTGCGTGGGCGGCTCGGGAACGTGGGCCGGCTTGCGGGCCGCGTACTCCTTCCGCAGGACGGGGAGGACCTCCTCACCGAACAGGTCCAGCTGTTCGAGTACGGTTTTCAGCGGCAGGCCCGCGTGGTCGATCAGGAACAGCTGGCGCTGGTAGTCGCCGAAGTACTCCCGGAACGTCAGGGTCTTTTCAATGACTTCCTGCGGGCTGCCCACCGTCAGCGGTGTCTGCGAGGTGAAGTCCTCGAGCGAGGGGCCATGGCCGTAGACAGGCGCGTTGTCGAAGTACGGGCGGAATTCCTTGACGGCGTCCTGCGAGTTCTTCCTCATGAAGAACTGTCCGCCGAGGCCAACGATGGCCTGGTCTGCCTTGCCGTGGCCGTAGTGCTCATAGCGTTCGCGGTACAGGCCGATCAGCTGCTGGTAGTGCTCCTTGGGCCAGAAGATGTTGTTGGCAAAGAAGCCGTCGCCGAAGTAGGCCGCCACTTCGGCGATCTGCGGGGTGCGGATGGAGCCGTGCCACACAAAGGGGGCGACGCCGTCCAGCGGGCGGGGCGTGGACGTGAAGTTCTGCAGCGGCGTCCGGAACTTGCCGGACCAGTTGACGGTGTCCTCGTCCCACAGCTTCCGCAGCAGGCTGTAGTTCTCGATGGCCAGCTCCACGCCGTCCTGGATGTTCTTGCCGAACCACGGGTACACCGGCGCGGTGTTGCCGCGGCCCAGGACCAGGTCAACACGGCCGTCGGCCAGGTGCTGGAGCATCGCGAAGTCTTCCGCGATCTTCACCGGATCGTTGGTGGTGATCAGCGTGGTGGCCGTGGACAGCGTGATGCGTTCCGTCTGGGCTGCGATGTACGCCAGGGTTGTGGTGGGGGAGGAGGAGAAGAAGGGGCGGTTGTGGTGCTCGCCGAGGGCGTAGACGTCCATCCCGATTTCCTCGACTTTTTTGGCAATGGCCACCGACGCTTTGATGCGTTCGTTCTCGGTTGGGGTGTGCCCCGTGGTGGGGTCCGTGGTGATGTCGCTGACGCTGAAAACACCGATCTGCATGATGTGCCTTTCCCTTCCTGGACTCTCCGGGCTTGGTCCCAGTGTAGTCCAATTTAGATGCATTTGCATCTACCGCAAGGTACAACGCATCCCTTGGGGAAATATTCCGTGAAGCCCGTGCGGGCGAAAGCTGCTCCGGGACGGGGTTCCGGACGTGCCCCTAGGCGGGGCCGCCGGGGGCGGCGCGGCGGCCGCTGGTTTTGGGAACCATGCCCGTGGTCCAGTCCCTGAACTCCTCGTCAACGTCCGGCCCGGGCCCGAATTCGTGGCGTGCCTGAAGGTCCCGGAGCAGCGCCTTCTTTTCACGCCGGCCCTCCACCAGCCTGTACAGGACGGGCACCAGCACCAGGGTCAGGGCGGTCGAGGAGATCAGCCCGCCGATGACGACAACCGCCAGCGGCTGCGAGATGAAGCCACCGCCGCCGGTAAGGCCCATGGCCATGGGCGTCAGCGCGAACACGGTGGCGAGCGCGGTCATCAGGATGGGACGCAGGCGCTGCCGTGCCCCATGCGTGATCGCATCCGCCACGTTCATGCCCGGCCGGCCGTCGCGGGGCTGCCGGTACTGGTTGATGAGGTCGATCAGCACGATGGCGTTGGTGACCACGATCCCCACCAGCATGAGCATGCCGATCAGCGAGGGCAGTCCCAGGGGCACGCCTGTCACTAGGAGCAGTGCTACGGCGCCGGTGGCTGCAAACGGGACAGATACCAGCAGGATCAGCGGCTGGACCAGCGACTTGAAGGTGGCCACCATGATCACGTACACGATGGCGATGGCCGCCAGGAGGGCCAGCCCGAGCTGCTGGAAGGACTCCTGCTGCTGGGTGGTGGCACCGCCGATTTCGGCGGTGACCCCTGGCGGCAGCTGGACGTCCGCCAGCCGCTTCTGGACTTCCGCGTTGACCGCGCCCAGGTTGGAGCCCGACGGCGTCACTGACACCCGTGCCGTGCGCTGGCCGTTGCTGGCGGTGATGGACACCGGCACCTCCACCTGTTCCACTGCAGCGATGCTTCCCAGCGGCACCGGCCCGCCCGCTGCCGGAAGCGGAATGTTGCGGACGGCGTCGATGCTGGTGAACCTGGTGCCCTGGCCGATCCGGACGGGAAAGTCGTTGGTGTCAATCCGGACTTCTCCGGCCGGGATGGGGCTGATGGTGGACGCCAGGACCCCGGCCACCTGTTCCTCGTTGAGCCCGGCGGCTACCGTCTTGGCCCGGTCCACCCTGACCTGGACCACGGGCTGGCTGGCCGCAAGGTTGGTGGCCACCTCGCTGGTGCCGGGCACGCCGGTCATCGCCGCGACCATCGTGTCGCTGGCTTCCTGGAGGTCGGCAGTGGTGGCCGCCTTGAGGGTGATGTCCACGGTGGACGAGGTGCCGAAACCGCCCTGCTGGGTTCCGACCGAGATCTTGCCGGAATCGGGCACCTTTGACAGTTCGCTGCGCACCGTCTCCTGCAGCTGTTCCTGGTCCGCCTTTTCATCCGTCACCACGGTGAATGTGGAGTTGGACGAGCCAGTGGAGGTAAGCGCGGCGAAACCTGCCTGGGCGTTGCCCGACGTCACCTGGATGTCCTTGACGCCGTCGATGCCGCGAAGCACTTCCTCCAGCCGGACGGCTGCCGCGCTGGTGTCGGCGAGGGTGGTGCCGGCCGGCAGGACCTGGCGGACCGTGAGGCTGTTCTGCCCGGAATTGCCCAGGAGGTTGGTGGCCAGCAGCGGCGTCATGGCGGCGGTGGCACCGAGGACCAGGGCGGCGGCCACCAGCGTGATCACCGGATGCTTCTGGGTCTTGGTGAGGATTGGCAGGTAGCCGCGCTGGAGCCTGCTGCGCTGTTCCGCTTCCAATGCCCTGGCACGGGCCTCGTCCGCGGTCCGCCGGGCGGCTGCGGGAGCTGCCGGCCCCGCGCCTGCGGCACCGGTGTTCTTCAGGAACCAGTAGGCCAGCACCGGGACGATGGTCAGCGAGACCAGGAGCGAGGCCAGCAGCGCCATGGTGACAGTGAGGGCGAACGGCCTGAACAGCTCTCCCGCGAGCTCGCCAACAAATGCGATGGGGAGGAACACCGCCACAGTGGTGAGGGTGGAGGCGGTGATGGCCCCGGCCACCTCCCTGATGGCAGTCAGGATGGCAGTGACTTTGTCTTCGCCGTAGCTCAGGTGCCGCTTGATGTTCTCGATCACAACGATGGAGTCATCCACCACGCGGCCGATGGCGATGGTGAGCGCACCCAGCGTCAGGATGTTCAGGGAGTATCCGGTGGCGGACAGGCCGATGAAGGTGATCAGGAGCGAGAGCGGAATGGAGACTGCCGTGACCAGCGTGGACCGGGTGGACATCAGGAACACCAGGATGACCGCAACGGCGAAGCCCAGGCCCAGCAGGCCCTCGGTGGTGAGGTCCTTGATGGACTTCTCAATGAAGGGTGCCTGGTCGAACACCGGTGTGAACCTGGCATTCGAACCCAGTTCCGCCTCAAGCTCGTCCAGGGTGTCACGCACCGCGTGCGAGATGCCCACCGTGTCGCCCTCAGGCTTCTTGGTCACGGAGACGGCGAGGGTTTCCTCTCCGTTGGTGCGTGTGATGGATGTCCGTTCGTCATCCTGCAGCGACACGTCCGCCACGCTTCCGATGGTGGCCCCGTCTTTGGCGCCGCCCAGCGGCAGCGCCTCGATGGCCGCCAGGGAATCCACGGGGCTGCCGATCTGGAGGGAGAGCGTCTTTCCCTGCTCTTCGAGTGTGCCGGCGGGGATCAGCGCACCGTTGTTCTCCAGCGCGTCCCGGATGGACGTGATGCTCGCACCCGCGGCGGCCATGGCGTCACCGCGCGGAAGGATCTCGATGTGCTGGGAGGCGCCGCCGGTCACATCGGCCCCGCGGACGCCGTCGATCTTCTGCAGCCGGGGCACGCTCAGCCGCTGGAGGTCGGCGTTCAGCTCGCTGAGCGTCTTGTCCGAGGACACGGCCAGGAAGACGATGGGAAAATCGCTGATGCTGCCTGCGATTGCCTGCGGCTGGACATCCTCGGGCAGTGACCGCTTGGCGTTTGAGATGGCACGGTCGATCTGGTTCCTCGCACGGTCCAGGTTGGAGCCGTACGTGAACACCATGGTGATCTGCGAGACGCCGTTGCGGGACGTGGAGGAGGTGGATTCCAGCCCCTCCACGCCGTTCAGCGCCGTCTCCAGCGGTCCGCTCACCTGCTTGTCGACCACCTCCGGGGAGGCGCCGGGCATGGCGGTCAGCACCGTGATCTGCGGGAACTCGATCGAGGGGATGAGTTCCTGCTTCAGCGATGACATGGTGATCACGCCGAAGACGGAGGCGAAGACTGTGATCAGTGCGATCAGGGCCCGGTTCGCAAGTGAAAGTTGTGCCAGCCGGAACATCGCATGATCTCCTGTGGGGTTGAGGGACTGATACGGACCCGAAGGCGCCGGCCGCCGGCCCCGGCAGGGTCAGCGGCTGGCGGAAACGCTCTCCAGCTGAAGTGATGCGGCCGTCGCCTTTTCCAGCTCGACAGCCAGGTCCGGGTTCTCGTCCAACTTGACCCCGTAGCCGGGCATCATGTCCTTGAGTTTGGACTGCCAGCCCTTGAAGTTCCGGGGGAAGGTCCTCTTCAGCAGCTCGATCATGATAGGTACCGCAGTGGACGCTCCGGGCGATGCGCCCAGGAGCGCGCCGATCGAACCGTCCCGGCCGGCGATTACTTCAGTGCCGAACTGCAGCACGCCGCCCTTCTGCGGATCTTTCTTGATGATCTGTACACGCTGGCCGGCGGTGATCAGTTCCCAGTCGCCGTCCTTGGCCTCCGGGTAGTACTCGCGCAGGGCCTCCACCTTGTCGGCGTGCTTCTTGGCCACTTCCTTCACCAGGTAGGCGGTGAGGTCCATGTTGTCCTTGGCCACGGCCAGCATGGGAATGATGTTGCTGGGCCTGATGGACAGCGGAAGGTCCAGGTACGAGCCGTTCTTCAGGAAGTTGGTGGAGAATCCGGCGTAGGGGCCGAACAGCAGCGACCGCTTGCCGCCCACGTAGCGGGTGTCGAGGTGCGGCACGGACATGGGGGGCGCGCCCACCGATGCCTGGCCGTAGACCTTGGCGCTGTGCTGCGCGGCAATGGTTTCGTCGGTGCAGCGGAAGAACTGCCCGGAGACCGGGAACCCGCCGTAGCCTTTGCTTTCCGGGATGCCGGAGGCCTGCAGCAGGTGCAGGGCGCCGCCGCCAGCGCCGACGAACACGAACTTGGCGTGGATCTTGCTGTGCTCGCCGGACTTGGGGTACTTCAGCGAAAGGTTCCAGCCGCCGTCGGACGCCCTGGAGATTCCCGTGACGTCATGGCCGTAGTTGATTTCGACGCCGTTGTTCCCGAGGTAGGTGGTCAGCTCCCGGGTCAGTGCCCCGAAATCGACGTCGGTGCCCTCGGCTGCGCGCGTGGCGGCAACGCGCTGCTTCGGGTCGCGCCCCTTCACGATCAGGGGAGCCCACTTGGCGATCTGGGCGTGGTCCTCGGAATATTCCATGCTCCGGAACAGCGTGTGGGGCTTGAGTGCCTCGTACCGCGTGCGCAGGAACCGCGTGTGGTCCTCGCCGATCACGAAGCTCATGTGCGGCACGGTGTTGATGAAGCCTTTGGGGGATCCGATCAGCTTCTGGTCCACCAGGTGGGACCAGAACTGGCGGGAAAGCTGGAACTGCTCATTAATGAGCAGCGCCTTGGAGGGGTCCACTGAGCCGTCTTTGGCGGCAGGGGAGTAGTTCAGCTCGCAGAGGGCGGCGTGGCCGGTTCCGGCGTTGTTCCACGGGTCCGAGCTTTCCAGCCCCGGCTGGTCCAGCCGCTCGAACAGAGAGATGGTCCAGTCCGGCTCAAGCTGCTTGAGGAATGCCCCCAGCGTGGCGCTCATGATGCCGCCGCCAATCAGGACGACGTCGGCATGTGGGGTCTTGGAAATGAAGGTCACGATCAGTCTCCGATTGCAGCGGCTCTGGCTGTCACAGAATATCCCCGGGCAGCGGACATACTGAAATTGGACCGCTCCGTCAAGGCTTTAGTTGCACCTTCGTGAAAACTTCATTTAAGACCGGGGAGGCGGGATAGCTCAGCACGCGGTCGGACAGGGCCAGCGCGGAGATGGGGAAGGCGACGGGGACGGCCGGTACGGTCGCGGCGATCTGGGCGTTGATGGTGTGATATTGCTCATCCCGTTCCTCGCCTTCCGGAAGCCCGCGCGCCCGGTTGATCTTCGAAAAGACCTGAGGATCGTGGTAGCCGAACTCGCCGTTCTTTTCGCCGAAGAGGGGGCCCACGAAATTGTCGGCGTCGGAGTAGGAGCCGTTCCAGCCCAGCAGATGGAGCGCATGGTCGCCGGGAGACTGCACCTTCTGCAGGTAGCCGTCCGCCCAGTCCACCGGCACGGGACGGATGTTAAGTCCGACGGCGGTGAGCTGGCGGCTGATCTCGGCATACACCTTCTCGGGTGTGGGCAGGTAGGGGCGGGTGACGTTCAGGGGATAGTAGAACTTCAGCTCCTCCCCGGCGTACCCTCCCTCTTCGAGGTATTCCTTGGCCTTGGCAGGATCGTGGCCCAGCGCCGGGGCGTCGTTGTTGAAGCCGCTGATTTTGGGCGGGACGAACTGCGTGGCCTTGGCGGTGTTGTCAATGAAGAACCGGCGGATCAGCGTTTCCTTGTCGATCGCCATTTCGATGGCCTGGCGGACCTTCAGGTTCTTGAGTACGGGGATGTCCTGGTTGATGCCCACGTACATCACGGAGAACGGGTCACGCTGGACGATCTGCTTTCCGCGCTTGACCAGCTGGTCGAAGTTGCCCACCGTTACAGCGTCGTAGCCGTCGATCTTGCCGTCCAGCAGGGCCTGGAGCCGCGCCTGCGGATGGTCGTAGGCCACGAAGTTGATCGTGGCAATCTGGCCGCGCTCCCCCCAGTAGGAGGTATTGGTGGCCAGGGTGACACTGCCTTCGTCCCACGAGGCGAGCCTGAACGGTCCGGTTCCCACCGGATTGGTGCCGAAGCCTGACACGGGCTGCCCGCCGCGGTTCTGGTCCAGGACGTCAGCCGTGCCCGCGGCGAGGGCTGCCGGCGAGGCGATGGCGAAGGCAGGCAGCGTGAGGGCCTGCAGGAAGGCGGTGAAGCGCTGGGTGAGGTCTATCCGGACCGTGTCCGGTGATTCGGCCGTGCAGCTTTTGAAGATGGAGAGCTCCGGCTCATCCGAATGGGCCTTGAAGACTCCCTTGAAGGAGCTGCCGGGCGCCTGCCGCCTGATATCCGGGGAAAAGGCGAACCAGCGGTTGAAGTTGGTGCACACGGCGTCGGCATTGAACGGGGTTCCGTCCTGGAACATGACGTCGGTCCGGAGCTTGAAGGTGTAGGAGCGGCCTTCGTTGGACTCGGTCCATTCCGTGGCGAGCAGTGGTGTGGGTTTCCCGGTGACCTGGTCCACGCCCACCAGTCCCTCGAGGATCTGCCGGGTGATGCGCTGGGACTCGACGTCACTGGAAAGTGCCGGATCCAGGCCCAGCGGCTGGGCTGCGGTTCCGAAATTGAAGGTGGCGGAGGGCTCGGGAGCAGCCGTGGTGCTGGGGGAGCCGGAGGACGGAGAGGGGGCGGGGACGGCGGTGCACGAGGTCATGCCCAAGGCGAGGAAAACAGCGCCGGTCTTGATGACCGTCCGCCGCGATGTACTGCTGGGCACTCGATTATCACCTCGGGATTTTGCCGGCTCCGCCGCGTGCGGGCCGGAGCCCAGTCTAATAGACGCTCCTTAAAGTAACCCGGAACCGGCCGGACGGTTCCCGCGGGAGCCGAAAAGCCGGGAGCCGTCCTTTCGGACGGCCCCCGGCTTCACCGGAAGGAACTGGCCTGCCTGGTGACTACTTGGGCATCAGTACCGAGTCGATCAGGTAGACGGTGGCGTTCTTGGTCTGCACGCCGCCGCAGATCACGTTGGCGTCGTCAACCTTGAGCTCGTCGCCGCTGCCCGTAACGGTCACGCTGCCGCCCTGGACGGTGGCGTGGGTGCCGGCGATCATGTCAGGGGTGATCTGGCCCGGAACCACGTGGTAGGTGAGGATCTTGCTCAGGAGCGCGTCGTCCGTCTTGAGGGTTTCGATGGTGGCTGCATCGATCTTGGCGAAAGCGTCATCCACCGGAGCGAAGACCGTGAACTCTCCGCCGTTCAGGGTGTCCACGAGGTCCACCTTGGGGTTCAGCTTCCCGGACACTGCCGAGGTGAGGGTGGTGAGGATCGGGTTGTTGGAGGCCGCGACGGCAACGGGGTCAAGGGCCATGCCCTCAACCGAGCCTGCACCGGAGGGAACCTGCTCGGCGTAGGCAGCACAGCCCGGGCCCACCAGGTTGGCGGCCGGGTCCATGGCCGCGGCAGAGGTGCTGGCCGACGGCGAGGGGGCCATGCTGGACGCGGACGGCTCGGCTGCCGGGGCGGAGGAGGCGGTGGTGGTTGCGGACCCGCCGCAGGCAGTCAGGCTGAGCAGGGCCGCTGCTGCAACGCCTGCGACGGTGAAGGTTGTGCGCTTGATGGTCTGCATGTCGGTTCTCCTTGGTTGTGGCATCTACCCGCCGCGGGCGTGGTGCCTGCGGCGTCTTCCGAAACTTGCTGGTGGGCACCTGCCCTTGGCTGGTGTCTCACTGTCTATTCGGCCGTCGGCAGGATGCGGATGGGTAAATTCCCTGGAGTTTTTCGGCGGAGCCCGGATTCCCCTTCCGGACCGTGCGGAAAGGGCGGGGCGAAAGGGTGTTAAATGCAAAGGTCCCCCGGCCGCAGCCGGGGGACCATACAGTGCGCAAGGGGGGACTTGAACCCCCACGCCCGAAGGCACAGGAACCTAAATCCTGCGTGTCTGCCAATTTCACCACTCGCGCAGGGCTTCCGGCCGTTGCGGCCCCCACAGGGGCCCGCCGGCGGATGCCAGTGTCCATTGTAGCGTCGCCGCGGCAGGGCCCCGGCTTGGCGGATCTTTGTCAGGTGTCCAGGTTCAGGTCCCGCCGAAGTTTGGCTACGTGGCCTGTGGCCCTGACGTTGTACTGGGCCAGCGCAACCTTCCCGTCGGGGTCCACCACGATGGTGGAACGGATGAGCCCCTCATAGGTCTTGCCATAGTTCTTCTTTTCGCCCCAAGCGCCATATGCCTCGGCAACCGCATGGTCCGCATCGGAAAGCAAAGGGAAGCCCAGGCCTTCCTTGGCTGCGAATTTTGCAAGCTTTTCCACGGGGTCGGGGGAGATGCCCAGGACGTCGTAGCCCGCCGACTGGAGAGAGGCCATGCTGTCGCGAAAATCGCACGCCTCCTTGGTGCAGCCCGGCGTGGCGGCCGCAGGATAGAAGTACACAATGGTGTGTCGGCCCTGGCGGGGGGACAAACTGACGTCGGTGCCTGACGAATCCTTCAATGTGAATCCGGGCGCGTCGTCGCCGGAAACGAGTCTTTCAGCCAATGTTTTTCTCCTAGTTGCAGGCGGGACACACCAGCCTAGTAAGCGCCGGGAACCAGCGCTAATCCCCACTTGGCTATACTGGCTGCTATGCCTGATATGGATCACTGGCCCACGGGGCGCCTCTTGTCCACTGCTGCGCGCCTCGTCGAACACTCCTGGAACGAAAAACTCGGCGCCATCGGCCTTACCCACGCCGGAGTTATCGCCATTGAGGTCCTGGATGCCCAGGGCCCCATGACGCAGGCCCAGCTCGCGCAATACGTTCGCGTCCAGGCGCAGACCATGGGTAAGACGCTCAGCCGTTTGGAGGCCCACGGACACATTGTCCGGGTCCGCAGCACCTCGGACCGCAGGAGCCACGTCGTGTCGCTTACCGAGCAGGGCAAGGAAGCGGTGGCTGCAGCGGTGGAAATGGAACGGTCCGTGCTGGCGTCAGCCTCGATCGACCCGGACCTGCTGCGGCAGGAGCTCCAGGCAGTGGTGCGGGAACTCGCTAGCCAATTCGCCAAGTCTCCCGGCGACAATGCATTGGTGGAGAACTCGCCGTCAACACGCTAGAACCGGCGCTTCAGCACCGGGGCGTGGCCACAGCTTCACAGCTGCGGCCACGCCTTTTTTGTTGCCGTCAGGCCTGCGGGTGGAAGGGGACGGACGGTCCCTGTTGAAACAGCTGCGTGAAAGTTGAAGGTCAGCGGCGTGGGGCGAATTACCGGGATGAACGGCGGCAGGCCCGCCCTGGAATGCGGCAAACAACAAAACAGCCCCCGGTTCGCGTTTCCGCAAGCCGGAGGCTGTTTTCCCAGTGGTGCACCCCCCGGGACTTGAACCCGGAACCCATTGATTAAGAGTCAATTGCTCTGCCAATTGAGCTAGAGGTGCATCTTCTTTGCCTTGATCATCGGGCTTTTCTTTCCCCGTTGACCTCCGCAACGACATGAAACTCTACACGAACTTTTTGCCCATGTGAAATCGAAGCCCTGGACTGCCTCCGCATCAGGAAATCGGCGGCAAAACCAGCACGAAATCAGGGTTTTCGTTGTTTGTCAGGAGCCAGAATCCGCCCTCCGGAGTCCGCACGACGTCGCGGATCCTGCCGTACTGGCGTGTGAAATGGCCCACAGGCGTCCCGGCTTCCCCGCCCGCAAGTGGCACTGTCCACAGCCGCTGGCCCCGCAGTGCCCCGAGATAGGCGGTGGATCCCACGATCTCCAGGCCGCTCGGGGACGATTCGCTGGTTGACGGCCACACGACTTTTGCGTCCTGGAACCCGGGGCGGCGGGGCGCTCCGGTCACCTCCGGCCAGCCATAATTTCCGCCGGCCACAATCAGGTTCAGCTCGTCATTGACATCGGGGCCGAATTCACTGGCCCACAGCCGTCCTGCGCTGTCCCATGCGAGGCCCTGGACGTTGCGGTGGCCCAGGCTGTAGACGGCGTTGCCAAAGGGATTGCCCGGCGCCGGACCGCCGTCGGCCGTCAGCCGCAGGATCTTGCCGCCCAAGGCCGCGGGCTCCTGTGGCTGGTCCCTCCGCTGCGAGTCGCCCGTACCGACGTACAGGAAGCCATCCGGGCCGAAGCGGATCCTGCCGCCGTTGTGGGTGGTGGCTTTCGGGATGCCGGTGAAGATGATCTCCGGGCGGTCCAGGGACAGTGCACCGCCGGCGGTCTCCTGCACCCTTGTCCTGGCAATCCTGTTGTCCTCCTGTGCGGTGAAGTACATGTACAGGTAGCGGTCGGAGGCAAAGCCGGGGGACAGTGCAAGTCCCAACAGGCCGCCCTCGCCGGCGGCGGCCACCCCTGGAACTTCACCAAGGCTTACGGCTTCCCGCCCCCTTCCACCGGCCGGCACTGCCTTGAGGAGGGCAGTGTCCCGCTCGGAGATGATGGCCGTTCCGTCCGGCAGGAACACGGCGGACCAGGGAATCTTCAGGTCAAGCTCAAGGCGTTCGGCAACGTCCGGCACCCGCACTTCATTTGTCTCGGGGAGGGTAGTACTCCCGGTGGGCCCGTTGCCGCCACCGCCCGTGCAGCCCGCCAGGAGCACAACGAGGCAGGCTGCAGCCACAGCAGGCAGGCGCTTTCGGAGAGAGGGAGGAGGCTGGCCCGAGCGGGCTGGTCCGTTGCTAAAGGCGCCGCCGCCGTGGAGCCCGGAAGCCTGCTGCCTCGGCATGTGCCTCCGTTTCGAACCAGACGTCGGCACGGGCCTGCTCATAGTCGGGGTGTCCCTCCTCGTAGTAGACCATGGCTCCGGCGTCGCCCTTCACGGTGTACCCGTCCGGGCCGCCGCCGTCAGTTCCGGCCGCCGCCGAGCCGGCGCCATAGGGCTCGTCCGCTGCCAGGTGCCCCGCCGGTTCGGACGTCGGAACGGACTGGGGCTGCTGGTCGCGGTCCGCTGCGGTTTCCACCAGCGCGGAAGACTGGGTGCGGTCCGCGGTTTCAGCGGAGGCGGCAGTTTCAGGGATTACGGCGGCTTCGGCGGCCGCCGCTGCGCGGTCCTCCCCGCCGTGCCCGGGCGGTAGGCCCGCGCCACCCTGCGGTGAACCGCTGACCCCGCTGGCAGGCTGTGGCGCGGAGGCACCTGCAGGGGCCTGAAGCTGCGGTTCGGCCCCGGCGTCGTCCATGTCCTCCACGGCGGCCGTTTCCGCGCCCGGCAGCGTAGGAGCGTGGGGCTCGGTGTACTCGGGGTGGTGGACCGGGGCGTGATGGCGTTCCGCGTCCGTCGCTGCCGCCGGTTCCGCCTGGTGCCCCGTTGCGGCGGGGACGCCGCTTTCACCGGCCGGATCCACCTGGGCCGCAGGGGTGGGAGCGCCACCCGTAGAGGCACTGCCCCTGGATCCTGCGGCGGGGGAAACGGCGGAGGAGCCCGAAGCCTCCGACCACTGTGTCTCCCACTCGTCGTCGTCCTGGCGGCGGACATCCTGGCCGGACGCTGCCGGGGCCGTGGTGCCTGGCACCCCTGTCATGCCGGCTGCTGCAGCGGCGTTGGCAGCAGAACCTTCCCGCTCCTTCGTGCCGGTGGGCTGGGCGGCCTCTGCCCCGCGGGCAGGTGACGCCGCTCCTGCGTGATCATCGGCGGTGGTGGGTGCCGCGGGCTCGGCGGGGCGGCCAAAGCCTGCCGCGCCGGCGATCCCGGTGGTTCCGGCAGCTTCAGCGGATGCCGCGGCACTGCCGCCGGAAAGCGCCCCGTCCGCGCGGGTCCGCTCCGGGGCGGAGGGCCCCGGCGCCGTCGATGACCTCTTGCGTTTGAGCAGCCACCACACGACGCCCACGATGACAACAAGCAGAATGATCCAGAAAACAAAATCCATGGCAAGCCCTTCAGTCCGGATGGCAAGGTGTACTTTCCCCGACGCTACGTCCGGCGGTCAGAACTGTCCAGATTGACGGGGAAGCCGGCAGGTGCCGGGCAGGCGGCCCGTCACCGTGAGCCGCACCACAAGCGGGGGAGGGCATTCCCGGGTCATCTCATTATCTGAGATGGGTGTCCACCATTTGACTGAAATTTTCTGTTTTTGCCCCCAAACGTCCCGGATCTGTCGTTGCGCCGTTCGGCGGAGCCATAGACTTTCCCCTATGAGTGACACCCACATCGCAACCGAGAACAAGCCTGACATCAAACCCCGGAGCCGGGTTGTAACCGACGGAATCCACGCGGCTCCCGCACGTGGCATGTTCCGGGCCGTCGGCATGGGGGACGACGACTTCGCAAAACCCCAGGTCGGCGTTGCGAGCTCGTGGAACGAGATCACTCCCTGCAACCTCTCCCTGAACCGGCTCGCGCAGGGCGCCAAGGAGGGCGTGCACGCGGGCGGCGGTTTCCCCATGCAGTTTGGCACCATCTCCGTGTCCGACGGCATCTCCATGGGCCACGAAGGCATGCACTTCTCCCTGGTTTCCCGCGAAGTCATCGCCGACTCCGTGGAAACCGTGATGCAGGCTGAACGGATCGACGGATCCGTGCTGCTGGCCGGCTGCGACAAGTCCCTTCCCGGAATGCTCATGGCAGCAGCCCGCCTGGACCTGTCCAGCGTGTTCCTCTATGCCGGCTCCATCATGCCCGGTTGGGTCAAGCTCGAGGACGGTTCCGAGAAGGAAGTCACCCTCATTGATGCCTTCGAAGCCGTGGGCGCGTGCGCCGCCGGCAAGATGAGCATGGAAGACCTGACGCGCATCGAAAAGGCCATCTGCCCGGGCGAAGGAGCCTGCGGCGGCATGTACACGGCCAACACCATGGCCTGCATCGGCGAGGCACTCGGCATGTCCCTGCCCGGCTCCGCCGCCCCGCCCTCGGCGGACCGCCGCCGTGACGAGTTCGCCCGCAAGTCCGGCGAAGCGGTCGTCAACCTGCTGCGCGAAGGCATCACCGCCCGCGACATCATGACCAAGAAGGCCTTCGAGAACGCCATCGCCGTCACCATGGCGTTCGGTGGTTCCACGAACGCCGTGCTGCACCTGCTGGCCATCGCCCGCGAGGCCGAAGTTGAGCTGACCCTTGACGACTTCAACCGCATCGGCGACAAGATCCCGCACCTGGGCGACCTCAAGCCCTTCGGCCGCTACGTCATGACCGACGTGGACAAGATCGGCGGCGTGCCCGTCATCATGAAGGCACTGCTCGACGCCGGGCTGCTGCACGGCGACTGCCTCACCGTTACCGGCAAGACCGTGGCCGAAAACCTCGCGGCCATCAACCCGCCGGACGTGGACGGCAAAATCCTCCGAGCGCTGGACAACCCCATCCACAAGACCGGCGGCATCACCATCCTGCACGGCACCATGGCCCCCGAAGGCGCCGTCGTGAAGAGCGCAGGCTTCGACGCCGACGTCTTCGAAGGAACCGCGCGGGTGTTCGAGCGCGAACAGGGCGCCCTGGACGCACTGGACAACGGCCGTATCAAGGCCGGCGACGTCGTCGTGATCCGCTACGAAGGCCCCAAGGGCGGCCCCGGCATGCGCGAAATGCTGGCCATCACCGGCGCCATCAAGGGTGCCGGGCTGGGCAAGGACGTCCTGCTCCTCACCGACGGCAGGTTCTCCGGCGGCACCACCGGCCTGTGCATCGGCCACGTCGCCCCGGAAGCGGTCGACGGCGGCCCCATCGCCTTCGTGAAGGACGGCGACAGGATCCGCGTGGACATCGCCGCCCGCAGCTTCGACCTGCTGGTGGACGAGGCAGAGCTCGCAGCCCGCAAGGTGGGCTGGGAGCCCTTGCCGGCACGCTACACCAAGGGCGTCCTGGCCAAGTACGCCAAGCTGGTGCACAGCGCCAGTACGGGCGCATACTGCGGGTAGCGCCTACCCGGGCCGTTTGGCGCTGAGCGCCAAACGGCCCGGGGCCCTCGGCGCTACCCTTATTAAGCCCGGCCGCCGTGTGGGGGCGGGCTTCAGCAAGGCGCCCTTGGGCAGCGTTGCTCGTTTGGTGGACAATGGGGTCCACATGGTGAGATCGCGGGTCAGCTCGTTGACACGCATCTTGCCCAGAGGGAAAACTGAACGCATGACTTTCGTTACCGGCATCGTCGTCGTCCTTACCAAGCGCGTGGCACATTAGCCCCGGGTAACGAACCGTCACGCGCAACCCCTCGAAGAGCCGCCAGGCTGAGGGGTTTTTTTATTTCCTGCAGTTTCCACGAACCACAGATGATCCACAAGGAAGAGTCCGATGAGCAAAGGATCGCCGATCAGCCCCTCGCTGATGGCTACTAAGTCCGCTGGAGCCACCAAGGCTCCGGAACGCGCCGACCGGACGGCTGACCAGGCCGTCGTCGCCGCCGACCTTGCTGCCGCCTCTCCTGTCCTTGGGCCGAACAACGTTGTACCCCCAACGGTGATGACCGGCTCGCAAGCTATTGTCCGCTCGCTCGAAGAACTCGGCGTCGACGATATTTTCGGTTTGCCCGGTGGCGCGATCCTGCCCACCTATGACCCCTTGATGGCCTCCAGCATGAATCACGTGCTGGTCCGTCACGAACAGGGAGCCGGCCATGCCGCGCAAGGCTACGCCATGGTGACCGGACGGGTTGGCGTGTGTATCGCCACCTCGGGCCCGGGCGCCACCAACCTCGTCACCGCCATCATGGATGCCCACATGGACTCCGTGCCGCTGGTGGCCATCACCGGCCAGGTGTCCAGCGGCGTGATCGGAACCGATGCGTTCCAGGAAGCCGACATCGTGGGCATCACCATGCCCATCACCAAGCATTCCTTCCTGGTGACGGACCCCAACGACATCCCGCATGTCATGGCTGAGGCGTTCCACCTGGCGTCCACCGGCCGCCCCGGTCCCGTCCTCGTGGACGTGGCCAAGGACGCCCAGGTTGGCCAGATGACCTTCTCCTGGCCGCCGAAGATCGACCTGCCCGGCTACCGCCCCGTCACCCGCGGGCACAACAAGCAGGTGCGCGAGGCCGCCAAGCTGATCGCAGCGGCCAGCAAGCCTGTGCTGTACGTTGGCGGCGGCGTCATCAAGGCGCACGCCGCGGCGGAACTGCTGGCACTCGCCGAGGCCACCGGAGCCCCGGTTGTCACCACGCTGATGGCAAAGGGCGCCTTCCCGGACTCACATCCCCAGCACATGGGAATGCCCGGTATGCACGGCACCGTCTCCGCCGTGACTGCCTTGCAGCAGTCCGACCTGCTGATCACCCTGGGCGCCCGTTTTGACGACCGCGTCACCGGTGTCCTCAAGACCTTCGCGCCCCTGGCCAAGGTTATCCACGCGGACATCGACCCCGCCGAGATCTCCAAGAACCGCACCGCGGACGTGCCCATCGTCGGGTCCGTCAAGGAGATCATCCCTGAACTCACCGACGCTGTTCGCACCCAGTTCGAGGCATCCGGAACGCCGGACCTCACCACCTGGTGGGCCTTCCTGAACAACCTCAAGGAGACCTACCCGCTGGGCTGGACCGAACCCGATGACGGGCTCAGCGCACCGCAACGGGTCATCGAGCGCATCGGCGCCCTGACCGGGCCCGAAGGCGTCTACGTTGCCGGCGTGGGCCAGCACCAGATGTGGGCAGCGCAGTTCATCAAGTACGAGCGTCCGCACGCCTGGCTGAACTCAGGCGGCGCCGGGACCATGGGCTATGCGGTTCCGGCCGCCATGGGCGCCAAGGTCGGCGAGCCGGACCGCGTGGTCTGGGCCATCGACGGCGACGGCTGCTTCCAGATGACCAACCAGGAACTGGCCACCTGCGCCATCAACAAGATCCCCATCAAGGTGGCGGTGATCAACAACTCCTCCCTGGGCATGGTCCGGCAATGGCAGACCCTCTTCTACGAGGGCCGGTACTCCAACACCGACCTCAACACCGGCCACGACACCGTCCGCATCCCGGACTTCGTCAAGCTGGGGGAGGCCTACGGCTGCGCCGCGTTCCGCTGTGAACGCGACGAGGACATCGACGCCACCATCCAGAAGGCACTCGAAATCAACGACCGGCCCGTGGTCATCGACTTCGTGGTGAGCCCGAACTCCATGGTGTGGCCGATGGTGCCCGCCGGCGTGAGCAACGACCAGATCCAGGTTGCCCGCAACATGACCCCGGAATGGGAAGAAGAGGACTGACCATGAGCCGCCACACACTCTCCGTCCTGGTGGAAGACAAGCCCGGCGTCCTGACCCGCGTCGCGAGCCTCTTTGCCCGCCGTGCCTTCAATATCAACTCACTGGCTGTTGGCCCCACCGAGGTTCCGGGGATCTCCCGGATGACCGTCGTCGTCGATGCCGACGGCGACCTGATCGAGCAGGTCACCAAGCAGCTCAACAAACTGATCAACGTCATCAAGATCGTTGAGCTGACTTCTGAATCTTCCGTACAGCGAGACCACATCCTGGTCAAGGTACGTGCGGATGCCGCGACACGTCTGCAGGTGACCCAGGCTGCAGACCTGTTCCGTGCCGCCGTCGTCGACGTGTCCACAGACTCGTTGGTGATTGAGGCAACCGGTACTCCGGAGAAGCTTGCAGCGCTGCTCTCAGTGCTGGAGCCCTTCGGCATCCGCGAAATCGTGCAGTCCGGCACCCTGGCCGTTGGACGGGGATCCCGCTCCATGAGTGACAGGGCGTTGCGTTCCGCCTAGGAAGCTGCCGGGCACGGCCCGGCAGCAGGCAACGCCCGCAACCGCACCACAAGACACCTATCTACAACCCACTCAAGAGGAGTTACGCAAGTGACTGAAATGTTTTACGACGACGACGCCGACCTGTCGATCATCCAGGGCCGCAAGGTAGCCATTGTTGGCTACGGCTCCCAGGGCCACGCCCACGCGCTCAACCTGCGCGACTCCGGCGTCGAGGTTGCCATCGCCCTCAAGGAGGGCTCGACGTCGATCGCCAAGGCCGAGGACGCCGGCTTCACCGTCAAGAACGTTGCCGACGCCGCCGAATGGGCCGACGTCATCATGATCCTGGCGCCGGACCAGCACCAGCGCTCGATCTACAACGACTCCATCAAGGACAAGCTGAAGCCCGGCAAGGCCCTTGCCTTCGCCCACGGTTTCAACATCCGCTTCGGCTACATCCAGGCTCCGGAGGGTGTTGACGTCATCCTCGTGGCTCCGAAGGCTCCCGGCCACACCGTGCGCCGCGAATTCGAAGCCGGCCGCGGCATCCCGGACATCATCGCCGTCGAGCAGGACGCCACCGGTTCCGCCTGGGACCTGGCCAAGTCCTACGCCAAGGCCATCGGCGGTACCCGCGCCGGCGTCATCAAGACCACCTTCACCGAAGAGACCGAAACGGACCTCTTCGGCGAGCAGGCCGTCCTGTGCGGCGGCGTGTCCCAGCTGGTCCAGTACGGCTTCGAAACCCTCACCGAAGCCGGCTACCAGCCCCAGATCGCCTACTTCGAGGTCCTCCACGAGCTCAAGCTCATCGTTGACCTCATGTGGGAAGGCGGCATTGCCAAGCAGCGCTGGAGCGTTTCCGACACCGCCGAGTACGGCGACTACGTCTCCGGCCCCCGCGTCATCACCCCCGAGGTGAAGGAAAACATGAAGGCCGTCCTGGCCGACATCCAGTCCGGTGCCTTCGCCAAGCGCTTCATCGAAGACCAGGACAACGGCGGCGTGGAGTTCAAGGCACTGCGTGCCAAGGCAGAGCAGCACCCCATCGAGGCCGTCGGCCGCGAACTGCGCTCCCTCTTCGCCTGGCAGCAGCAGGACGTGGACTACGTCGAAGGATCCGCAGCCCGCTAAGGCTGGCCCAACGTGCCGTGATAAAGGCAGACTGTGAGGCCGGGTTCACACTTAACAATGTGAGCCCGGCCTTTCCGTCGGCCTAGACTTGTTTCTATCCCCCGGACTGCAACGCAGAGGATCAGCCGTGTCAAAACCCGTAGTACTGCTCGCCGAAGAACTTTCCCCCGCTACCGTCGAGGCCCTGGGCCCGGACTTCGAGATCCGCCAGACCGACGGCGCCGACCGTTCCCAGCTGCTCTCCGCCATCGGCGACGTTGACGCAATCCTGGTCCGCTCGGCCACGCAGGTGGACGCCGAGGCGATCGCCGCTGCGAAGAACCTCAAGGTCATCGCCCGCGCGGGAGTAGGCCTGGACAACGTGGACATCAAGGCAGCCACCCAGGCCGGCGTCATGGTGGTCAACGCGCCCACCTCGAACATCGTTTCGGCAGCTGAACTCACCGTTGGCCACATCCTCAGCCTGGCCCGCCACATCCCGCAGGCAAGCGCAGCCCTGAAGGACGGCGAGTGGAAGCGCTCCAAGTACACGGGCATCGAACTCTTCGAAAAGAAGATCGGCATCATCGGCCTGGGCCGGATCGGCGCGCTTGTGGCCGCCCGGCTGAAGGGCTTTGACACCAAGATCCTCGCCTACGATCCCTACATCACCTCAGCCCGCGCGGCACAGCTCGGCGTGCAGCTGGTGACCCTGGACGAGCTCCTGGCGCAGGCGGACTTCATCACCATCCACATGCCCAAGACGCCGGAAACGGTGGGCATGCTCGGTGCTGACGCCTTCAAGAAGATGAAGAGCACCGCCTACGTCGTCAACGTCGCCCGCGGCGGACTGGTGGACGAGGAAGCACTCTTCACGGCCCTGCAGGACGGCGAAATCGCCGGCGCCGGCGTGGACGTCTTCTCCAAGGAACCCAGCACAGACCTGCCGTTCTTCAAGCTGGACAACGTGGTGGTCACGCCGCACCTCGGCGCCTCCACCGACGAAGCGCAGGAAAAGGCCGGCGTGTCGGTGGCCAAGTCGGTCCGCCTCGCCCTCGCCGGTGAACTGGTGCCCGACGCCGTGAACGTGGCCGGCGGCATCATCGCCCCCGACGTCCGTCCCGGCATCCCGCTGATCGAGAAACTGGGCCGGATCTTCACCGCCTTGACGCACGCCTCCCTGACCCAGTTCGACGTCGAAGTGGCCGGCGAGATCTCGTCCCTCGACGTCAAGGTCCTCGAACTGGCCGCCCTCAAGGGAATCTTCGCGGATGTCGTGACCGAGCAGGTTTCCTACGTCAACGCTCCGGTCATCGCCGAGCAGCGGGGCATCAACGTCCGCCTGATCACCACACCCGACACCGAGTCGTACCGCAACGTACTCACCCTGCGCGGCGCCCTGAGTGACGGCACCCAGATCTCCGTGGCCGGCACCCTGACCGGACCCAAGCAGATCCAGAAGCTCGTGGGCATCAACGGCTTCGAGGTTGAAATCCCGATCAGCGAGCACCTCGTGGTGGTGGCCTACACGGACCGCCCCGGGGTCATCGGAACCATCGGACACATCCTCGGCATGAACAACATCAACATCGCCGGCATGCAGGTGGCTCGCTCTGACGAAGGCGGCCAGGTGCTTGCCCTGCTGACCATCGACAGCTCTGTTCCCCAGCAGGTCCTGGACGCCATCAAGGCCGGCATCGGCGCCGAGATGGTGCGTGAAGTGGACCTGGAGGACTAACCCGCACCCCGGGGAAACACCGCACCGCCGGCCGCCCTCGGCGAGTCCCGGCACGGCCACGTATGATTGGCCGGTCTGCTTACAATGGCTAGGTCCTGATTCAGGACCGGGCCGGCAGGCCGGCCAATACCTTTTGCACATCCGTCCGTGATCGTCCATGTCCGCATGGGCGCCGTCCGGGTGCGCGCACGCAATCCAGGTTTCAGGGAGTTCCATGAACGCCGTCCAGAGGTTCATCAGAAGCAAAGTGCTGCTGTTGACCGCGGCCATCTTGATCGCAGCCATGTGCTTGTCGGTCCTTGTCCAAAGCCAGTCCCAGGCCGCACTGAACAGGACCGTTGATGAAAATTCACGCGGCCTCTACGACGTCCTGGTCCAGGCGAAGGCCCCCTCCAGCTCGCTCATGCAGCCCGAGATCGCCAACGGCTCCGGCGGCATCAGCTTCGAGCAGCTGGAGGCCATCAGGAAGCTCTCCGGCACCTCCGTGGCGGCCCCGATCAGCCTTGTCTCCCGCGTGACCCAGAACCTTGAATCCCCGCGCCTCGATGCCATGGACTACCTCGGCTACAACGCCGGGCTTGCCGGCACCGCAACCGCGGACCAGGCCGCCGGAGCAACCGCCCCGGACCTGTGGCCGGCTGCCGAATCGGTCCTGGGCGATGAAACCCGGAAGTACCGCCTGACGGCCAGCGCAGTCAGCTCCGACGGCGTCTCCGAGCAGACCCTCTTCAAGTCCACCGCCGAAGGCACCCTTGGCAAGGCCAGGCTCGTGGAGGAGCAAACTGCCGGCGGCAGCAGCATCCGCATTGCAGCTCCCGCGGACGAAACCGGGATCAAGTTTCCCGCACCGGCCGGCGGCTCCGAGCACAACCTCTTCAACCTTTCCGTGTCACTGCCCATGGCCCCCGAGATAACGGAATCCGTCGTCGCCGTCGACCCGGCTGCCGAACGGGCCCTCCTGGGTTCCGCCGGTGACTTCCTGTCCCCGCTGGAGAAGGCGCCGCCGGCCGATGCCCGCGACGCCGGCGCGGTGGGACGCTACCTCGAGGGACTGTTCACCAACGGCATCAGCCTGGACGAACTGGAGGAAGGGCCGGATTTCCTCGGCGTCAAGCTCAAGTACTGGGCGCCGCTGATGACCCAGTACCAGCAGGCCAAGCGGAACGGGCAGCTGACTGACGATTCCCAGGCCATTCCCCTGATCGTCCGTTCCGGGACGTCCCTGGACCTGAAGTACAACGTCAAGATCGAAGAAATCGACGACGCCGGCAAGGTCGTCAAGGACGTCGGCACCGTCTCGCGTTCCCTGGACAAGGACTACCTGCCGTTCGTTTCAAAGGACCCCTTCGTCCTCTCCTGGCCGGGTTCCACGGACCACTCCTCGCTGCTTGGCAGCAGCGGCAACTTCAACCAGGGCCTTTACACTCCCGCCACCTGGAGCACCGACTTCGCTGCGGCGCCCAAGTACACCGACGGCGAAGCAGCCGCCAACGGTGCCGAGGAAAAGACGGCAGTGCCCGGTGAATGGGTCACCGTCAACCGGCTTCCCGAGAAGAGCGCCAACGGCGCGCCCGTTGACCAGACCCAGCGCGAACCCGTGGATGAGCGTTCCTACCGGGAAAACCTGGCAACGGGGGAGCAGGCAGCCGCCCCGCTGGCCATGGTCTACGGCACGTTCGATCCCGCGTCCGTCGCCGCTGCCGCCGGCGACGTCAACAAGCTGCCGCTGGGCGGCTACGACCCCACCCCGTTCACGCTGGTCAAGGACGCTGCGGGCAACGAAGTCCCCGCCACGGAACTTGAGCCTTCCCTGAGCGCCACCGGGCTCGCCAGCCAGTCCGCAGGCGCCATCACGGATTACTACGGCCTTGCTGCTGCCCGCGGCTACACCGAAAACGCCAGCGTCATCGACGCCGTCCGTGTCCGTGCAAAAGCGCCCGGAAGCTGGAAGGAAGCGCAGCCCGACGTCGAAGAGCTGGCCGGCGAAATCCGCGAGATGGGCCTGGAGGCCACCATTGTGGCCGGGTCCGCGCGGGAGGATGCCAGCATCTTCGTCCCGGGCTACAGCAAGGACGACGCCGGCAAGGAATCCGCCCTGGGGACCGTCCAGCAGTCCTGGGTCCGGCAGAACGCCGCGGAGGCTGTTACCGGGTCGCTGTCCGGTACCAACATCACCCTGCTCTTCCTGACGCTCTGCGGCGCAGCCCTCCTGACGGGCGCATCCACGGTGAGCTACATCCGCAAGCGGAGGAGCGAAGCCGGAACCCTGCGTGCCATGGGCTGGACCCAGGGCCGGATCCGCCGCTGGGTCCTGGAGGAATTCGGCGTCGGAGCGGTCCTGCTCGCCGTGGCCGGGATCGTGCTGAGCCTGGCCAGCTGGAGCCTTTCCACTGCCCTGGTCTCCGCGTCAGTCCTGGTGCTGTACGCGGCGGCGGCCTTCTTTGCCGCACAGCAGCTGCGCCACCGCGACGAGATCGACCAGGAACCGCAGCATGACGAACGGCTGATTCCGGTGGACTCGCCGCTGACCTTCGCCAACCGCCAGCTGAGCACCAACAAATTCAACACCCTGTCCCTGGCCGTAGCCGTGGGCGTGTTCGGGGCTGCAGCAGGCGGCCTGGCCGCCCTGCTCATCGACATCCCGCGCGCCGCCGGCGCCAGTGCGCTCAGCGGCTTGGCCGCGGCCAGCGTTGCCTTGCCGAGCATCCTCCTGGCCCTCGCCGGAGTTGCCGTAGGGCTTGTGCTGACCCTGGTCACCGGGCGGTTTGAACTCAATGCCAAGCGCCAGTACCTTGGCATCCTCGAGGCCATGGGCTGGAACCCGGACATGCTCCGCCAGGTCCGCCTGTTCGAGAACGCGCTGGTGGGAACCGTGGCCCTGCCCCTGGGCGTCCTGGGCGCCCTGGGCATCGGCCTGCTGCTGGCACCCTACGCCGCGCTGTGGGCGGGCGTGGCCGGCCTCGTGGCTGTACTTTGCTGGATACCGATTGCAACGAAAGTGGTCCAATGACAAACCCGACCAACGTCCAGCGGAGCCGCCGGTCCGGCTCCGGTGAGGTGCCCCTGCAGACCCGGGCCAACACCATCGTCAAGGCCGCCGACCACGCCACGCCGCTGGAACTGAGCGACATCACCATCCGCTATGGCGGAGGCAAGGGCGGCGCCGAAGCCGTCAGCGTGGTGGAAGGCTTCGACCTGACCCTGCACGCCGGTGAGATGCACTGTGTCGCCGGCCGAAGCGGTTCCGGCAAGACCAGCATCCTGACCGTCGGCGCCGGACTGACCCTGCCGACGTCGGGCCGGGTCTTCTGGGAAGGCGATTCGCTCGAAAGCATGGGGGACGACGAAATCGCGGACCGCCGTCGTGCGCTGATCGGGTACGTTGACCAGGGCGGCGCCCTGATCGACGGAATGAGCGCCCTCGAGAACGTGCTCCTCCCCGCCGTTCCCGACGGCGAAGTGGACCAGCGGCGGGACATGGCCAAGGACCTGCTGGACCTTGTTGGCCTGGGCCGGCGCATGCGGCACCGTCCCGCCCAGCTGTCCGGCGGCGAACGCCAGCGCGTGGCCATTGCCCGTGCCCTGATCCTGGGCACCCGGGTCCTGGTGGTGGATGAGCCCACCGCGAGCCTGGACCGGGCCTCCGCCAACCGCATCATCAGCATCCTGAAGGACACCACGTCCGACGGCATCGCCGTGCTGGTGGCCTCGCACGACCACGAACTTGTCCGGCTCAGCGATACCCTGACCGAACTCATCTAGCCCGTCCCTCCCCACCGAAGGTAACGTCCTCCACGTGACTGCTTCAGAGAAAACGCCGTTCTACATCACCACGGCCATCACCTACCCCAACGGCGTGCCCCACATCGGCCACGCCTACGAGTACATTGCCACCGATGCGATGGCGCGCTTCAAGCGGCTGGACGGCTTTGACGTGATGTTCCTGACCGGGACGGACGAGCACGGGATGAAGATCGCCCAGGCGGCCGAAAAGGAAGGCATCACTCCCAAGGAGCTGGTGGACCGGAACGCGGAGATCTACCAGGCGGCGCACGCCGCCCTGGGGATCACCTACGACCGTTTCATCCGCACCACAGACGAGGACCACTACGCCGCCTCGCAGGCCATCTGGAAGAAGATGGAAGCCAACGGCGACATCTACCTGTCCAAGTACGAGGGCTGGTACTCCGTCCGGGACGAGGCCTATTACGGTGAGGACGACACCGTGGTCAAGGACGACGGCGTGCGCTACTCCAAGGAGACGGACACCGAGGTGACCTGGACGGCCGAGGAGAGCTACTTCTTCCGGCTGTCGGCCTACCAGGGCAAGCTCCTTGCCCTGTATGAGGCCCACCCGGAATTCGGCGCCCCGCAGTACCGTTTCAACGAAGTCATCAGTTTCGTCAAGCGAGGCCTGGAGGACCTGTCCATCAGCCGCACCACCTTCGACTGGGGCGTCCCGGTCCCGGGCAACGACAAGCACGTGATGTACGTGTGGGTGGATGCCCTGACCAACTACCTCACCGGCGTGGGGTACCCGGACGTGGACTCGGAGAACTTCCGGAAGTACTGGCCTGCTGACGTCCACATCATCGGCAAGGACATCTCCCGCTTCCACGCCATTTACTGGCCCGCCTTCCTCATGAGCGCGGGCCTGGAGCTGCCCAAGCGGGTGATGATCCACGGCTTCCTGCACAACAACGGCGTGAAGATGTCCAAGTCGCTGGGCAACGTGGTTGCCCCGGCGGACTTCGTGGCACAGTACGGACTGGACCAGGTGCGCTTCTTCTTCCTGCGGGAAGTGCCCTTCGGCGCGGACGGCAGCTACAACCACGACGCCATCGTGGGGCGGATGAATTCGGACCTGGCCAACAACTTCGGAAACCTGGCCCAGCGGTCGCTGTCCATGGTGGCCAAGAACTGCGGCGGGCGCGTTCCCGTCCCGGGGGAGTTCACTGCCGCGGACACTGCCATCCTGGCCCAGGCCGACGCCCTCCTTGCCGCAGCCCGGGCAGCCTTTGAGAAACAGGAGTTCAGCCGCGCGCTCGAGGCGATCTGGGGTGTCCTGGGAGATACGAATGCCTACTTCGCGGAGCAGGCGCCGTGGGTGCTGCGGAAGACCGACGTCGAACGCATGAACACGGTGCTGTACGTGACCCTTGAGGTGCTGCGGATCGTGGCCATCCTCGCACAGCCGGTCATGCCCCGGGCCACCGGTGCGCTCCTGGCAACCCTAGGCCAGCCCGAGGGGGAAGCCCGGCAGTTCGCAGCGATCCCCACCCGGATTGTGGCCGGGACCGAGCTGCCTGCGCCGTCGCCCGTGTTCCCCAAATACGAGGAGCCGGCCGGGGCCTGACGCGGCCACGCTCTCTCACTTCCTGCACGTTTGGGCCCAACGCTCTCTCACCCCTGGACAGGCGGTGGGAGAGCGTTGGTTGTTTTCCGGCAGGAAGTGAGGGAGCGTCCCTGGGGTGTTCGGATTATGAGACAGCTTGACCAGCATATGGATAACTTGGCTAACCTGAATCCATGAGCGCATCCTCCATCGATCTTGCAGTTATCCCTGGCGACGGCATCGGCCCCGAAGTGATTGCCGAGGCAGTCAAGGTCCTCGAGAAGGCCGTGGCGGCGGAGGGCGTCGAGCTCAAGCAGACGCACTACAAGCTCGGCGCTGAGCACTGGCTGGCCACGGGGGAGACCCTGCCGGACGAAGTCCTCGCGGACCTCCGGAGGCGGGATGCCATCCTGTTCGGCGCAGTGGGCGCGGCCCCCGGCGACACGCGGATCCCGTCGGGGATCATCGAACGCGAGATGCTGCTCAAGCTCCGCTTCAGCCTGGACCACTACGTCAACCTGCGCCCCTCCAAGCTGTACGGCACCGTGGGCAGCCCCCTGGCCAACCCGGGCGACATCGACTTCATCGTGGTCCGCGAGGGCACCGAAGGCCCTTACGTTGGCAACGGCGGCACCCTGCGTGCGGGGACCCCCCACGAGGTGGCCACCGAAGTCTCCCTGAACACCGCGCACGGCGTGGAGCGAGTTGTGCGCGACGCATTCCGCCGCGCAAGCGCCCGGGAGCGCAAGCACGTCACCCTGGTCCACAAGCACAACGTCCTGGTCTTCGCAGGGCACTTGTGGAAGCGCACGGTCGAGGCCGTCGCCACCGAGTTCCCGGACGTCACCCACGATTACCTGCACGTGGACGCCGCCACCATCTTCATGGTCACGGATCCGTCGCGCTTCGATGTGATTGTCACGGACAACCTCTTCGGCGACATACTCACGGACCTTGCCGCAGCCGTGACGGGCGGTATTGGGCTGGCCGCGTCCGGCAACATCAACATGGACCGCACGGCGCCGTCCATGTTCGAGCCGGTCCACGGCTCCGCCCCGGACATCGCCGGCCAGGGCAAGGCCGACCCGACCGCCGCGATCCTGTCCGCCGCGCTCCTGCTGGACCACCTCGGCTACACCGCCGCGGCCCGCAAGATCGAAGCCGCGGTGGCTGCCGACGTCGAAAAGCGCGACGGCGATGCCCGCAGCACGAGTGCCGTAGGCGATGCCATCGCGGCCGGACTCTAACCCGCGCCGGAGCCGCAGGCATCGGGCGTAAGCTTGTCTCGAATCACCAAATGCCGCCCTGCCGTTCAGCGCTGAACCCGGGGTGGCCGATCGTGGAGGAACCATGACCCAGACTGCCCATGGCGTCGAATTCACCCAGCAGCCCTCGGCCAACCCGAAGTCTGCTGAAGAGCGTGCAGCCATCCTGGCCAACCCGGGATTCGGCAACCACTTCACCGACAACACCGCCATCGTGGACTACAACGTGGACGAGAACGGCAAGGGCGGCTGGCACAATGCCCGGATAGAGGCGTACGGGCCAATCGTCCTGGACCCGTCGGCAGCTGTTTTCCACTACGGCCAGGAGATTTTCGAAGGGCTCAAGGCGTACCGCCACGCCGACGGCTCCATCTGGACCTTCCGTCCCGAAGCCAATGCGGCACGCCTGAACAAGTCCGCCCGCAGGCTCGCCCTTCCCGAACTGCCGGCCGAGTACTTCCTCGGGGCAATCCGTGAACTGGTTGCCATTGACAAGGAATGGGTCCCCGCCGGCGAAGGTGAGGCGCTCTACCTGCGGCCGTTCATGATCGCCACCGAGGCCTTCCTGGGCGTCCGCGCCGCACGGGAAGTCTCCTTCCGCGTCATCGCCTCACCGGCCGGCAACTACTTCGGCGGCGAACTGAAGCCCGTGTCCATCTGGATCTCGCGGGAGTACGCCCGCGCCGGCCGCGGCGGAACCGGCGATGCGAAGTGCGGCGGCAACTACGCGGCGTCGCTGATCGCCCAGCAGGAGGCTGAAGCCAACGGCTGCAAGCAGGTCCTCTTCCTCGACCAGTTCAACGACAACGCAGTCGAGGAACTGGGCGGCATGAACGTTTTCTTCGTGATGAAGGACGGCTCACTGGTCACCCCGGCGCTGACCGGCACCATCCTCGAAGGGATCACCCGGATGTCCGTCATCCAGGTGGCCAAGGACATGGGCCGCGAGGTCACCGAGCGCAAGATCACCCTCGATGAATGGCGCGACGGCGTTGCCTCCGGTGACATTGCCGAGGTGTTCGCCTGCGGCACCGCAGCCGTGATCACGCCGATTGGAGTCCTTAAGGACGCCACCGAGTTCATCGGCTCCGAGGACGCCAAGGCGGGGGAGACCACCATGGCCATCCGCGAGCAGCTGCTCGGCATCCAGACGGGCACGGTGCCGGACACGCACGGCTGGCTGACCCGCCTGGCCTAGCCTGCCGGTTTATTAACGTACGACGGCGCCTGCCGGGCTTGGTCCCGGCGGGCGCCGTTCGTTCACCCGCCAGCCGGCGGGCTGGTCAGCGCCGTGCTGCCTTACGGGCAGCGTTCTTCAGCGCCTTCCGCGAGACAGGCTTCAGCGCCTTCCGGGCCGCTTCTTCTGCGATGGCCCGGTTGCGACGGGCGTCAATGACATCGTTCCAAAGCGCCGTTGCGAAGGCGCCGCCGTCCTGGGCGTACACGTCATAGGGATAGCCGGCAAAGACGGAGGGCGTGGTGCCGCCCGTGGGAAGATCCTGCCCCTTTGCCTTCGCCACGGCATCGCCGACGGCCCAGGTCCGGGTCAGGTGGTGCACGAGGTTTTCCTGCACAAAGACGTTTGCGTCGCTTGAAGCGGCAGCACGCGTCAGGAGCACATCCAGGTCTTCAGCCAGGAACTTCGCCGCCCATTCGTCCACGGGTGCTGCCCCCGACCGGAAATCCTCGGCCACCCCCTCCACCGCCTCACTCCAATCGTCGGTCTCGCGGAACTTCTTCCACGTGGGAAACCACACGATGCTGCCCGTCGCGTGATTGTGGATGTGCTGGAGTCCACTGTTCTTCCCGGTTGCGGCATGGTCGTGGCCGGCAGCGTCAGCATCGGCGAGGAGGTCAGTTAGTGAGGTTGTGCTCATGGTGTCCGGTTCCGGCTTCCTGGGAGGTCGTGTGGTCTTCATTGGTGCTCAACCCGGAAACCTGCCTGTTCTATTCCGGCGGCGGGAACGGCAGTGGTGCACCTGGCAGTGAAAGGATGGGAGGGTGACTTCAGCTTCCGGTCCCGTCCTCCAGCGCAGCTCCGCCCTGACACAGTACGTCCTGGCGCCCAATCCCGGGCCCATGAGCCTGGACGGAACCAACTCGTACGTCCTGAGGGCGCCGGGCAGCCCGGGCGCCGTGGTGGTGGATCCAGGACCACTGGACGAGGCCCACCTGCGGGCACTCGCTGCGGCCGGGCCCGTGGAACTGGTCCTCGTGACCCACCGCCATGCGGACCACACCGCCGGTGCTGCACGGCTGCACCAGCTGACCGGTGCCCCGGTGCGGGCGGCAGGCACGGCCCACTGTTACGGCGGAGGCGCTCCGTTGAAGGACGGGCAGGTGATCCATGCGGCAGGGCTCGAAGTGAGGGTGCTGGCTACTCCCGGCCACACGTCAGATTCGGTCTGCTTCCACCTGCCCGGTGACGGCCCGCAGGGTTCGGTTCTCTCCGGCGACACCATCCTCGGCCGCGGCACCACCATGCTTGACTACCCCGACGGGACGTTGGGCGACTACCTTGGCTCGCTGGACAAGCTTGAGGCACTTGGTCCCGCAGCGGTCCTCCCCGCCCACGGCCCTATCCTTCCGTCCCTGGCCGACGTTGCCCGTGCCTATCGCAGCCACCGCCTGGACCGGCTCGAGCAGGTACGAAATGCACTGGCCAGCCTCGGGCCGGAAGCCACCGCCCGTGACGTCGCGGACGTCGTCTATGCCGACGTCGACCCTTCCGTGCGGCGCGCTGCCGAAGCGTCCGTCTCGGCCCAGCTCCACTACCTTCGCGGAGACGCAGGCCAGCAGCGGCCCGGGGAGCCACGCCCGGCAAGACGGTAGGGTAGGAGCCATGCGTATTGCCAGGTTTGTTGTTGATTCTGATCCCCTTTACGGCGTCGTCGAAGGTGACACCGGCAGTGAGGAAATCACTGTCATCCATGGAGACCCCTTCTTCAACGGCGTGGAGCGAACCTCCGTCCGCCACAAGCTGGAGGACGTCCGGCTGCTCGCGCCGATCATCCCCCGCAGCAAGGTCATCGGCGTGGGCCGCAACTTCGTGGAGCACGCCCATGAACTCGGCAATGAAGTCCCCGCCCAGCCGCTCCTGTTCCTGAAGCCGAACACCGCCGTCGTGGGCCCCAACGATCCCGTGGTGCTGCCGGACTTCTCCGAGGAAGTCTCCTTTGAGGCGGAACTGTGCGTAGTGATCGGGCGGATCTGCAAGGACGTGCCCGAGGACCGCGTGGACGATGTCATCTTCGGCTACACCTGCGGCAACGACCTCACCGCCCGGGACGTCCAGAAGACCGACCTGCAGTGGACCCGGGCCAAGGGCTTTGACACCTCGGCGCCGCTCGGCCCCTGGATTGAGACGGACCTGGACACCGAGGACCTGCAGATCCAGGGCCGGCTCAACGGGGAACTGCGGCAGGACGGCAGCACCAGCCAGATGATCCGGGGCGTCCGCGAACTGGTGTCCATCGTGTCCCAGGCCTTCACCCTGCTGCCCGGCGACGTCATCATGACCGGAACGCCCGCCGGAGTGGGCCTGGTCAGCGCCGGCGACCGCTTTGAGGTGGAGATCGAGGGCATCGGCCGCCTGTCCAACCCCATAGTCCGCCGCTGACGCCGGGGCCGCCCGGACCCCTGGCGGCAGACGGTAAAGTTGGAGCCACTATGACTACTGCTTCCGCGTCGAATGCTGCCTCCCTGCCCCCCGTTTCCGCCGACACGCCCGTGCGGGTCCGGTTCTGCCCGTCGCCCACCGGCACTCCGCACGTCGGGCTGATCCGGACGGCCCTCTTCAACTGGGCCCACGCCAAGCACACCAAGGGCACTTTCGTGTTCCGCATTGAGGACACGGACGCGGCGCGCGACTCGGAGGAAAGCTACCTGCAGCTGCTCGAGGCGCTGAAGTGGCTTGGCATCACGTGGGAAGAGGGCGTCGAAGTGGGCGGCCCCCACGAGCCCTACCGCCAGTCGCAGCGGCTGGACCTGTACAAGGACGTCGTGGCCAAGCTGATCGAGGGCGGCTACGCCTACGAGTGCTACTCGTCCCCCGAGGAAGTCGAGGCACGCCACCGCGCCGCCGGCCGCGACCCCAAGCTGGGTTACGACAACTTTGACCGTGAGCTCACCGACGAACAGGTGGCCGCCTTCAAAGCCGAGGGCCGCCAGCCCGTGCTGCGGGTCCGGATGCCCGACGAGGACGTCACCTTCACCGACCTGGTCCGCGGCGAGATCACGTTCAAGGCCGGCAGCATCCCGGACTACGTCATTGTCCGCGCTGACGGTTCCCCTCTCTACACACTGGTGAACCCGGTTGACGACGCACTGATGGGTATCACCCACGTGCTGCGCGGCGAGGACCTGCTGTCCTCCACGCCGCGCCAGGTTGTCCTCATCCGTGCACTCATGGAGCTCGGTGTTGCCAGCTACATGCCGGAGTTCGGCCACCTGCCCTACGTCATGGGTGAAGGCAACAAGAAGCTCTCCAAGCGTGATCCCCAGTCGAACCTGTTCCTGTTGCGTGACCGCGGCTTCATTCCCGAGGGCCTCCTGAACTACCTGTCCCTGCTGGGCTGGAGCCTCTCCGCCGATGAGGACATCTTCACCGTGGACCAGCTCATCGAAAACTTCGACGTCCACGACGTCCTGGCCAACCCGGCGCGGTTTGACATCAAGAAGGCCGAAGCCATCAACGGGACCCACATCCGGATGCTCGCCCCCGGGGACTTCCGGGAGCGGCTGGTGCCCTACCTGCGCACTGCCGGCTATGTGGGGGAGGAGCTCACGGCGCGGCAGGAGGACATCCTGACCGAAGCCGCGCCGCTGATCCAGGAGCGCATCACGCTTCTGGGCGAGGCCCCGGACATGCTCGGATTCCTGTTCAAGGACGACGACGCCATTGACGTTGCCGACGACGCCCGGAAGGGCCTTCCGCAGAACCTCGACGAGGTACTGGATGCCGCTATTGGGGCCCTCGACAGTGTCCAGGAGTGGACCGCCGAAGAGATCCAGGCAGCGCTCAAGCAGGCGCTCGTGGAAGACCTGGGCCTGAAGCCCCGGCTCGCGTTCGGACCCGTGCGTACCGCTGTTTCCGGACGGCGCATCTCCCCGCCGCTGTTCGAGTCCATGGTGATCCTGGGCAGGGAATCCTCCCTTCGCAGGCTCCGGGCCTTCCGTGGCTGATGACCGCACGGCGATGACAGCTTCCCGAAGGGCCGGCGCCGGTGTCCTGGACACGCCCTTCGGGTCAGTCCGCGGGGTCCTGTTCGACATAGACGACACCCTGGTGGACCTCGAGTTTTCGATGACCACAGCCCTTCGGGAGGTCAGCGAACACCTCCTGCCCGGCATGGACCAGGCCGGCTGGGAGCGGTTCGGGCGCATCTTCACGCACGAAACCACCCACTATTACGACCGCTACCTGGCCGGGGAACTGACGTTCAACGAGCAGCGGCTGCTGCGCGGCCGCGCTGCCCTGGGCCACTTCGGGGTTGAGCTGGAAGAAGGTGAGCAATCCCACCAGTGGCTCACGGCATACGTGGAAAAGCAGCCCGCCTACGTGAAGCCCTTCCCGGATGTCATGCCGCTGCTGGACCTGCTGGACCAGGCCGGCGTGCCCTACGGCGCCGTCAGCAACAACGTCCACGACTATCAGCGCGCCAAGCTGGACGGCGCAGGCCTTGGACGCGTCAGGCGCCTGGTGGGGACGGACACGCTGGGCGTGGCAAAGCCAGATCCGTCCATCTACCTGGAAGGTGTCCGGCTCCTGGGCACCGGACCTGCTGAAACGCTCTACGTCGGGGACAACCGCCTGCTGGACGCGGAAGGCTCGACGGCGGCCGGCCTCCTGGGCGTCTGGCTCAACAGGGCGGGGGAGCAGGTTAAGGAATTCCGGGGCAACATGGTGTCGTCGCTGGGCGAACTGGTCGCGTGTGGGCGCGCGGCGCGGGCCGGGCGCACGCCCGGCCCGCGTCCCCGACCGGCACGCCGGAGCCCGATTTGTGCGAGCACGAAGTCTCGGGTAAAGTAATTTCTCGTGCTGAGGCGCACGGAGCAGGGCAAACGCCCTGAAAACTGGCCCGAAAGTATCATTGGGATATGGTGTAATTGGCAACACTACGGTTTCTGGTACCGTCATTCTAGGTTCGAGTCCTGGTATCCCAGCTCTGGTTTGAAAGCTGATTTCAGCGCTCAAAACGGAAGGTTTCAGCCGGTTCGCCGATTTGAAACTGAAGCGAAGTGTATGAAACAATCACTGAGCTTGACCAGCGGAAACGCTGGTAAAAGTACGGTAAAGTACACGGCCCCATCGTATAGCGGCCTAGTACGCCGCCCTCTCACGGCGGTAACGCGGGTTCGAATCCCGCTGGGGTCACCAACGAAATGGTCCCGGGCACACGCCCGGGGCCATTTTTGTTGTGTGCTGGAGCCCACCGGCAACGCGCGCCGTTACTGCGGCCGTGGAGAGTTCGAACTGGCATGATGTTGCTGTGACCTCCCCGAACGAGCAGGACCACCCGAACCACGCGCAGCGCACGCCCGCGGGCAGCGCCGCAGCCTTGGCGGCCGTCGCGTTGCTGGAAGAGGTGCGCGAGGATCTGGCCGCTGCCGAGCTGCCGCTGGCCCTGCCTGATTCGGAGCAGGCCCGGCGTGAGGCCGCCAGTGCCGTGGCCCAGCTCGATGACTACATCCTTCCGCGGTACCGAAGCCTTGACGCTCCGCTCCTGGCCGTCGTCGGGGGTTCCACGGGAGCGGGCAAGTCAACCCTGGTGAACGGGATCGTGGGGCACCCGGTCACCCGCGCAGGCGCCATCCGTCCCACCACCCGCCAGCCGATCCTCCTGCACCACCCATCGGAGGCGGACTGGTTCGAGGGGCAGCGCGTGCTGCCGAGCCTCAGCAGGATCCGTGGGTCCGTCACCAACAGCCCCGTGCCCGCTAACCGGGCAGGAGCGGTTCCGGATGCAGCCGCCATGTCTTCCCTTGTCCTTGTGGCAGACCCGGGAGTGCCCGCCGGAGTTGCCGTCCTGGATGCCCCGGATGTTGATTCCATCTCGGACGACAACCGCAAGCTGGCCGCCCAGCTCCTGGCCGCCGCCGACCTGTGGGTCTTCGTTACCACTGCCAACCGTTACGCCGACGCCGTTCCCTGGAAGCTGCTCCTCAACGCCGCGTCGCGGGACATCATGGTGGGCGTGGTCCTGGATAGGGTTCCCGCCGGGGCGGAAGAAGAAGTCAGCGAGGACCTGCGCAGCCTCCTCGACCGGGAAGGACTCGGCACGGCGCAGCTGTTCATCATTCCGGAGACCACCCTGGATGCCATGGGCATGCTCCCCGCCGGGGCCGTCCAGCCGCTGCGGGCCTGGCTGGCTGACCTGGCGGCCGACGCCGCCGGCCGGTCCGAAATCGCCCGCCGCACCCTGAACGGAACCGTCCGGGCGATGGCAGGGCGCGTCTCCGCCGTCGCGCTGGCCGCCCGGGAGCAGCAGCAGGCCGCCGCCAACCTCGAGGATGCGGCCGTCGGTGCCTACGGGGACGCTGCGGACCGCATCCTCGATGCCACGAGGGACGGCGCCCTCCTGAGGGGAGAGGTGCTGGCCCGCTGGCAGGACTTTGTGGGTACGGGGGAATTCTTCCGGACGCTCGAGCAGAACGTGGGACGGTTCCGCGACCGGGTGGGTGCCTTCTTCCGTGGTGAACCCGCACCCGCCGTCAGGGTGGAAGCTGCCATCGAGACCGGCCTGCAGGCTGTCATTGTTGACGAGGCCGCCAATGCCGCCGAGGACACAGACCAGCGCTGGCGGAACGATCCCCCCGGGCGCCAGCTGCTGGGTACGGATGACCTCTCCGGCACAACTCCGGGCTTTGAAGACCGCGCCGCCGCTGAGATCCGGGCCTGGCAGGAAGCCCTGATGGACATGATCCGCACCGAGGGCCAGGGAAAGCGGACGCAGGCCCGCTGGCTCTCCTTCGGCATCAACGGACTCGGCGCCGCGCTGATGATCGTCGTCTTTTCCATGACGGCCGGGCTTACGGGACTCGAGGTGGGCGTCGCCGGAGGAACCGCCGTCGTGGGCCAGCGGCTGCTCGAGGCCGTCTTCGGCGAGGACGCCGTCAGGCGCATGGCCGAAAAAGCGCGCGAGGACCTGCACACCCGATGCCAGGTGCTGCTGCAGGAAGAGAGGCGCAAGTTCCTCTCCCGCCTGCCGGACTACGACGGCAGCATCCCCGACACCCTGGCCGCGCACGCCGCCGCGCTGGTGCGCCTGGCGGACAACGCATGAGCCGCCACAGCGATACCCGGGAGGCGACCCGGCTGGACCGCCGGCTTTCCGCCCTCAACGACGCCCGCGAGCTTGGCGAAGGCGTCCTTCCGGACGAGTCCCTGCAGGAAGTCTTCAGTGTCCTGGAACGCGCAAGTTCGCGGCGGTCGCTGTCCGCGGACCACACGGTGGTGGGATTCTTTGGTGCCACGGGCAGCGGGAAATCCTCGCTTTTCAACGCGGTCAGCGGCGCGGAAATCGCGACGGCGGCAGCACGGCGTCCAACGACGTCGGTACCTTTGGCAGGGGTCTGGGGTGCGGACGGCAGCGAGCCGCTGCTGGACTGGCTGGAGGTCCGCAACCGCCACCACGCCGCCGCCGTCGAAGGATTCGCGGACGAGGACACCGGCCTGGTCCTGCTGGACCTGCCGGACTTCGACTCCACCAAGGCATCCAACCGTGAGGTGGTCCAGCGGATGGTGGGAATGGTGGACGTCCTGGTGTGGGTCCTTGATCCGCAAAAGTACGCCGACGCGGCCGTGCACAACGACTTCCTGTCACGCCTGGCCTCGCACGGCGCGGTGACCCTGGTGGTCCTGAACCAGGTGGACCGGCTGCCGGAACGTGATGTGCAGCCCGTCCTGGAATCCCTGCGCTCCATCCTTGCCCGCGACGGACTTGCCAAGGTCCAGGTGCTTGCGGCTTCGGCGTTGACGGGAGCCGGCGTAGACCAGGTCCGGGCTGCCATCCGTGGGGTTGCCGTCAAACGCAAGGCCCAGTCGCAGCGGCTTGCTGCCGATATCACCAGGGCATCAGCGGAGCTGGGCGCGGTGTCCGGCGAGGGAACCGCAGCCGGTGTACGGCCTGCGGCCATTACCCGCCTTGCCGACGAACTGGCTGTGGCAGCCAACGTTCCCGTAGTGGTCCGCGCGGTGGGCCAGTCCTACCGGCTGGAGTCCGTCAGGCGCACGGGCTGGCCCGCGACCCGGTGGCTCTCCCGGTTCCGTGCTGATCCGCTGCGGCGGCTCAACCTGCGCAGCGCGGCGCCATCGGAGCTCAACCGGACATCACTGCCACCGGCAGGAGCACCGGAGCGGGCACGCACGGACGCCGCCGTGCGCGAATTCGCCGACGCCGCGAGCACCGGCGCTCCCGGGCCCTGGCGGGCCGCCATCCGGGGAGCCGCCAGGGAGGGCCGGGAACGGCTGCCCGATGCCCTTGACCAGGCCATCGCCGGAACGGACCTCGCCGCCAACCGGAAGTCCTGGTGGTGGGGAGTTTTCAACGTGGTGCAGTGGCTGGCGCTGCTCACCGTCCTGGGCGGGCTGGGCTGGCTCGGCGTCCTGGCGGGCCTGGGCTATTTCCAGATGCCCGTACCTGAGGTGCCCCGGGTGGAGGGGTGGCCAATCCCCACCCTGATGATTGCCGGGGGTGTGGTGCTGGGTATTTTCCTGGCCATCACCGGCCGCTTCATAGCCGCTGCTGCGGCCAACCTACGGGCAGCGAGGGCACGGAAGAGGCTCAAAGCCGCAGTGGCTGCCGTTGCGCAGGAACTCGTGGTGGAACCGGTGGAACTGGAGGTCAGCAGGCACGCCGCATTCAATGCTGCACTCAGGACGGCTGCAACCGGCTAGCAGCATCCCGGACTTTGACCAGCGTCCGCAGGTTGCGCGTCGTGGTTGCGGCCTTGAACCTGGCTTTTGCGGAGATCTTGCTGAAGGGGCTGTCCAGGGTTCCGCCTGCCGGTGCCAGCCAGGCCAGCGCCTCCGGCCCCAGCCTCTTCTGCTGGTGTCCTTCCAGTGCAGCCCCGGCCGCGTCGAGTTCATCGAGCACTTCCTGGTCCGAGGAGAGCGTGATGTAGGTATGGGTGGCCTTGTCGTCGGCAGGGTAGGGGCACGCCGCCACGAGTTCTGCGACCCGGCCGGCTTCGAGGACCACCACCCAGGCGTCATAGCCAAAGGCATCCCTGAGGCACTTCTCACAGGTGCGCTTGACAGCGGCGGCTCCGAGGGTGCTGGTGAGGACGACGTTTCCGCTCGCAAGCAGTGTCCCGGCGTCCTGGAAGCCGGCAGCCTGGAGGGCGTCCCGCAAGGCGGCCATCTTGATGTTGATGCCGCCCACGTTGATTCCACGGAGGAAAACCGCATAGCTGCCCATGGCGAAATCCTAGCGCCGGGCGGGCCGGTTGCGGCCTTTGCCGGGCGTCAGTCGTTGTTCTTCCGGAGGGCTTCGGTGAGGAGCCGTCCGGCGTTGCACACCACTTCCGCGTGCAGCCGGCCGGGCTGGCGGGTGAGGCGCTCAATGGGCCCGGAAATGGAAACCGCGGCGATGACCCGGCCGGACGGTCCCCGCACCGGTGCGGACACGGAGGCGACCCCCGGCTCCCGTTCCCCGAGGCTCTGGCCCCAGCCCCGGCGTCGTACTCCGGCCAGGACCGTCGGCGTGAAACGTGCTGACTGCAAGCCTTCGAGAAGACGGTCGTGGTCTTCCCACGCGAGCAGTACCTGCGCCGCAGACCCTGCCTTCATGGACAGCTGGGTACCCACAGGGATGGTGTCGCGCAGGCCGATGGGCCGTTCGGCCGAGGCCACGCACACGCGCCAGTCACCCTGGCGGCGGAAAATCTGGGCGCTTTCGCCGGTGGCGTCGCGCAGCTGCATCAGGACGGGCCCCGCGGAAGCTATCAGACGGTCCTCGCCTGCAGCCGATGCCAGCTCAACCAGGCGGCTTCCCAGGACAAAACGGCCCTGGATATCGCGGCTCACGAGGCGGTGGTGGACCAGGGCGAGGGCCAGGCGGTGGACAGTGGGCCGGGCCAGGCCCGTGGCTGCCACAAGCTGTGCCAGCGTGGTGGGGCCGGCTTCGAGCGCATCAAGCACCTGGGCCGCTTTATCAATGACACCGACTCCACTAGAATTGTCCATGTAATGATATTGCCGTCTCAATATCTGAGATGCAAATCTTTTGGCTGGCGCAGTGCCGAGCCGTCCTGATTCAGTTGATCTCATCAGCCAAACAGCAGTGAAGGGAGATGGCCATGGCAAAGACATTGGCCGAGAAAGTCTGGGACGCACATGTGGTGCGCAAAGGTGATGGTGACGGTGCCAACGCCCAGCCCGACCTTCTCTTCATCGACCTTCACCTGGTCCACGAAGTGACGTCCCCGCAGGCCTTCGAAGGCCTGCGGCTGGCCGGCCGGAAGCTGCGCCGCCCGGACCTCACCATCGCCACGGAGGACCACAACACCCCCACGCTGGACATCGACAAGCCTATCGCGGACCTCACCAGCCGCACCCAGATCCAGACCCTGCGCAACAACTGCGCGGAGTTCGGCGTGCGGCTGCACAGCCTCGGGGACGCCGAGCAGGGCATCGTCCACGTGGTCGGCCCGCAGCTGGGCCTCACCCAACCGGGTATGACAGTGGTCTGCGGCGACTCCCACACGTCAACGCACGGTGCCTTCGGCGCCCTGGCCATGGGCATCGGCACCTCTGAGGTGGAGCACGTCATGGCCACCCAGACGCTCTCCCTGAAGCCCTTCAAGACCATGGCCATCAACGTCGAGGGGACACTGCGTCCCGGCGTCACCGCCAAGGACATCATCCTGGCCGTCATTGCCAAGATCGGCACCGGCGGCGGGCAGGGCTACGTCCTGGAATACCGCGGGTCCGCCATCCGCTCGCTGTCCATGGACGCGCGCATGACCATCTGCAACATGTCCATCGAAGCCGGTGCCCGCGCCGGCATGGTGGCGCCGGACGAAACCACCTACGCCTACATGGAGGGCCGCCCGCACGCTCCGCAGGGCGCCGACTGGGACGCCGCCGTCGAGTACTGGAACACGCTGCGCACTGACGAGGACGCCGTCTTCGACGCCCAGGTTGACCTGGACGCCGACACCCTGGAGCCCTTCGTCACCTGGGGCACCAACCCCGGCCAGGGAGTTTCGCTGTCCGAGTCCGTGCCGTCGCCCGAGGACTTCGGAGACGAGAACGCCAAGGCTGCCGCCGAGCGTGCGCTGCAGTACATGGGGCTGGAGGCAGGCACCCCGATGAAGGAAATCCGCGTGGACACGGTGTTCCTGGGCTCCTGCACCAACTCCCGCATGGAGGACCTGCGCGCTGCCGCGGACATCATCCGCGGACGCCAAAAGGACCCCAACGTCCGGATGCTGGTTGTTCCGGGCTCCGCACGCGTGCGGCTGGAAGCCGAGGCCGAGGGCCTCGACCGGGTGTTCAAGGACTTTGGCGCCGAGTGGCGCTTCGCCGGCTGCTCCATGTGCCTGGGCATGAACCCGGACCAGCTGGAGGTGGGGGAGCGCTGCGCTTCCACCTCGAACCGCAACTTCGAAGGACGCCAGGGCAAGGGCGGCCGCACCCACCTGGTCTCCCCGGTGGTCGCCGCTGCCACCGCCATCCGGGGCACCCTGAGTTCGCCGTCGGACCTTGATCCGGCCCCCGAATCCGCCGCCATCCGCACCGACGCAGCCTAGGACACGCCATGGAAAAGTTCACCACCCACACCGGAATCGGCGTCCCGCTGCGGCAGAGCAACGTGGACACGGACCAGATCATCCCCGCCGTCTACCTCAAGCGGATCACCCGGACAGGGTTCGAGGACGCCCTGTTCTCGGCATGGCGCAAGGACCCGTCCTTCATCCTCAACAAGGAGCCCTTCACTGCCGGCTCCGTGCTGGTGGCTGGCCCGGACTTCGGAACCGGCTCGTCGCGCGAGCACGCCGTCTGGGCGCTCAAGGATTACGGCTTCAAAGCCGTCCTCTCCTCCCGCTTCGCCGACATCTTCCGCGGGAACTCCGGCAAGCAGGGGCTGCTGGCCGCCGAGCTCTCCCAGGACGACATCGAGCTCATCTGGAAGGAGCTCGAGAACGCTCCGGGGACCGAAGTCACCGTGGACCTGGTGTCCAAGACCGTGGTGTGCGGCAACATCGTTGCGCCCTTCGAGATCGACGACTACACCCGCTGGCGCCTGCTGGAAGGCCTGGACGACATCGGGCTGACCCTGCAGCATGAGGCGGACATCACGGCCTACGAGGCCACCCGGCCCTCGTTCAAGCCCAAAACCCTGCCTGCGCGCCTTTCCTCCGCGGGCTGAAGCAGAGCTGCATGTCTTTAAAAGGTGCGACGGCGGCGCGCCACGCCCTGCCGCCGTCGCCCGCGTATTTCGGTTCGGTAACGCAACCTCCTATGCTTGGTTGGAGCCTTTGCAAGGATTTGGGGGCGAGTGATCGTAAGGAAACCGGTATATGAGTAGTGTTCTGACAATCCGCGGCGGAGTCCCGCTTACAGGCCGCGTCAGCGTCAGGGGAGCAAAGAATCTTGTCCCCAAGGCGATGGTGGCAGCGTTGCTGGGCAACGAACCCTCGGTGTTGCGGAACGTTCCGGAGATCAAGGACGTGGAGGTGGTCACCTCCCTCCTGCAGCTGCATGGCGTTACCGTGGTCAAGGACCCGGTCAACGGCGACCTCACGCTGGATCCGAAGGCAGCCAAGACGGCCTCCAGCACTGCCATTGACGCCCACGCAGGCGACTCCCGGATTCCCATCCTGCTGTGCGGACCGCTGATCCACGCCATCGGCGAGGCGTTCATTCCCGATCTCGGCGGCTGCAAAATCGGCGACCGCCCCATCGACTACCACCTGGACGTGCTGCGGCAGTTCGGTGCCGTGGTGGAGAAGCGCCCCGGCGGGATCCACATCTCGGCACCCAAGGGCCTGCACGGGGCAAAGATCTCCCTTCCGTATCCGTCGGTGGGCGCCACCGAGCAGGTCCTGCTGAGCGCCACCCGCGCCGAGGGCATCACCGAGCTCTCCGGTGCCGCCACCGAGCCGGAGATCATCGACCTCATTGCCGTGCTGCAGAAGATGGGCGCCATCATCAGCGTCCAGACGGACCGGACCATCCGCATTGAAGGTGTCCGCGACCTCGGCGGCTACAGCCACCGGGCGCTCTCGGACCGGAACGAGTCAGCGTCGTGGGCCTCTGCTGCCCTGGTCACCAAGGGCGACATCTTTGTTGAGGGCGCCTCCCAGCGGGACATGATGACCTTCCTGAACACCTACCGCAAGGTGGGCGGCGGGATGGACATCGGCGAGGACGGCATCCGTTTCTACCACCACGGCGGCAAGCTCAACCCGCTGGTCCTGGAGACTGACGTGCACCCCGGCTTCATGACGGACTGGCAGCAGCCCCTGGTGGTGGCCCTGACCCAGGCCGAAGGCGTCTCCATCGTCCACGAGACCGTCTACGAGAACCGCTTCGGATTCACGGATGCGCTCATCCGGATGGGGGCCAGCATCCAGGTGCACCGTGAATGCCTGGGCAGCGTCCCGTGCCGGTTTGGCCAGCGCAACTTCCTGCATTCGGCCGTGATCTCCGGACCTACCCAGCTCAAGGGCACCGACATCGACGTCCCGGACCTGCGCGGCGGCTTCAGCCACCTGATTGCGGCTCTGGCGGCCACGGGAACCTCACGCGTGACCGGCATCGACATCATCAACCGCGGCTACGAACGGTTTACCGAAAAACTGGCCGGGCTGGGTGCCGACTTCGACATCACCACCACGAAGTAGCGGGCAGACGTGAAAGAACCGGCCAAGAGCCGCGCCACCCTTGCGGTGGTCGCCGGAATAGTCCGCCCCCTGTTTAACCTCATGATGGACAAAAAGTGGGAGGGCACCGCGAAACTGCCTGCCGGCGGCTTCATTGCGGCGCCCAACCACTGCACCGAGATCGATCCGCTGATCATCGGCCACCTCCTCTACAACCACGGGATTGCCCCGCACTTCCTTGCCAAGTCCGGCCTGTTCAAGGTTCCGGTGCTGGGCTGGGTCCTGCGGGCCACCAAGCAGATCCCCGTGGAACGTTCGACGGCGGGGGCGAACCGCTCGCTGCAGCTCGCCCAGGAGATTGTTGCCGAGGGCGGCGCCATCATCATTTATCCCGAGGGCACCCTCACCCGGGATCCTGCGCTGTGGCCCATGAAGGGCCACACCGGCGCCGCACGGCTCGCCCTTGAAGGCGGCATCCCGGTGGTGCCGATCGCCCACTGGGGTGCCCATGAGGTCTTCCCCCGCTACGGCAAGCGGTTCCACCTGTTCCCGCGCAAGCGGTCCAGGGTTGTGGTGGGCGATCCGGTAGACCTGAGCGCCTTCGCCGGGCGCCCGCTGGACAAAGCCACCCTGACAGGCGCCACGGACGCAATCATGGACGCAATCACCAGCCTCCTGGCGGAGATCCGGCAGGAAGAGCCACCCGCTGAGCGCTGGGACCCGGCCAAGCAGCAGCAGGCGAAGCACGGCAGGTTCGTGGAACGCGGGCAGCAGCAGCCCGGTACCGGAACGGAAACTCCGTGACCGCTGGGGAAAGGGAAGCGGGCTCGGCCCGTTCCGTTGCCGTGCTGGGCGCCGGCTCCTGGGGGACGACGTTCGCCAAGATCCTGGCTGATGCGGCGGCGGCAGCAGGCGATCCGCGCACCATCAGGCTGTGGGGCCGCCGCGCTGAAGTGGTCGACCAGATCAACACCAGTCACGTCAACGAGCAATACCTGAAGGACGTCCCGCTCCCGGAGAGCATCTCGGCGTCCACGGACGTTGCCGCCGTCCTGGACGGCGCGGACCTCGTGGTCATCGCCGTCCCGGCGCAGTCCCTGCGGCCGCAGCTGCGGGAATGGAAGGGCCTGATCGCCCGGGACGCCATGGTGGTTTCCCTGATGAAGGGCCTTGAGCTCGGCACGGACGCCCGGATGAGCGAGGTCATCGGCGAGGAGCTGGGCCTGCCCGCCGAACGTATCGCCATTGTGTCCGGTCCCAACCTGGCCATGGAGATTGCCCGCGAAGAACCAACCGCATCGGTGGTTGCCTGCACCGATTCCGCAGCTGCCGGCTGGATCGCCAGGAGCTGCACCGCTCCGTACTTCCGGCCCTACACCACAGCGGACGTCGTCGGGGTGGAGATCGGCGGGATCGTAAAAAACGTCATTGCGCTGGCCGTGGGCATCTGCGAGGGCAAACAGATGGGGGACAACACCAAAGCGTCCGTCATCACCCGCGGCCTGGCCGAGACGTCCCGCCTCGCCCTGGCCCTGGGCGGCGAGGCCAAGACCATGGCCGGCCTGGCCGGGCTGGGCGACCTCGTGGCCACCTGCTCCTCGCCGCTCTCGCGCAACCACACCGCCGGCCGCCTGCTCGGCCAGGGCCTCACGCTGGAGGAGGTGGGCCAGAAGATGACCCAGACCGCCGAAGGCATAAAATCAGGCCAGGCCGTCCACGAACTGGCAGGCAAGCTGGGCGTCGAGATGCCCATCACGGCCGCCGTCGTTGCCGTGCTGGCAGGCAAGCTGTCCGTTGACCAACTGGGGCCCCTCCTGCTGTCCCGGGAACTGAAACCTGAAGGCGATTACTGACGATGTCCCACGAAAACCTGGCCGCGGGGGAGACCGCGCCGCGGGCGAAACCCCGGGTGGCGGTACTTTTCGGCGGCCGCTCCAGCGAGCACGCCGTGAGCTGCGTAACGGCTGCCGGTGTGCTCGGCGCCATCAACAAGGACAAGTACGAGGTGATTCCGATTGGAATCGCCAAGACCGGGCAGTGGGTGCTCGCGGGCGCCGACACCGCCCAGTGGTCCCTGGCGTCCACGGCTCTGCCCGAGGTGGCGCCGTCACCGCAGACTGTCACCCTGGCGGAAATCGGGGGAGAGCACCAGCTGATCGTGGCGTCCCCGAACGAGGTACCCCAGGAGCTGGGAACCGTTGACGTGGTTTTCCCGCTGCTGCATGGCCCGTTCGGCGAGGACGGCACCATCCAGGGGCTGCTGGAACTCTCGGACACCCGCTACGTGGGCGCCGGCGTCCTTGCTTCCGCCGTGGGCATGGACAAGCACTACATGAAAGTGGTCTTCGAGGCGGCCGGGCTGCACGTGGGCCCGTATGTGGCGGTCACCGACCGTCAGTGGCGCAAGGACCCGGAGCTGGTCCGCAAACAGGTGGACCGGCTGGGCTTCCCGGTCTTCGTCAAACCGGCCCGCGCAGGCTCCTCGATGGGCATTTCCAAGGTTGACTCCCTGGCGGACCTGGACGCGGCCATCGAGGAAGCCCGCGAGCACGACCTCAAGCTGGTGATCGAGGCAGGGATTATCGGCCGGGAGATCGAATGCGCTGTCCTCGAAGGCAGGGGGACAGACGCTCCGCGGACCTCCATGCCGGGGGAGATCTCCGTGGCCGGCGGCACCCACGAGTTCTACGATTTCAACGCCAAGTATGTGGAGGACGACGCCGCCTCCCTCAGCTGCCCGGCAGACATTCCCGAGGAAGCCATCGCACGGGTCCGCGAGCTCGCAGCGGCAGCCTTTGACGCCGTAGGTGCCGAAGGACTGAGCCGTGTGGACTTCTTCTACACCCCCGCCGGTGAGCTCATCATCAATGAGATCAACACCATGCCAGGGTTCACGCCCAAGAGCATGTACCCGCAGATGTGGGCGGCCTCCGGGCTGGACTACGCAGACCTCATCGATGAACTGATCTACCTGGCGCTGCACCGTAAAACCGGGCTCCGCTGACGTCCCCACCGGCCCCTGACCGCAACGTGCTCCCTTACTGGCTGGGCGGCAGGTTCTGCAGGTCCTCCTGGCCCACGCAGTTCCTGGCCGCCGGTACCTTGCCGGCGGCCGCTGCAAGGTCTGCCAGGACTGTTGCGGAGCTGATTTTGTCGGGGTCCATCAGGATCTCGGTTGCCGGTTCGCGGCCATAGGTCGTCAGGGTCCAGACGGGGTTGCCCTCCTTGATGACCCAGTCGATGCCGTTAACGGTCACGCAACGGTCTGTCGTGGGGCCCGGGACGTTGACGCCGCAGCGGAGGATCACCAGGGAAGGATCACCCCAGGCGGCCGTCGCCTGGCTGTTGGTCTTCCGGAGCGGGTACTCGCCAATCGCGTCCGGCAACGCCACCATCATGGGAGCGCAGGCGGGGTTGGCTGCGTCCTGGGCGGCTGGAACATCCACGGGAGGCGAACAGGACGTCAATGATATGGCCGCAAGGCTCCCAATCAGTGCCAGCCTGGCAGCGCGGGCGGGCAGGGAAAGCTGGGGACGGTGCATCCCCCCAGCCTATCGCCGCCAGCGGGGCAGCCCCGACGCCGGACCGCCTGCCCCCAATGTCAGGACCCCGCGATAGCGTAGTGGGGTGCCTGAAAAACCCCTGTCCTCCCGCCCGCAGCCCCGTCCGCAATCCGGCAGCGGCCAGCCCGCTGGAGACCGGCCCCAGCTGACGGTCTCCGCCCCGCCTGTCTCCGCCCTCCCTGTTTCTGCCCTCTCCGAGGGCGAGCTGCTGGCCCGGATCTTTCCTCGGCTGGCCATGGAAGGCACGCACTGCACCGCCACCCTCCTGGGGCCGGGGGACGATGCCGCCGTGATCGCTGCCCCGGACGGCAGGACCGTCATCAGCATCGACACACAGGTCCAGGACCAGGACTTCCGGCTCCAGTGGCCAAGCGGCTACAAAACCACCGGGTTCGACGTCGGCTGGAAAGCAGCGGCGCAGAACCTCAGCGACATCAATGCCATGGGGGCCAGCGCAACCTCGCTGGTGGTGAGCCTCACGCTTCCTCCTGACACCCCTGTGGGCTGGGTTGAGGACCTGGCGGACGGACTCACCTCCGGGATCAGGAACCTCGGCGCGGCCACTTGCTCGGTGGCCGGAGGCGACCTGGGGCGCGGCCGGGAAATTTCCGTGACGGTTGCGGTGCTGGGCACCCTTGACGGCGGCCCGGCAGTCCTCCGGTCCGGGGCCAAACCCGGAAACACCCTGGCCCTCGCAGGCACCGCCGGCCACGCCGCCGCAGGACTTGCCCTGCTCGAGTCCGCCATTCCGCTGGAAACCCTCAGCGCCGAACTCCGCGGGCTGGCCGACCTTCAGTGCAGGCCGCGGCCACCCCTGGCCGCGGGACCCGCCGCGAGGGCTGCCGGCGCAACAGCGATGCTGGACATCTCGGACGGCATGCTGCGGGACGGCTTGCGGCTCGCGTCAGCCAGCGGTGTCGCCGTCGACCTCCATCCGGGCCCGCTGGAGAGGCTCAAGGACGCCCTCCGGCACGCAGCAGAACACCTGCACACTGATGCCGGAGACTGGGTGCTCGGCGGCGGCGAAGACCACGGGCTGCTGGCCACATTCCCCTCCGGCACCCTGCTGCCCGCCGGATTCACTGCGATAGGCTCAATACAAGCACTGGGAATCAACGAGCGCCCGGGCGTCACGATAGCGGGCCGGTCCGCGGACACCGGGGGATGGGATCACTTTGCACACTAAGGTTGCCGCCAACGCGCAAGCGATGAAGAGGTGGTTGGGCAAGGCGGAGACGGCACTTGGCAACCACAGCGACCGCCTGAATGCCATCAATATTTTCCCGGTGGCCGATGGCGACACCGGGACAAACCTCTACGTCACCGTCCGGGCGGCCTCCCGGGCCGTGTCCGCCGGCGGGGACCAGCCTGCACAGATGGACGTGGGCGCCGTCCTGGCCACCGCCGGGCAGGCCGCAATGGAAGAAGCACGGGGAAACTCGGGAACGCTTCTTTCGGTGTTCCTGACTGCCGCCGCCGAGCCGCTTGCGGGGCACACCCGCCTTACATCCACGCTCCTCGCAGCAGCGCTAAACCGCGCCCAGATCCGCGCCTGGTCAGCCCTGAGCGACCCCGTGCCCGGCACCATGCTCTCCGTCATGGAAGCGGCGGCCCGGGCTGCCGCCGCCGTGGACGCAGGGCAAAACGGCGACGACAGCAACCACGCCCTGGGTCTCGCCCTGGACGCTGCCGTCGAAGCCGCCCTCGCAGCCGTGATCCACACCGAGGACCAACTGGCAGCCCTGACTTCCGCGCACGTGGTGGACGCAGGCGGGGTGGGAATGCTGCTGATCCTCGATTGCCTGCGCTCGGCGATCCTTGGCGAGGAGCTCCAAAGCGAGCTCCTCGACGGACTGCACGGCTATGACGTGTCGGATCCGCACATCCACACCGCCATGCCGGACGACGACGGCGTGGAAGTCATGTGCACCATCAGCCTTTCCCCGCTCAACGCAGCCACCCTCCGGCAGCGGCTGGACGAAATCGGCGAATCGGTCATCATGAGCCAGGTGGGCAGCGGGCCTGATTCCGAGGGCAACTACCGGTGGCGCGTCCACGTCCACGTGCCAGAGGGGGAGCCCGCCGTCGACATCATCCGGTCCCTCGGCGAGCCCGCCAACATCAGCATCAGCGAACTTGCCCTGCCGCGCGATCCGGCAGCGGATGCAGTGAACTCCAGCGGGCATGAGCGCTGAACTGGACCTGGCGCTGGAACGCCGGCTTGGCAAGCGTTCCGCCGCAGTCATTGAAAAGCACCTGGGCATCACCACGGTGGAGGGGCTGCTCAACTATTACCCGCGCCGCTACATGAACCGCGGGGAGCTGACCCCCATCAGCGAGATCCCGCGGGACGAGGAAGTCACCCTGATCGCACGGGTCCTGTCCAGCAGCACCCGCCGTATGCAGGCGCGGCGCGGCACCATCACCGACGTCGTGGTTTCGGACGACGACGGAAAACAGGGACTTCGGCTGGTAGGCGGCACGGAGTACCGCGGCAAAGCGCCAGGGACCCTAAAAATCAGCTTCTTCAACGGCTACAAGGCCCAGGCGGAGCTGCTCCAGGGCCGGCTGGCCCTCTTTTCCGGCAAGGTCACCAGCTTCAAGGGTTCACTCGGCCTCACCAACCCGGACTACCAGCTCCTGGACGAGGACATGTTCAGTGGCAACGGCCGCGATCCGGAAAAGATGGCCGCCATGCCCATCCCCGTGTACCCGGCCACGTCCAAGCTGCCCAGCTGGAAAATCCAAAAGGCCGTCTCCACGCTGCTCGAAACCGCTGACCTCGACTCCCTGCCCGACCCCATCCCCTCCGACATCGCGGCACGGGAGGAATTCCTCCCCATTGCCACGGCGTACCGGCTGATCCACGAGCCGGAGTCAGCCGGTGACTGGCAGCAGGCGCGCCGCCGTTTCCGCTACCAGGAAGCGCTGGTGCTGCAGTCCGCGCTGGCCCGCCGCCGCGCCCAGCTTGCCGCGGAGGAAGCCACCGCGCGCAGGCCCGTACCGGACGGTCTCCTGGCCCGCTTCGACGCCGATCTTCCCTTCACCCTCACTGCCGGGCAGGCCGCCGTCGGGGAGACCCTCGGGGACGAGCTGGCCCGGGACACCCCCATGAACCGGCTCCTGCAGGGCGAAGTGGGCTCCGGCAAGACCGTGGTGGCGCTCCGGGCAATGCTGCAGGTGGTGGATGCCGGGGGCCAGGCGGCCCTGCTGGCACCCACGGAAGTCCTCGCCGCACAGCATTTCGATTCGATCCGCCGCACGCTGGGGCCCCTGTCCGGCGACGGCCTGCTGGGCGGCATGGACGGCGCCTCCGTCCAGGTCTCGCTGCTCACCGGGTCCATGCCTACGGCGGCACGGCGCCAGGCCATGCTCGATGCCGCGTCCGGAACCGCTGGGATCGTCATCGGTACCCACGCCCTCCTCAGCGACAACGTTTCCTTCTACGACCTCGGCCTGATCGTGGTGGATGAGCAGCACAGGTTCGGCGTGGAGCAGCGTGACGCGCTCCGGGCCAAGGCCAGGAAGCCCCCGCACCTGCTCGTCATGACGGCCACGCCCATTCCGCGTACGGTCGCCATGACCGTTTTCGGCGACCTCGAAACGTCCGTCCTGAACGAACTGCCGGCCGGCAGGGCCCCCATTTCCACGCACCTGGTGGGGCTGGCCGAGAACCCGGCGTGGGCAGGCCGCATTTGGGCAAGGGCGCGGGAAGAGATTGACGCGGGCCACCAGGTATACGTCGTCTGCCCCAGGATCGGAACGGACGACGACGGCGACTTCAGTCCCGGTGAAGCGGCACCTCCGGCGGGGGACACGGAAGGCGAAGGCGGGCGGGAGCTCGCCTCGGTGACAGCCGTCGTCGAGCATTTGCTGGAGGAGCCGTCCTTGTCCGGGGTGCCGCTGGCACCCCTCCATGGCCGCCAGGAGCCGGACCTGAAGTTTGGGGTGATGGACGATTTTGCGGCGAACCGCATCAAGCTGCTGGTGTCCACCACCGTGATCGAGGTGGGCGTGGACGTCCACAATGCAACCCTGATGGTCATCCTTGATGCCGACAGGTTCGGGATCTCCCAGCTGCACCAGCTCCGCGGCCGGGTGGGCCGGGGCGGGCTCCCGGGGACCTGCCTGCTGGTGACCTCCCTTGAACCGGGCCACCCCAGCCGGCGCAGGCTGGAGGCAGTGGCCGCAACCACCGACGGGTTTGCGCTGTCCGAGGAGGACCTCAAGATGCGTCGCGAGGGCGACATTCTTGGTGCCTCGCAGTCAGGCGGACGCTCCACCCTGAAGCTGCTGCGGGTCCTGGAACACGGGGATGTTATTGCCCGGGCACGGGAAGATGCCCAGCAGATCGTGGGCGGGGACCCCGCACTGGCGGCCCGTCCCGAGCTTGCCGAAGCCATAGAGAAGTACCTCAATCCGGAAAAGGAGGCGTTCCTTGAACGCGGATAGCATGGTGCGCGCCGGATTGCCTGGCTTCGCAGACAGGAGTGCCCGGTGAGCCGGATCATTGCGGGGGCCGCCGGCGGCTCCCCCCTCACAGCCGTTCCCGGTTCCCTGACCAGGCCCACCACGGACCGGGTCAAGGAGGCGCTTTTCTCCCGGCTTGATGCCTTCAACGTCATTGCCGGTGCCAGGGTCCTGGACCTTTATGCCGGCTCCGGCTCCCTGGGGGTTGAGAGCGGCAGCAGGGGAGCGCAGACAGTCGACCTGGTGGAGTCGGACGGGAAGGCGAGTGCAGTGTGCCAGCGCAATGCCGACCTCGTCAACGGCGTGCTGGGGCGCAAGGCCGTCACCGTGCACCGCTCGAAGGTCGAACCCTTCCTGGACCGTGCCCCGGAGACTGCTGAGTGGGACCTTGTCTTCATGGACCCGCCGTACCCGCTTGAGGAGGTGGCCTTGAATGCCGCGCTCCAGAAGCTCGCACCGCACCTGTCGGCTGCCGCCGTGGTGGTGGTGGAGCGGTCGTCCCGTTCCCCGGAGCCACAGTGGCCTGACGCCCTGGCCCGGTTCGCGGAGAAGAAATACGGCGAGACCAGGCTGTGGTACGCGGAGCCCAACGTGCCGGACGCCATCGACGAGGGCGACGTTCCGGAAGCGGCGGAAGACGCGGAACGCTAGCCGGGCCGGCGCCCGAGATGCTCAGCGGTCAGACCGCAAAGGGGTCCAGATCCAGTCCGGCCAGGACTTTCGCCGGGTGCGGCCCCCGGGCGGTCAGTTCGGCCGTCCAGTCCCGGGGCCACGGGGTCTGCGTGCCCGCAAGGATCACGTTTCCGGGATGGCGGCCCTCGAACATGCCCGCTTCTGCGAAGGCAGCCACATCCGCCATGGCCTCCCGCATGGCCGCCACCTGGCTTCGGACCAGGGTGAGCCCCGGTTCGTCACCCACATTGACGATCAGCACACCGCCGGGGCTGAGCCGGTCCCTAATTTCCCGGTAGAACGCGCTGCATGCCAGGTGCGCCGGTGCCTCCGGCCCGGAGAAGATGTCCAGGATGACGACGTCGAACCGGAGTTCCGGGTCCTCCCGGGCCAGTGAATCCCGGGCATCGCCGGTGACAGTGTGCAGGTCCGTGCCCTCGGGCAGGGGGAGCTGGCGCAGGACGAAGTCAAGCAGCTCACGCTCCAGCTCCACGGCATACTGCGCCGATCCCGGCCGGGTTGCCTGGATATACCGCGCCAGGGTCAGTGCCCCGGCCCCCAGGTGCAGCGCGCGGACAGGCTCCCCGGCAGGTGCTGCAAGGTCCACCAGGTGGCCGATCCGGCGGAGGTACTCGTAGAAGATCTCCTCCGGCCGGAGAAGGTTGACGTGGGACTGTTCCGCGCCGCCGATGCTCAGGACGTAGCTGCCCTCGGTGAAGGCATCCGGTTCAATGGACGCGTGCTGCCCGGTGGTCCGCAGGAACCGCGCCCGGGTGTCACGCCCGGCTGGCATCAGAGCCTGCCGCTGAGGGAAGCCAGGCGTGCGGCGGCCTCGTGCAGGACGCCGTCCTTCTTGCAGAAGGCGAACCGGAGCAGGCTTCGGGTCCGCTGTGCCCCCTCCTCGTGGCAAAACACGGGGACCGGGATCGCGGCGACTCCCACCAGGGCCGGAAGCCTCCGGGCAAGGTCCACCGAGTCGGTGATGCCCAGGGGAGCAGTGTCAACATTGACGAAGTATGTGCCCTGCGGGGAAAAGACGTCGAAGCCTGCGGCGCGGAGCCCTTCGCTCAGGATGTCCCGCTTCTGCTGCAGGGATGCCGCGATGCCCTCGTAGAAGGAGTCCGGCAGGCCCAGGCCCAGGGCGATGGCCGACTGGAACGGGGTGCCCGAACTGTAGGTGAGGAACTGCTTGACGGTCCGCACGGCGGCCACCAGCTCCTCCGGGCCCGTGAGCCAGCCGATCTTCCACCCGGTCAGGGAGAACGTCTTGCCTGCGGAGGAGATCGTGATGGTGCGGTCCGCGGCTCCGGGCAGGGATGCAACCGGCACGTGGCTGACGCCGAACGTGAGGTGTTCATAGACCTCATCCGTGACGATGATGCTGTTGTGCGTGCGTGCCAGCTCGACGATCCGCTGCAGCACCTCCCGCGGGAAGACTGCGCCGGTCGGGTTGTGGGGGTTGTTCAGGAGGACAATCTTTGTCCGCGGGCTGAACGCGGCTTCGAGTGCTGCCATGTCCGGCATGAAGTCCGGGGCCAGCAGCGGGGCGGTCTTGTGCGTTGCGCCGGACAGGCCGATCACGGCGCCGTAGGAATCGTAGAAGGGTTCCAGGGTCAGAACCTCGTCGCCAGGCCCGGCGAACGCCAGGAGCGCGGCGGCAATGGCCTCGGTGGCGCCGGTGGTGATGACCACCTCGGTGGCGGGGTCGGGCGCAAGGCCATAGAAGCGCTGCTGGTGTGCCGCCACTGCCTCACGCAGTTCCGGGATGCCTTTGCCCGGTGCATACTGGTTCGCGCCGGCTGCGATGGCGGCCCGGGCGGCTTCCCTGATTTCCAGTGGTCCGTCCTCGTCCGGAAATCCCTGGCCGAGGTTGATGGCGCCTGTCTGGACAGCCAGGGTGGTCATCTCCTCGAAGATGGTGACGCCCAGCCCTCCGCCGGGGGAGAGGAGGTTCGCTCCGAGGGCTGTGCGCTGCCAGGGAGCGGGAGCCGTGGGCGCGGAAACTTCCCGTGGTGCATGCATCCAGTCATGGTATCCCGGCCTTCCCATGGGGTAGGTTCGGAGCATGAGACGCGCTGTCTGCCCCGGATCTTTCGACCCCATCCACAACGGCCATCTCGAGGTTATTGCACGGGCGGCCGGCCTGTTCGATGAAGTCATTGTGGCCGTGTCCACCAACCAGGCCAAGAAGTACAGGTTCACCCTGACCGAGCGCCTGGAGATGGCGCGGGAAACCCTCGCCTCGCTCAAAGGCATCGTGGTGGAACCCGTAGGGGGAGGGCTGCTGGCCGAGTACTGCCGGCAGCGGGGCGTCTCAGCCATCGTCAAAGGCCTGAGGTCATCGTCGGACTTCGACTACGAGCTGCCCATGGCCACCATGAACCGGCAGCTCAGCGGCGTGGAAACAGTCTTCCTGCCGGCTGAGGCGCACTATCTTCACCTGTCCTCCACCCTGATCAAGGAGGTGGCAGGCCTTGGCGGCAACGTCTCCGACTATGTGCCCCGGTCAGTGCAGCGGCGGATGCTCGCGGGCGAGCCTCCGCACAACCAGCACCCGAAAGGGTAGGCTTGTCCGGTACTTCGGCACTGTGCGCCGGCCGGTTTGAGTCCCCGTGGCTCTTCAGGCTAAGATGGTACGTCGGTCATATGTTCAACAGGAGTTCTCATTAAAAGAGATGCTGGTTCGCCCTTGGCGTTCGATGTCAAGGACCTCGGGCGCAGCCCGGGAAGCATGCGGACACTGAAGGAACATGTACCCGCACCAGGTGACCTTGGTGTGGCGCTCATTGGTGTTCAGGAAGGCTCGGATGTTGAGCTGGACCTGAGGCTTGAGGCCGTACACGAAGGAATTCTGGTATCAGGTACCGTGCTCACTGAAGTAACAGGTGAGTGCGGCCGATGCCTGGATCCCCTTGCGTATGACCTTGAGGTCAATGTGCAGGAACTTTTCTTCTATGAAGGCGTGGAGCTTTCGGACGAAGAAGATAATGAAGAGCAACGTCGAGTCGAGCACGATGTAATCGATCTTGAACCGGTGTTGCGGGACGCAGTAGTGACCGCGCTGCCGTTCCAGCCGGTGTGCCGGGAAGACTGCCAGGGCCTTTGCTCCGAATGTGGAGTTCGCCTGGAAGACGAGCCGGGGCACCACCACGAGGTCCTGGATCCTCGCTGGGCTGCCCTAGCTGATATGGCTAAGCCTGACCGGCAAAATTGATGTGTACGTGTTTGTCTAGAGAGAAATGAGTTAGCCGTGGCTGTTCCCAAGCGGAAAATGTCTCGCTCGAATACCCGCGCCCGCCGCTCCCAGTGGAAGGCGACCGCCCCCCACCTGGTGAAGACCGTCGAGAACGGCCAGGTCACCTACAGCCTGCCGCACCAGGCAAAGGTCGTCACCGACTCGGCCGGCACTGCGCTGTTCCTTGAGTACAAGGGACGCAAGGTCGCAGACGTCTAATCGGCCACTCAGGCTGACATGATGTCTTCAACTGAAGAGCTTCTGAAGCGTCTCGGTGTCTCTATTGACGCCGGGACGCTTCGTCTTGCGCTCACCCACCGTTCCTACGCCTACGAAAACGGCGGCATTCCCACGAACGAGCGCCTGGAATTTTTGGGCGACTCCATCCTGGGTTTTTCCGTCACGGATGCCCTGTACAGGGACAACCCGGATCTTCCCGAGGGCGACCTGGCCAAACGGCGTTCCGCCGTCGTCAGTACCCGCGCGCTGGCCGGTATCGGCCGCAGCCTGGGCATCGGGGAGTACATCTACCTTGGGCAGGGCGAAAAGCTCACGCAGGGCAAGAACAAGGCGTCAATCCTTGCAGACACCATGGAGGCACTGATCGGTGCCACCTACGTCTCCAACGACATCGAGACAGCCCGCCAGCTGGTGATGCGCCTGATCGGTCCGCTGCTCAAGGACGCCGCAGCCCTGGGCGCCGGGACGGATTGGAAGACCAGCATCCAGGAACTGGCCGCCAGCCGCCAGCTGGGCACCATCCACTACGCCGTGGATGGCTCCGGGCCGGACCACGCGCGGACCTTTACTGCAGTCCTGCACGTCGGCGGCACCGCCTACGGTAAGGGCTCCGGCCATTCCAAGAAGGAAGCGGAGCAGGAAGCTGCCGCAGACGCCTGGCGGGTACTCTCCGGAGCCGGCAACCCTCCGGGGGCAGCCGCGTCCGCCGGCTCCACCCCCGCAACCTAGCGCCGTGCCCGAACTTCCCGAAGTCGAGGTGGTCCGGCGCGGCCTGGTCAGCTGGGTCCGGGGACGGACCATCGAGGCGGTGGAGGTGGTTGATCCACGCTCGATCCGCCGCCACGCGCTGGGCACCGAAGACTTTATCGGGAACCTGCAGGGCGCCACCGTCGGGGACGTTGTGCGGCGAGGCAAGTTCCTCTGGATGCCGCTTCTGGACACCGGCGCCGGCGCACCGGCCGGAACCCGGGACAGTGCCGGCCTGCCGCAGGTGGCGCTCATGGCGCACCTGGGCATGAGCGGCCAGCTCCTGATGCAGGGCAGGGACGTGCCGGACGAAAAGCACCTCAAAGTCCGCCTCCGGCTCAGCCCCCGCGACGGCATGCCCGACCAGCTGCGGTTCGTGGACCAACGGATCTTCGGGGGCCTGTTTGTCACCGGCCTGGTTCCAACAGACGACGGCGGCCCCGGCGGACTCGCTGAATCGCCCCTTCCGCTGATCGCAGGGGAAGCGGCCCACATCGCACGGGATCCCCTGGACCCGGCCTTTTCGTTTGACCTTTTCTACCGGCGTCTCCGGAAACGCAAAACGGGGTTGAAGCGGGCACTGCTGGACCAGGGCCTGGTGTCCGGCATCGGCAACATTTACGCCGATGAAGCCCTCTGGCGCGCCCGGCTGCACTACGCCAGGCCCACGGACACGCTGCGGCGGGCCGAGACGGAACGCGTCATCGCGGAAGCCCGGCAGGTCATGCTGGACGCCCTGGCCGCCGGCGGGACCAGCTTTGACTCCCTCTACGTCAACGTCAACGGCGCCTCCGGGTACTTCGACCGGTCCCTAAATGCCTACGGCCGCGAAGGCCTGGAGTGCAAGCGCTGCGCCGCGGCCGGCGTGTCCAGCGTCATGAAGCGCGAACAGTTCATGAACCGTTCGTCCTACACCTGCCCGGCCTGCCAGCCCCGGCCGCGGAACGGGCGCTGGTAGCGGAACGCTCGCGGAAGCGTAATAGACCAGCGGCCTACCGGGCGCGGTAGTGCGCGGCCAGCCTCGCCAGGCCCTCGTCAAGGGATACTGCCGGTGCCCAGTCCAGGAGCCGGCGGGTTTCGCGCTGGTCGAACCAGTGGGCGGTGGAGAGCTGCTCGGCGAGGAACCTGGTCATCGGTGGTTCCCCGGCCCGCCCGGCCCGGGTCCACAGGCCTTCGATCAGGGACCCTGCCGCCCGCGCCAGGCCGCCCGGAACGGACCAGGACGGAGCCGGGACGCCACCTGCTGCACAGATGCCCGCCAGCAGCTCGCCCACCGGCCGTGGTTCACCATTGCTGACCACGAGCGCCCGGCCGTGGATGTGCTCCATGCGGTGCAGCGCCGCGACGATGGCCGAAGCCGCATTGTCCACGTAGGTTGTGTCGATCAGGGCAGCCCCGTCGTCGAGGAGCGGCAGCCGGCGGCGGCGGGCGCGGTCCAGGACCCGTTCCACCAGTTGTGTGTCACCAGGGCCCCACACGATGTGCGGCCGCACCGCTGCGACCCGGAAATCCGGGGAGTCCGCAGCCAGCGCCAGCAGTTCGGCTTCGGCTTTGGTGCGCGAATAGTCGCCGTGCGCGCGGGCGGGGTCCGCGGGCTCGGCGCCCAACCCCGCTATCGCGGACCCCGAGTTGGCCACGGACGGCGAGGAAACGAAGACCAGGTCCCTGACCCCCGCCCTGCGGGCTGCGCGGAGCAGGCGGCGCGTGCCGTCCACATTCACGGCGTCGAAGTCCGCGGCTTTCCCCGTGAAGGAGACCTTGGCGGCCAGGTGGATAACGCCGTCCGCACCGGTAACGGCGCGGCGGACGGCATCGTCGTCCGTGAGGGAGCCGGGATGGTCCGTGGCGCCGTCGACGAGGGCCGGGCGCCGCTGGAAGGTGCTGACGTCGTGGCCCTGGTGGACCAGCAGCCGCGCCACCCCGCCGCCCAGCAGGCCGCTCGCCCCGGTGACCAGGACCCTCATGGCCTGCCCGCCCGTCCGCCGGACAGCACCGCGGCGGCCCACCGGGACAGGCGCGTCCGGTCGATCTTGGCGTTATGGCGGATGTCGGTGGGCTGGGAGGGCACAACCAGGACGGCGGAGACGCTGACGCCTTGCGTCCGGGCCGCTTCCCGGACCCGCGCTGCGAGCTGCTGCGCGGCGGGGCCCGCCCGGCGGGCCTGCGGCATCGTCTCGACGACGGCCACCACAGCTTGCGTCCCGGAAGGGCCGACGCCGACGACGGCCGCCAGCCCGACGCCGTCCAGCCGTTCGATAGCCTGTTCTGCGCCCACCGGAGTCACCACGGCGTCCGGCGCGGTGACGACATGGGCCAGGCGTCCTTCCACCCAGAGCCGGCCGGCACCGTCGAAGTGTCCGACGTCGCCGGTGCGGTGCCAGCCGGCCGTGCGGATGCTCTCACGCTGGGTCAGCCAGAGCCTGTCGTAGGTTTCCTTCACATGCGGTGCGCTCACCAGGATCTCGCCGGTGGTTCCCGGTTCCGTGACGGGTGTGTCGCCGGGGGCGGTGCCGTCCGCAGCGAGCGGGATGACCGCTACGCGGGCGCCGTGCACGGGCCGTCCCACGCACACGCCGTTGCCGGCCCCTGCCGTATGTCCGGCGGCAGCGTCTGCCGCGGCGGCACGGATCTGTTCATAGCTGATGTCGGTAACCGGCAGTGCCTCGGTCATTCCATAGGGGGTATGCAGCGAGGCGTGGGGCAGCAGCCGCTGCGTCTCCGCGAGGAGCGTTTCGGCCACGGGGGCGCCGGCCGAGAGGAGCAGGTCCACGCGTCCCAGGGCCTGCCGGCTGGCCTGGCCCAGGTTGTTCCGGGTGGCGAGGACGTTGCGCAGTGCCGCGGGGGAGGCGAAGACCACGGTGGCGTCGATGGCCGCGGCGGCGTCCGCCAGTGCGCGGGCTGTGAGGGTGCGCGGTGCGGTGACGTCCATGGCGGGCGTCACGGAGACCGCCCCCAGGGCCGGTCCCAGCAGGGCGAAGGGCGCGAACCCGGCCACCAGGCGTGCGCCGGGACGGATCCCCAGCGTCGCGGCCACGGTGTCCCGCATCGCCGCCAGCCGCCGCTGCGTGTACACCACACCCTTGGCGGGTCCGGTGGAGCCTGAGGTGAAGAGCACCGCGGCGGGCGCATCCGGGTCCGGGTCCTGCAGGACGGGTGTCATGAGCTTGCCCTGGCGGGCCAGGGCGGCGAGGGAGGTCTCGACGGCGAGGAGCCGGCGGCGGGCGGAGGGCAGGTCCCGCACGCTGATCCGCCGCCCGGGCCAGCCGAGTACTGAGGCTGCGGCGAGGGCCTTGTCGATGCCGATAAGGAAATCCGGGGCGGCGCCCTTGACGGCGCGGCTCAGGCCCCGGGTGCCGAGTCCGGCGTCCGCCACCACCACCACGGCGCCGAGCCGCAGGCAGGCGTAGAGGACCACGGTCAGGTCCACGCCGGGTGGAACCATCAGGCTCACACGGCTGCCCGTCCGTACCCCGGCCTGCCGGAGTCCCTTGGCCACGGCGGCGATCTGCTGTTCAAGCTCCAGCCAGCTGAGCGAACGGGAGACGCTCCCGTCCGAGGCCATTTCAGCGACGGCGGTGTCCCCGCCGGCCGGTCCTGCCGCGAGCTCCGCCAGCGGTTCCCACAAAGGCGTAAAGCCGGTGCCGGAATCTGCCGTGAGGGAACGCACGGCAGGCTCAGGCGCCGCATGGGAAGACACAGCCTGGGAAGGCGCGGCAGGCTGGGCTGCCGCCGCAAACACAGTCCCCCCGCCGCCCGCCGCACTGTCCACGCCGTACCCGGCGAGCCACTCGAAGACGGGACCGGCGATATCCCGGTCCTCCGCGACCAGGTGGCCGGCTCCTTCGAAGCGGTGTACTTTCGCGTCCGGCAGCCGGCCGATCAGGTCCTTGAGGTACCGGTCGGAAAAGATCGGATCCCGCGGGCCCCAGAGCAGGAGCGCTGGAACCTTCAGCCCGCGCACTCCTTCGGCGACGCGCCTGAGCGCGGCAAAGCTGGGATGGGATGGGTCCGCGGGGATGTCCGCCACGAAGTTCCCCACGCCCCCGCGGCGGCCGGCGCCCGCGTACGGGGCCATGAACGCGCGCCGGACCCCGGGGGCAAGCTGCGGGCGTGCCAGGGCATGGGTGATCCGCAGGAAAGCGTCCGACGTCGTTGTGCCCCATTTGTGCACGGCGGGGTGCAGGGCAAGGCGCAGCGCCGGCGGGATGGGTGAGCCGGCAGGCTGGTGGACCGCGGTGTTGGTCAGCACCACCCCGGCGAGCTGCTGCGGATGGGCCAGGGCCCAGCCGAGGCTGATCACCCCGCCCCAGTCGTGGCCGACGGTGACCACGGGGCCGTCCAGCTCCAGGGCGGCGGTGAGGTCGCCAAGATCGTTGATCCTGTCCGCCAGCCGGCGGAATGTCCCGGTCCGCTCGGAGAAGCCCATGTCCAGCTGGTCCACGGCCACCACGCGCCAGGGCTGCTCCGGGCGCGATCCGGCGGCCAGCAGCGTCCGCCACAGGTAGGACCACGTCGGGTTGCCGTGCACGCAGAGCAGGGTGCCGGCAGGAGCCAGGCCGCGGCGGGACAGCTGCGCTCCGTTGTCCAGGAGGTGCCAGCGGCGCACCGTTCCGGGTTCATCTGCGGCTGAGGTGGACGGCACATCGATTCCGCGTGACCATTCCGGGTCGACGCCGGGCCAGTCGGCGGTTACCAAACGATTTCCACCATGGCGGTGTTGAGGCCGGAACCGACGCCCATGCACAGCACGCGGTCCCCCTCATTGAGGTTCTGGGACTCGGCGGCCAGCGTCATGGGGAGCGACGCCGGCCCCACGTTGCCCCAGTGCGGGAACGTGATGGGCACCTTGTCCGGGTCCAGGTCGATGGCGTCAACGATGGCCTGGGTGTACGCCGTACTCACCTGGTGCGTGACATAACGGTCCATCGAGCCCCAATCCCACTCGGGCTGGGCCTCGTGCCAGGCGTCGAGCACCAGCTGCAGGCCGCCGTCGAGAAGGCCCTTGGTGTCGGTGGCCATGCCGTCGATGCCGCCGACGCACAGTTCGTGGTGCTCCGTCCCGGCCCGCATCACGCCGCCGAGGATCCGGTGCGCCCCCGGGTGTTCGTCCGCCGGTCCCAGGACGGCCGCAGCGGCCCCTGAGCCCAGGGTGAGCGTGGCGAACTCGCGGTTGAAGTCCTCGCGGGTTGTTTCGGGCCTCTGCAGCCGGGCCAGGGTGGCCTCCTGCGTGGCCTGTGCATCCTCGCCGTTGACGATCACCGCGTACTTGATCTGGCCGGAGTCGATCATGTTCGCGGCCAGGGTCATGCCGTTGACGAACCCCAGGCAGGCGTTGGCGACGTCGAAGTTCATGGCGGAGGACGGCAGGCCCAGTCCGTGGTGGATCTTGACCGCGACGGACGGTTCGAGGTTCCGCCGCGTGACGGAGGTGTTGATCAGCAGTCCCACCTCGGACGCTTCGATGCCGGAGTCCGCCAGGGCCTTTGCGCCTGCCTCGATGGCGGCGTCGTCGAAGGAGGTACCGGGTGCCCACCACCTGCGGTGCGTGACACCGGCTACCCGCTCGAGCAGCCTTGGGGGAAATTTCAGCCGGCGCAGGGTGGATGCCAGCCGGTGGTCGAATTCCGTTGAACTGACAATCCGCGGAGCCTGGACGCCGATCACCGAGAGCAGAGCGGTGTTGCGGTGCCGGAATGTTGCATTCCCTATCAAATCAAGCCTCTGTTCGTGTCCGTCCCGTGCTGTGGCGGGTAACCGCCCCCTCAAGCACAAAGCCCAAGGACTAATCATGCCCGGTGCCTGTCCATTCCTGCACATGCAGGACAGGGCATCCGGCCCGGCCCGGCCGGGCTTCTGCACGAAAATGTCCCGGCCCGCAGTAGATTGTAGGTATCCGTGGCTGTCCCCACCATCCGCGTCCGCCGAGCAGGAGAACCGAAACGCCTTGCACCTCAAAAGCCTGACCGTCCGGGGGTTCAAGTCATTCGCGTCCGCCACCACCTTCAATTTCGAGCCGGGGGTTACCGCGGTGGTCGGCCCCAATGGATCCGGAAAGTCCAACGTGGTGGACGCCCTGGCGTGGGTCATGGGGGAACAGGGTGCCAAGACCCTTCGCGGCGGCAAGATGGAAGACGTCATCTTCGCCGGCACCTCGGGCCGGCCGCCGCTGGGCCGGGCCCATGTGTCGCTGACCATCGACAACACTGACGGCGCCCTCCCCATCGAGTACAGCGAAGTGACCATCTCGCGGACCCTGTTCCGCTCGGGCGGCTCGGAATACGCCATCAACGGCGCCGGCTGCCGCCTGCTGGACATCCAGGAACTGCTGTCGGACTCCGGCCTCGGCCGCGAGATGCACGTCATTGTGGGCCAGGGCCAGCTTGACCGTGTCCTGCACGCCACGCCGGAGGACCGCCGCGGCTTCATCGAGGAAGCGGCCGGCATCCTGAAGCACCGCCGGCGCAAGGAAAGAACGGTGCGCAAGCTGGACGCCATGCAGGCCAACCTGCAGCGCCTCACCGACCTCACCGGGGAAATCCGCCGCCAGCTCACGCCCTTGGGGAAACAGGCCGAAGTGGCCCGCCGGGCCCAGCGTGTCCAGTTCGATGTCCGCGATGCCCGCGCCCGCCTCCTGGCCGACGACCTCGTCCAGCTTCAGCTGGCGCTGGAACAGGACGTAGCGGACGAGGCCGCCCTCAAGGAACGCCGGACCCTCGTTGCCGGGGAGCTGGAGACCGGCCGCCGGGAGCAGGCCGTGCTGGAACAACGTGCAGCTGAAGCAACCCCCCAGCTGAACGCCGCCAGGGACGCCTGGTACCGTTTGTCCGCCACCAGGGAGCGCCTGCGGTCCCTGGGCTCCTTGGCGCAGGAACGCAGCAGCCTCCTCGGTTCCGTGGAGGCCCCGCCGCCCGGCCGCGATCCGGAACAGCTGGAACGCCAGGCGGCCAGGGTCCGTCAGGAGCTTGCCGAACTGGAGCGGGACATCCTGGACCGGCGAAGCGCCCTCGAAACAGCCTCGGCGGACAAGGCCGACGCGGAACGCGCTGCCCTGGAAGAGGACAAGCGGCTCACTGCAGAGCTCCGCGCGGCAGCCGACCGGCGTGAGGGCCTGGCCCGCCTGGCCGGCCAGGTGGCGGCGGCGAGGTCACGGGTGGAATCCGCCCAGGCGGAGCTGGGCAGGCTGCGCGAATCTCTTGCCGCCGGGAACGAACGGCGGGCGCGCGCCCAGGCCGAATTCGCGGCCCTGGAAAACCAGGTGGCGGGCGTTGAGGAGGGGGAGGAATCCCTTGACGCCGACTACGAGGCCGCCAGCGACGCCCTGGACACGGTGGTCCAGCAGATCGCAGGCCTCCAGGCCGCCGTCAGCGAGGGAGTCCGGAAGCGTGACGCCCTGGTGGCGCGGCGGGACGCCCTGAAGCTGGGCCTCGAACGGAAGGACGGCGCCAGCCACGCCCTGCACGCGGGCCTCGAAGGGATCCACGGATCGCTGGCAGGGCAACTGGCCGTGACGCCGGGCTTCGAGACCGCCATCGCCGCGGTCCTGGGCGAGGCCTCCGAGGCCGTCGTGGTCCAGGATTCCGCCACTGCTGTCGCCGTGGTCCAGCTTCTGAAGGACCACGACGCCGGACGCGCGTCGCTGCTCGTCGAATCGGCTGATGGAACTGCGGAAAAGCCGGCGGACGCAACGGCGCCCCTCCCCGCGGGGGCACACTGGGCAGTGAACCTCGTCACATCCGCGTCCCCATGCCCACCTCTCGTGGCGCACCTGCTGTCCGGCACCGCCGTCGTCCCCGACATCCAGGCGGCGTCCGCCCTGGTGGCGGCGCAGCCGGAGCTGACTGCCGTCACCCGGGCCGGAGACATCTTTACGGCCATGTCAGCCACGGGCGGTTCGGCGACGGCGCCGTCCCTCCTCGAGGTGCAGGCCGCCGTGGACGACGCCGAGAGCGAACTTGCCGAGGTCATGGCAGGTTTGGAGCGGAACAGGTTCGCCCTGGCCGGCGCCGAGGCCCGGCGGGCCGAGGCGCAGGAGCATGCCGACGCCGCACTGGACAGGCTGCATGACTCGGACGCCAGGCTGGCCGCCGTGGCAGAACGCCTGGGCCACCTGAACTCCGTCCTTCGCAGCGCCGTCGGGGAAAGCGACCGCCTGGCGGCATCGCTGGCCAAGGCTGAGGAGAACGTTGCCGCCGAGGAGGAGGCGCTCGCGGCCGTCACTGCCCGCCTGGCCGCAGCGCAGGAAGTCCCGCTGGAAGAGGAGCCCTCCACCGGGCACCGTGACGCGCTGGCCCAGGCGGCCTCCCATGCCCGCAGCGCCGAAGTGGAGGCACGGCTGTCGCTCCGCAGCGCAGAGGAGCAGCTCGCGGCCACACGGAACCGGGCCGCATCCCTGGAGCGCGCGGCCGCAACGGAACGCAGGGCACGCGAGGAAGCTGCCGAACGCGCCCGGGTCCGCCGCATCAAGGCGCGGCGGGCGGCAGCCGTTTCCGCCGCCGTCGGCCTGGCCCTTCGCCATGTGGACGTGTCCGTGGACCTGGCACAGCATGAGCGGGACCTGGCGGAGGAAAACCGGGAGCAGCGGGACCGGGAGCTCGCCGCGATCCGGACCGCAAACGAACTGCTGGCCCGTGAACTCGCCGACCTCACGGACAACGTCCACCGTGATGAACTCGCCCGGACCCAGCAAAAGGCACGGATCGAAGCCCTCGAGAGCCGCTCCATTGACGAACTGGGGATCACCCCCGATGCCCTGGTGGCCGAGTTCGGCCCGGACGTCCCGGTTCCCGTCCCGGCGGGGGAGAGCGGTGACAAATGGGCCGCCCTTCGCGCCCCCGTGGACCACACCGGTGCGGACATCGTGGAGGGTAAACCCTATGACAGGGCAGAGCAGGAAAAGCGGCTGAAGAAGGCCGAACGGGACCTCGCCGGCCTGGGCAGGGTCAACCCCCTGGCGCTGGAGGAATTCGCCGCGCTTGAGGAGCGCCACCAGTTCCTCAGCGCCCAGCTGGAAGACCTGAAGGCCAGCCGGAAGGACCTCCTCGACATCATCAAGGAAGTGGATGACCGTGTCCAGCGGGTGTTCACGGAGGCGTTCGAGGATACCCAGGCCCAGTTCACCCGGGTCTTCGCCAGGCTCTTCCCGGGCGGCGAGGGGCGGCTGGTCCTGACCGACCCGTCCGACATGCTCACCACCGGCATCGACGTGGAGGCCCGTCCCGCCGGCAAGAAGATCAAGCGGCTGTCGCTCCTGTCCGGCGGCGAACGCTCGCTGACCGCGGTGGCCCTGCTCGTTGCCATCTTCAAGGCGCGGCCTTCGCCGTTCTACGTCATGGACGAGGTGGAGGCGGCCCTGGACGACACCAACCTGGGCCGGCTCATCACGATCTTCGAAGAACTCCGGGAATCCAGCCAGCTCATCGTCATCACCCACCAGAAGCGGACCATGGAAGTTGCCGACGCCCTGTACGGCGTCACCATGCGCGGCGACGGCGTCTCCACCGTGATCAGCCAGAGGCTTGGGGCCGAGGTCTGACGCCGCCGGTGTAACGGCAGGTCAACTGCCTCCCCGGCCCCCAAAAGAGCCCCGGCGTCTATGAGAAGCTAGGGGAGTGAATGACATCCTTCCCATACTTCTGTCCATCCTTGCTGCCCTGGTGGTTCTCGGCGGGCTGATTCCGGTCCTGATGAAGACCCGGAAGAACATCACGCGCTACCCCGGCACGCGGGACGCCAACGACCCCGTCCTGCCGCGGGGCGGCAGCACGGCGGTGGAGGACCGCCCGGGCTCGGTGGCAGACCGCACGGCCCCGGACGGCGCGGACCTTGAAGGCCTGGAGGCCACCGAAGTCCCGGACAACGCCGCCGGACTTGAAGTCATTCCGGTGGAAACCCCGCTGCCTGTGGCAGGCCGGCTGGTCCGCCTCCGCGAACGGCTGGTCCGCTCCAACAACGTCATGGGCAAGGGGCTCCTGGCCCTGCTCTCGAGCGACAAGATCGACGAAAACGTCTGGGACGAAGTGGAGGAAACGCTCCTCCTCGCAGACCTCGGCACCGAACCCACCATGCAGCTCGTGGACGCGCTGCGCGAACGCGTGAAGGTGCTGGGCACCCGTACCCCTGAGCAGGTCAAACTGCTGCTGCGGGAGGAGCTCATCAAGCTCGTCGATCCCACCATGGACCGCACGCTCAACGTCCAGCGGCACGCCGACAGGCCTGCCGTGATGATGGTAGTCGGCGTGAACGGCGTCGGCAAGACCACCACCGTAGGCAAGCTTGCCCGCGTGCTGGTGGCAGAAGACAAGGACGTCCTGCTCGGCGCGGCGGACACTTTCCGTGCTGCCGCTGCAGAGCAGCTGGCAACCTGGGGCCAGCGCGTCGGCGTTCCCACCGTCAAGTCGGACATTGACGGCGCAGATCCCGCCTCGGTTGCCTACGAGGCGGTCAAGGCCGGCATCGACCAGGAAGTCGACGTCGTGATGATCGACACCGCCGGCCGGCTGCAGAACAAGGTGGGCCTGATGGACGAACTCCGGAAGGTCAAGCGCGTGGTGGAGAAGCTGGCCGAAGTGGACGAGGTCCTCCTGGTGCTGGACGCAACCACCGGCCAGAACGGCCTGAACCAGGCCCGGGTGTTCTCCGAAGTGGTCAACATCACCGGCATCGTCCTGACCAAACTGGATGGAACCGCCAAGGGCGGCATCGTCGTCGCAATCCAAAAGACTCTCGGCGTCCCGGTGAAGCTGATCGGCCTCGGGGAAGGGGCAGACGACCTTGCCCCCTTCGAGGTTGAAGGCTTCGTGGACGCCCTGCTGAACTAGCCGCAGCTGCAGCCCGCGGTTACGCCGCGGGCTTCCGCAGGCTCTCCCGGGTGGCAAGCCAGGAGCACGCCGCCACCACCATGATGCCGCCGGTCACCCCGAAGGCCCAGCCGTAGCCCAGCCGGTCGGCCAGCACGCCGGCCAGGACCGGCCCCACGATCGCGCCGACGTCGGACGTCATCTGGTACACGGCCAGCACCTTCCCGCCGGACCGCCCGTTGCCGATCACATCGGCGACGGCGGCCTGCTGGGCAGGGCCGAAGAGTCCCGAGCCGATGCCGGCAAGCGCCGATGCCGCCAGGAACCAGCCTAGCCCGGTGGTGAAGCCGATGGCAGCCGTGGAGGCACCCGCCACCAGCAGCCCGGCCACCATCATGGGCTTACGGCCCAGGGTATCGGCCAGCCGGCCCGAGAACGTCAGGGCCGCCGCGTTGCCGGCAGCAAAGACCGCCAAGGCAAACCCCGCCGCTTCAGGCCCCGCGCCGAGCGCGGCCACCGCGAACAGCGGAACGGTGGCCATCCGGACCCCGAACGTGGCCCAGCCGTTCACGAAGCTGGACACCAGCGCCGTCCGGTACGTCCCTGCAGCCAGGGCCTCGGCCAGCGGCATGTCCGCGCGTTCCTGCCGGGGCCCGCTGCCCCGGCGCTGATGGCTCAGCTGCGTCTGGACCACGACGGCGGCTACCACCAGGGCGGCCGCGTACGCCAGGAAGGGAACGCGCAGGCCGAAACCTGCCAGGAGCCCGCCGACAATAGGGCCGCACACGTTCCCGATGAGGAACGCGGACGCATAGGCACCCGAGACGCGGCCCCTGCTCTCGGGCGGCGCGAGCCGGACCACCAGCGCCATCGACGCCACGGTGAACATCACTGAGCCGGCGCCGCCCAGCCCGCGGAACAGCAGCAGCTGCCAATAGTCCTGGGCGAAGGCGCACGCAGCGGTGGATGCGGCCACGATCAGCAGCCCCGTGACATAGACGGGGCGTTCGCCCAGCCGGCCTATGAGGGCGCCGCCCGCAGGGGCGAAGACCAGCCGCATGAACGCGAAGATGGCCACGATCACGGACGCCTCGGTATTTCCCACCCCGAAGGTTGTGGCGAATTGCGGCAACACGGGGGCAACAAGACCGAATCCCAGCGCAATCAGGAACGCCGCGGCCAGCATCACCTTGATGTCGCGCGGGAGCTTCTGCCTGTCCCTGCGCAGCATCGATAAAATCCGCGATGTAGCGCGGCTCACGCGGGTATCTGCCGTCATGGTCCAGTGGTCCTTGCATATGTGGGTGCCGGGCTCCGGCGGGAGGGGTGAAACATAACCGTAACAAGCCAGATATGCACCATTTACTTCCTAGAGGTTGTTGTAACAGCCCCGCAATACAAATCCTCCGCGGCCGAAACACAGCGCCGACACACTCGTTACAGGACGCAAAAGGCGTTGGCAGGCGGATCATCTCCGCAAAATTTCGACCACATAGACAAGAGAGGCGTGCACCATGGAACTTACCGCAGGTCACGTATGGATCATGGTGTCGGCGGCGCTTGTGCTGTTGATGACACCGGGTCTGGCATTTTTCTACGGCGGCATGACCCGGGCCAAAGCCGCGCTGAACATGATGATGATGAGCTTCATCTCCATCGGCATGGTGGGAGTCATCTGGGTCCTGTGGGGATACTCAATGACCTCCGGGGACGGCTTCCTCCAGATGGTGGGCAACCCCTTCGCCAACTTCGGGCTTGAAGGCATTGACACCCCCGACGGGCTCATCACGGTGGGCTTCGGCGCCACCTTCGCCATCATCACGGTGGCCCTCATCAGCGGCGCCATCGCTGACCGCGCCAAGTTCGGCGCCTGGACCGTCTTCGTTCCGGTCTGGGTCACGCTGGTCTACTGCCCGCTCGCCTACATGGTGTGGGGCGGCGGCCTGTTCAGCACGGAAGGCGCTGTCGGCGCGGCACTCGGCGAAGCCATCGACTTCGCCGGCGGCACCGTGGTCCACATCAACGCCGGTGTTGCGGCCCTGATCCTCGTCTTCATCGTCGGTAACCGCCGGGGCTTCGGCAAGGACCCCAACCACCGCCCGCACAACATCCCGTTCGTGATGCTCGGCGCTGCGATTCTCTGGTTTGGCTGGTTCGGCTTCAACGGCGGCGCTGCCTCCACCGCAGAGCAGGGCGGCCTCATCTGGGTCAACACCCTCGCGGCCCCGGCCGCAGCAATGCTCGGCTGGCTGGTCACGGAGCGCATCCGCGACGGCCACCCCACCTCACTCGGTGCAGCCTCCGGCGTGGTTGCAGGCCTCGTTGCCATCACCCCCGCCTGCGCCAACGTCAGCCCGGTCGGTGCCCTTGGCCTGGGCGTCGTCGCAGGCGTCGCTTCCGCCCTGGCAGTCGGACTGAAGTTCCGCTGGGGCTTCGATGATTCGCTCGACGTTGTGGGTGTCCACCTGGTTTCCGGCATCATCGGCACCGTGGCCCTTGGCTTCATCGCCCTTCCCGAGGAAGGCGCCGGCGGCGGACTCTTCTACGGCGGCGGCATGACCCAGATGTGGGCGCAGCTGGCAGCAGCCGGGATCGCCATCGCCTACTCCGCGGTCCTGACCACGATCATCGCCCTGGCCATCCACAAGACCATGGGCTTCCGGGTCTCGCAGGAACAGGAGACGGTGGGTGTGGACCTCAGCCTGCACGCCGAAACAGCCTACGAGTTCGGCGTCGGGGGACACGGCGGAAGCTTCCAGCCCCTGCACGACATGATCACCGGAAAGACCCAGGCGGACGCCGCGCAGGCATCCGACGCAGCAACGGGTGCGCAGAAGACAGAATCAGCAACAGGTAAGGAAAGCGTGGGGGCATGAAACTGATTACAGCGATCGTCAGGCCGGAAAAGCTCGAAGCCATCCGGGAAGGTCTGGAGGCCTACGGCGTGCAGGGTCTGACGGTCAGCGCGGCCAGCGGCTACGGCCGGCAGCGCGGCTATACCGAGGTCTACCGCGGAGCGGAGTACAACGTGGATCTGCTGCCAAAGATCCGCGTGGAGGTCCTGGCCACGAACGAGCAGGCGGACGACATCCTCGATGTCATCATCGCCAGCTCCAACACCGGCCGGGCCGGTGACGGCAAGGTCTGGACGGTGGATGTCTCCGAAGCCGTGCGGGTCCGCACCGGTGAACGCGGTGTCGCCGCGATCTAGGGCGGCGGTACTCCACGGAAACATCCGTGAACAGCAAAAGAGCGGGCAGGAAAACCCCAGGGTTTTCCTGCCCGCTCTTCCGCTGTTTAAGGCAGGGCCCCTGATCGGCGGCGGGCCCGCCGGCCGAAGCCGCCGGGGCTCACTTTCCGTGCACCGCGGTGGGCCAGGATGCCGGTCCGGCAGAGCCGGCGTCGTACTCCTCCAGGGGGACCAGGTCCTGCTGCCAGGCCCGCAGGACCGGCTCCACAATCCGCCAGCACTCCTCCGCCGTATCTCCGCGGACGGACAGCAGCGGGTCGCCCGCCAGCACCCCCTCCAGGACTTCGCCGTAGGGGAGGAGGTCGGAGCCGCTGAGCTCGGTTTCCAGGGTGGCCCGGCTCAGGCTGAAGATGTTCCCGGGCCCGTTCACGTCGACGTCGAACCTCAGGGTGTCCGGGCCGAAGCCAATCCGCAGCTTGTTGGGGGAGTCCACGCCGGTAAAGCCCCGGGGCAGGTGGGGCACCGGGCGGAAGGTGACCACTGCCTCCTTGCGCTTCGCGCCCAGTGCCTTGCCGGACCGAAGAATGAACGGGACCCCGTTCCAGCGCCAGTTGTCGATGTTGACCTGGATCTCGGCCAGCGTCTCGGTCCCGCGTTCAGCGTCCACGCCTTCCTCCCGTGCGTAGTCGGGAACGTCCTTCCCTCCTGCCTGGCCGGCTGTGTAGCGTGCCCTGCGGGTGGAACCGGCATAGGGCTCCGGTACGCTGCTGGCCCGAAGGACGGCGGAAATGGCATCCCGCAGGTCCCGTTCACCGATGGTGGCCGGAGGCTCGATGGCCAGCAGGGCCATGATCTGCAGCAGGTGGCTCTGGATCATGTCCCGCAGTGCGCCGGCGCCGTCGTAGTAGCGGGCCCGCCCCTCCAGCGCGAGGTCCTCGTCGAAGATGATTTCCACCTTTTCCACGTGGTGCCGGTCCCACACCGGTTCCAGGAAATTGTTGGCGAACCGCAGGCCCAGGATGTTCAGCACCGTGGCCTTGCCCAGGAAGTGGTCCACCCGGTGGACGTGGTCTTCGGGGACCAGCCGGACCAGGGTCTGGTTGAGAGAGCGGGCCGAGTCCTCACTGGAACCGAAGGGCTTTTCCATCACCAGCCGCGTGCCCGGCGGGACCTGCTCCGGCCGGAGGGACTCACAGGCAAGCTGGCTGATGCGGGGCGGCAGCGCGAAGTAGACGGCGGTGGGACCCTCGAGCGCCCCAAGAAGCGAGGCCAGCGCCCCCTCGGCGGTGACATCCAGCTGGTGGTACACCGTTTCCTTCTCAAGTGACTGGAGGGCTTCCTTCCCCTCGGCGGCTGCGGACCCGGCGGCTGCCTCGAAGGACGCATGCACCCGTTCCCGCCACTGTTCCGGGGTCCAGGGATCGGATCCGGCACCCACCAGCCGGAGGCCCGCAGCGCGTCCCCTTGCCACCAGGCGCGCCAGTCCCGGCAGGAGCAGCCTGCCCGTCAGGTCCCCCGAGGCGCCGAGGATGAGCAGGGTCTTAACAGTTGGTTGGCTCGTCATTTGGCCAGCATGCCACCTTGCGGGCCCGGCTTGGTACCCTAGATAGTCGAGTCCCGATCATCAACAGCCTTTGATCATCCACTGCCCTGATCATCCACTGAAAGAAGTGCACGTCGCGTGTTCAATTCACTCTCTGACCGGTTGACAGCAACCTTCAAGAACCTGCGCGGTAAAGGCAGGCTTACTGAAGCCGACGTCGATGCCACAGTCCGCGAGATCCGCCGCGCCCTTCTGGACGCCGATGTTGCCGTTCCAGTGGTCCGTGAGTTCACCGGCCGGGTACGCGAACGCGCCCTGGGCGCTGAGGTTTCCGGTGCCCTGAACCCAAGCCAGCAGATCGTCAAGATCGTCAACGAGGAACTGGTGGAGATCCTCGGCGGTGAAACCCGCCGGATCCGCCTGGCCAAGAGCGGCCCCACCATCATCATGCTGGCCGGCCTCCAGGGTGCCGGCAAGACCACCCTCGCCGGCAAGCTGTCCAAGTGGCTGAAGTCACAGGGCCACAGCCCGATGCTCGTGGCCTGCGACCTGCAGCGCCCCAACGCCGTCACGCAGCTGCAGATCGTGGGCCAGCGCGCCAAGGTGCCCGTCTTCGCACCGCACCCCGGTGCCACCTACACCGAGCTCGAACACCCTGCCGGGGACCCGGTTGAGGTTGCCCGCGCCGGTGTTGAGGAAGCGCGGCAGAAACTCCATGACATCGTCATTGTGGACACCGCCGGCCGGCTGGGCGTCGACGCGGACATGATGGAGCAGGCGCGCCAGATCCGCCGCGCCATCGTGCCCAACGAGGTCCTCTTCGTCATCGACTCGATGATCGGCCAGGACGCGGTGAACACGGCGCTCGCTTTCGACGAAGGCGTCAACTTCACCGGCATCGTCCTGTCCAAGCTCGACGGCGATGCCCGCGGTGGTGCCGCCCTTTCCGTCGCGTCTGTCACGGGAAAGCCGGTGATGTTTGCGTCCACCGGCGAGGGCCTGGACGACTTTGAGCTTTTCCACCCTGACCGGATGGCCTCGCGCATCCTGGACATGGGTGACGTCCTCACCCTGATTGAGCAGGCAGAGAAGTCCTGGGACAAGGACGAAGCCGCCCGGATGGCGAAGAAGTTCGCCGACCAGGAGGACTTCACCCTTGACGACTTCCTGGCCCAGATGCAGCAGATCCGCAATATGGGCTCCATGAAGAAGATGCTCATGATGATGCCGGGTGCGCAGAACATCCGCCAGCAGCTGGAGCAGTTCGACGAGCGCGAGATCGACCGCGTGGAGGCCATCGTCAGGTCCATGACCCCGCACGAGCGCGTCGCTCCCAAGATCATCAACGGCTCCCGCCGTGCCCGCATCGCCCGCGGTTCCGGCGTCCACGTTTCCGAGGTCAACGGCCTGCTGGAGCGCTTTGCGCAGGCCCAGAAGATGATGAAGAAGATGGCCCAGGGCGGCATGCCGGGAATGCCCGGGATGCCGGGCCTGCCGGGGGCCGGCGGCGGTGCCCGGAAGAACGCCAAGAGCGCGCCCAAGAAGAAGGCCAAGTCCGGCAACCCGGCCAAAGCCGCGCAGGAGCGCAAGGACGCCGAGGCCCGCCGGGCGAACGCGGCCAAGGCGCTGCCCACCGGCGCAGCCTTTGGCCAGCAGGCCGGCGATTTCGATCCCTCCCAGCTCAACCTGCCCAAGGGCTTCGACAAGTTCCTCGGCAAATAGGCACACCAGGATCAGCTCAGCAGCAGATGCCGTTTGAGGGCTCGCGACGACATCTGCTGCTGCCTGCCGGGGATGCCGGTGCCGTGGAATAGGGTTGGGTCATGTTCAAGCAGAGGGTAGTGTTCGTGCACGGCGCGGGCAGCTTCGGGGCCGCAGCCTGGCCCCGCCAGCACGGCGTGGCCCTGTCCTACGATGCCCTGTTCCTGCGCCGCCACGGCTTCGACACCGTTGCCGAACCCACCGCGTCCTCGTTCGAGGAGGACACACGCATCCTGCTGGACTCCCTTGGGGACGACGGCCGGGGCAGCGCCGGCGGGCACGTTGTGGCGCATGCGCAAGGGGCCATCTCCGCCATGATGGCCGCCGTCGAACGACCGGACCTTGTCTACTCGCTGACCCTGGTGGAGCCGGCCTGCCTGTCCCTGACCGCTGAACTGCCGGCCACGGCGGCGCACATCGGGCTGATGCAGCCGCTGCATAACGTCCGGCATCAACTCAGTGACGAGGATTTCCAGCGCGAGTTCGTCCGCAGGGTCTATGCCACCGACCTGCAGCAGCCGGTGACTGCCGAGGAGAAGCGTTCTGCCAGGCGGCTGCGGCTGCAGGCGCCGTCCTGGGAAGCCCCGCTGCATATCGTCCCCGGCGTGCCGACGCTCGTCCTGACCGGCGGCTGGGAGCCGCTCTACGAGGAGATCGCCGGCTACCTCCGTGAAACCGGGGCGCTCCACCGTACTGCCGCCGGCGGGCACCGGCCCCACGACTCCCCGGAAGGGGACCGCATCATCCGTTCGTTCATCAACGACTCCAGCCGCGTGCAGGCACGCGCCTCCTGATCCTCCCGAAACTGCCCTCCACAGGGGCCCGTCCGGCCGGCCCCCAATGACCAGCCGGACGGCACCTGCAGGCTGCTAGCGCCCCGGCGGAACGCTCAGCTCCGGCAAATAGACTTTCCCGCCGGCGGCCAGGAATTCCTCGCTCTTGCCCCGCATGCCGGCTACCGCTACAGCAAGCGCCGCCTGCGACTCGGCGGAGCCGTACTCGTCCCTGATGTCCTGGCTGATCCTCATGGAGCAGAACTTGGGCCCGCACATGGAGCAGAAATGCGCGGTCTTCGCCGGTTCGGCCGGGAGGGTTTCGTCGTGGAAGGCCTCGGCCGTCTCCGGGTCCAGCGACAACGCAAACTGGTCCCGCCACCGGAACTCGAAGCGTGCCTTGGACAGTGCGTCATCACGTTCGTGGGCGCCCGGGTGGCCTTTGGCAAGGTCTGCCGCGTGAGCAGCGATCTTGTACGTGATCACCCCTGTCTTGACGTCGTCCTTGTTGGGCAGCCCCAGGTGTTCCTTGGGCGTGACGTAGCACAGCATTGCCGTGCCGTAGCGGGCAATTTCCGTTGCGCCGATGGCGGAGGTGATGTGGTCGTAGCCCGGGGCCACGTCGGTCACCAGCGGGCCCAGCGTGTAGAACGGCGCGCCCTTGCACAGCTCCTGCTGCCGTTCAACGTTCTCCCTGACCAGGTGGAACGGGACGTGTCCAGGACCCTCCACCATCACCTGGACGTCGTGCTCCCAGGCACGCTGCGTGAGCTCGGCGAGCGTGTCCAGCTCGGCAAACTGCGCGGCATCGTTGGCATCCGCCGTCGCCCCCGGCCGCAGGCCGTCACCCAGGGAAAACGCGACGTCGTACCGGGCGAAAATTTCGCAGAGCTCATCGAAGTGCGTGTAGAGGAAGTTCTCCCGGTGGTGCGCCAGGCACCACCCGGCCATGATGGACCCGCCACGGGACACGATGCCCGTGACGCGGTTGGCGGTTAGGGGGACGTAGCGAAGCAGCACGCCGGCGTGGATGGTCATGTAGTCCACCCCCTGCTCGCACTGTTCGATGACGGTGTCACGGAAGATCTCCCAGGTCAGGGCGTTGGCTTCGCCGTTGACCTTCTCCAGGGCCTGGTAGATGGGGACGGTGCCGATCGGGACAGGCGAATTGCGGATGATCCACTCCCGGGTGGTGTGGATGTCGTCGCCGGTGGAGAGATCCATGACGGTGTCGGCGCCCCACCGGGTTGCCCACTGCAGCTTGTCCACCTCTTCGGCGATTGAACTGGTCACTGCCGAGTTGCCGATGTTGGCGTTGATCTTCACCAGGAAGGCCTTGCCGATGATCATCGGCTCGGATTCGGGGTGGTTGATGTTGTTGGGAATGATGGCCCGGCCCGCGGCGAGTTCGCTCCGGACCAGTTCAACATCGCAGTTCTCCCGCAGCGCCACGAAGCGCATTTCCGGGGTGGTGACGCCCTGGCGCGCATAGTGCATCTGGGTCACGGTCCGGCCCTCGACGGCGCGGCGCGGCACGGGAGGCGCTCCCTTCCACTCCGCGCTGGCGGCGCCGCGGCGTACAGCCGAGCGGCCGTCGTCGAGCAGGTTCCTCTCCCTGCCGCTGTACGCTTCCGTGTCTGCCCGCGCCTCGATCCATTCCCTGCGGAAGGGAGGAAGGCCCTGAACTGGATTGCTCCCCGGACCGGCCGTCCGGTAGGTCCGGAACGGCTGGTTCGGAATGCCGTTGGGGGACGGCTCCAACGCAATTTCCGTCACGGGAACACGGATCCCGGTCCCGGCGTCCTCGAGGTAGGCCAGGGAGTGGGATTTCAAGGATTGCGTCACCGGCGGCGGGTTCCCGTCAGTGGCGGCACCCGGGGTGTTGCGGGCAGGGTTAAGCTGCTGATTTGGTGTACTCAAGGAATACTCACTTCCTTCGCCGGCATTACCCGGACAGGTTCGACGGTCGCAGGCTGCGTCAGCCCGATCTCAGCCCCTGCAGGGGCACCCGTGTGGTCAAGATGAAAGCTACCACAGCCCTTCTTTCGGGGCTTGTCACATTGCCGGTGCTAGCCTGACCGGGCAGGAAAGAGGTGCACATGGCAGAAATCATCCACTTCACGGGAACAGTCCTGACCGGACCCGGGAGTGAGCAGCACGGACTGTGGTCCGTCGACGGGCGCCTGACGTTCCGCCGGCCGGCGAAGGCTCCGGACCGGATCCTGGCGGGATGGGTGCTGCCGGGCTTCGTGGATGCCCACTGCCACATCGGGCTCGGCGTGGGAGGGGCGGTGGATGCTCCGACTGCCGAAGAGCAGGCGCGGACGGACCTGATGGCAGGCACACTGTTGATCCGGGACGCAGGTTCCCCTGCTGACACGCGATGGCTGCAGGACAGAAAGGACGTCCCGGTGCTGATCCGCGCCGGACGCCACGTTGCGCGCACGCGCCGGTACCTGCGGGGGTTTGCTGAGGAAGTCGAACCGGAGGGCCTGGTGGAAGCTGTCCGTAAACAGGCCAGGGAAGGTGACGGCTGGGTCAAGCTTGTGGGGGACTGGATTGACCGCGGCGCCGGCGACCTCGCGCCGTCGTTCCCTGCCGCCGTCGTCCGCGATGCAGTCCTGGCCGCCCATGACGAAGGCGCGCGCGTCACCGCCCACTGCTTCGCGGAAGAGACGCTCGACGACGTGCTGGACGCCGGCATCGACTGCGTCGAGCACGCCACCGGCCTCCTGCCGCGGCACCTGCCCCGCTTCGTGGAGCAGCAGGTGCCCATTGTGCCCACCCTGGTCAATATCGCCACGTTCCCGGACATCGCCGCGCAGGCAGCACCCAAGTTCCCGCAGTATGCGGCGCACATGCGTTCACTGTGGGAACGGCGGGAGGAGCGGGTGCTTGAGGCGTTCGAGGCCGGCGTGCGGATCTACGCCGGGACCGACGCCGGCAGCGTGATCAGGCACGGCAGGATCGCCGACGAGATCCTGGCCCTCCATGCTGCCGGGCTGCCCATGGCGTCTGCCCTGGACGCCGCGTGCTGGAGTGCGCGGGAGTGGCTGGGCGCGGAGGGCCTGGAGGAAGGGGCACGGGCAGATGTTGTCCTGTGCCGGGAGGACCCGCGGAAGGTACCGGAAGCGGTCCGTAACCTGGCGCACGTTGTCCTGGGCGGACGGGTGGTCCGCTGAAAAGATAACCGGCCCCGGGACTTGGAATAAATTGAAGCTTCAAGTAATTTTAAGTGTGTAAGGGCTGCCAACCGGAAGGCCCACAGCACCGGGAGTTACCAATGACTGCACAAGCCGCAAGCCAGGATCTTCTTCCTGCCGACCTCGCCATGGGCACTGTGATGCTCAAGGTGGGCAACATGAAGGTGATGACCGACTACTACCAGCGCGCCCTCGGCCTGGAGGTCATTGCGGAGCAGGATGGCGGCATCTACCTTGGCCGGCTGCAGAAGCCGCTTGTGCACCTGGCGCCCGCGCCCGGGCTGAACCTGCCGGGCAGGGGAGAGGCCGGCCTGTTCCACACGGCGCTGCTGTTCGAGAACCAGGCAGACCTTGCTGCCACCATCGCCACCGCCGCCCGGTTCGAACCGCGCTCGTTCACCGGCAGCGCCGACCACCTTGTCAGCGAAGCCTTCTACTTCAACGACCCCGAGGGCAACGGCATCGAGCTCTACTGGGACCGGCCGCGCAGCAACTGGTCCTGGAACGGCACGGACGTGGTGATGGACAGCCTGGCCCTCCCGCCGCAGCGGTACCTCGAGCAGCACCTGACGGAAGATTCCCTGGAGCGCCAGCTCGGGTCCGTGGCAGGCGTCGGCCACGTGCACCTCCAGGTGGGAGACGTCCAGACGGCGCGCGACTTCTACGTGGGGACCCTCGGCTTCGAGAAGACCGCCGGCTGGCACGGGCAGGCCCTGTTTGTTTCCGCCGGACGCTACCACCACCACATGGCCATGAACGTCTGGAACAGCCGCGGGGCGGGACCCCGCAAGGACACCCTCGGCCTGGGCGAGGTCCTCATCGAGGTGCCGTCAGGGGAGGACGTCGGCTCCCTCGCCGACCGCCTCAAGGTCGCCGGCGTTGCCGCGCACCACACCGGAGCCGAACTCCGCTTCGAGGATCCGTGGCGCAACCGCATCCGGGTGGCTGTGCGCTGAACTAGGCTGAATCCGAACGGCCGGGCAGGAGCAGCCTCCCGGCGGCCGCACCACCGCCAAAGGAATGAGGGCAATCCCCATGGGCTTCACCGAGATCTTTGTTGCCACCCACGACGCAGCACTGAAGCGTGCCGGCGTCCTTGACGGCGGCGGCAGCGCTCCCGCAGGTGACGCGGTCCGGATTCCGGACATCAGCGATTTTGAAGTGGAGCAGCTGGGCGACTTGGCCGGTACCGCCGTGCACGCCGGAGGAGCGGATTACGAACTGACCATGGTGGATGTGGGCAGCGATTCGCTCCTGGCCGTGCCCCCGGCCATGGTGCGCGCCCTGGCGGACCTGCTGTCCTATGAAACCGAAGGGGAAGGCGACATCCTCGAAGAGGTTGCCGAGCAGTGGGCCGCGCAGGATGACATGCCGTTTGGCGCTGCAGAGGCGCGGACGTACGTGCAGCGGCTCGCTGAACTCGCCGGCGGAATCGACGACTCGGAGCGTACCGGCCTGTACGTCTGGTCCGCCTGAGCTGATCCGGCCGGAACCTCCGGCCGGCGTCGCCCGTGTCACGCCGCGCCAAGTCGAAATCCTGGCGCTGATCTGGCACAATAAACAGGTACTCGATCTGCGTGGCCCCTCTCTCCGCGTCTGGATCCTGTCCTTCGAGCCCGCAAGTACGGCCCGCCCCACGGGTGCAGAACGCCGGGTTCACCCCCTTTTCTGAAACAGGAGTGACCACAACAGTGGCCGTAAAGATTCGCCTTAAGCGCTTTGGCAAGATGCGCGCACCGTACTACCGCATCGTCGTCGCGGACTCACGCACCAAGCGTGACGGCCGCGCCATCGAAGAGATCGGCAAGTACCACCCCACCGAAGAGCCCTCATACATCGAGGTCAACTCCGAGCGTGCCCAGTACTGGCTGTCCGTCGGCGCCCAGCCGTCCGAGCAGGTCGCCGCGATCCTCAAGATCACCGGTGACTGGCAGAAGTTCAAGGGCCTGCCGGGCCAGGAAGGCACCCTGAAGACCAAGACCCAGAAGGAAGCCTTCGTTGCCCCGGAAAAGGGTTCCGTGATCATCCCGGAAGCCATCACCAAGAAGGCATCCAAGTCTGACGCAGCCGAAGCTCCCGCCGAGGCCGAAGCAGAGACCACCGAGGCTGAGTAGATTGCTGGCAGAAGCGCTGGAACACCTGGTCCGCGGAATCGTTGATTCCCCGGACGACGTCAAGGTCAGCTCCAAGAGCAACCGTCGCGGGGACACCCTCGAAGTGCGCGTTCACCAGGACGACCTTGGACGGGTGATTGGCCGCCAGGGCCGCACGGCGCGCGCACTGCGCACCGTAGTGGCAGCCCTGGCCGGTGGCGAACCGGTACGGGTCGACGTTGTCGACACCGACCGCCGCCGCTGAGCGCTCGGCACTATTCCGTTTTAGCTCCGGCCCCTCCACCCATGCGGTGGAGGGGCCGGAGTGCTTTTACCAGAGCACCGAAAACCACATCCAACACAGAGGAACACATGCAGCTTCAGGTGGCACGAATCGGCAAACCGCACGGCATCCGCGGCGAAGTGACGGTCCAGGTCCTGACCGACGCCCCTGGGGACAGGTTCGTGCCGGGCACCGAATTCGTGGTTGAGCCGGCGTCAGCGGGACCGCTCACCGTAAACAGCGCCCGCTGGAACAAGGACATCCTGCTGCTGGGCTTCGACGAAATTGGGACCCGCAACGAAGCGGAAACCCTCCGGGGTGCCAAGCTTTTCATTGAAACCGAGGAGCTGGACGAAGACGACGACGAAGGCTGGTACGAGCACGAACTCGTTGGCCTCGAGGCCAGAATCGGTTCCCGGGTGGTCGGCAAGGTCACCGCACTGAACACCATGCCCGTCCAGGACCTGCTGATGGTTACCACTCCGGAGGGCAAGGAAATCCTGATTCCCTTCGTGGAGCAGATCGTGCCCGAGGTCAATGTTGACGGCGGGTTCATCCTCCTCACGCCGCCGGACGGCCTCTTCGAGCTGAATGCGGAGGACGAAGCAGCCGCTTCGGAGCCGGAGGAGAAAGACTAAATGCGGATCGACGTCGTCAGTATTTTTCCCGAATACCTGGCACCGCTGGAACTGTCCCTGATCGGGAAAGCCCGCCAGGACGGGATCCTGGACCTCCGCGTCCACGACCTCCGCGCCTTCACCACGGACAGGCACCGCACCGTCGACGACACGCCCTACGGCGGGGGCGCCGGCATGGTGATGAAGCCCGAACCATGGGCGCAGGCCCTGGAATCCATCGCAGCCGACCGCCCGGAGGGATCGGGCAGGCCTGTCCTGATCGTGCCGTCGCCGGCGGGGGAGAGGTTCACCCAGGCGCTGGCCTACGAGCTGGCCGAGCAGGAGCACCTCGCGTTTGCCTGCGGACGCTACGAGGGCATCGACGAACGCGTCATCGAGTGGTCCCGGGAGCATTTCGACGTCCGCCCCGTCAGCCTGGGTGACTACGTCCTCAATGGCGGCGAGGTTGCGGTGCTGGCCATGGTGGAAGCCATCGGACGACTGCTGCCGGGCGTTGTAGGCAACCCCGAGTCCCTGGTGGAGGAATCCCATTCTGACGGGCTCCTGGAGTACCCCGTCTACACCAAGCCCTCTGTGTGGCGCGATCGCGAAGTGCCTGCCGTGCTGCTGAGCGGGAACCACGGCAGGATTGCGCAGTGGCGCCGCCATGAACAGTTCCGGCGGACGGCGGAACGCCGCCCCGACCTCCTCGAAGCGTTCGACGCCGGGAAGCTGCCGCGTGCCGACCGCACCGAACTGCAGGACCTGGGATACGACGTCGTGAACGGCCGCCTGCGCCGCCGGCCCGGCGCTGAAGGCACCCCGCAGGACTAAGGGGCGTCATGCAGACATGGCAGGCAGCCTGGGTGCGGGCGCTGCGGGATTGGCTGTAGACCCCGCAGTGTGGCAAAATTAGTCCTTGTGTCTGCTGGGTCCGCACCTGCCACAGGGGGAGCGCAACCAACAGCTAAGGCAACCGGCCTCATCAACCAGTGAAGTGGCCGGACCACTTACCTTTCGGCGGAGATCCCCGGTGCGCCACGAGCGCCCCAGGTTTTGCTGCCGTGACCCAAAGTGAATGACCTGTGGCGTTCACCAGGAGTGCAATTATGCATATTCTCGATTCCCTCGATGCAGCCTCGCTGCGTACCGATGTTCCCGAGTTCCGCGCGGGTGACACCCTCAAGGTGCACGTGAACATCATCGAAGGCAAGAACTCCCGTGTCCAGGTATTCCAGGGCTTCGTCCTGGGCCGCCAGGGCGACGGCGTCCGTGAGACCTTCACGGTCCGCAAGGTCTCCTTCGGCGTCGGTGTGGAGCGTACCTTCCCGGTTCACTCCCCGATCATCGACAAGATCGAGGTCGTCACCAAGGGTGACGTCCGCCGCGCGAAGCTTTACTACATGCGCGCACTGCGCGGTAAGGCTGCGAAGATCAAGGAAAAGCGCGACTTCAGCACCGCCAAGTAAGTCCTTTCGGACCTGCAGAGGCCGGGCCGCAGCCGTATCCGGCCAGCGCCGGAGCCATTCAGCACCAGCGCCCAGGATACGGACCATGGACCACACAAAACGCCAGCCCCGGAAAATGGGCTGGCGTTTTGCGTTCCTGGCCGTCATCCTGGCCGTTGCGGTCAGCGGACTGGTCCGATCTCTGTGGCTTGATGTCTACTTCATCCCGTCCGCGTCCATGGAGCCCGTACTGGAAGGCGGGGATCGCATCCTGGTTTCCCGGACCGACTTCCGCGCCGAGCCGATCCGGCGCGGGGACATCGTCGTCTTTGACGGCAGGGGCAGTTTCGCCCCGCTCAACAGCGGCAAGGGCCCCCTGGCGGACACCGCGACTGCCGTCACCCACTGGGTCGGCCTCACCGGCAGTGACACCACCTACGTCAAGAGGGTCATCGGGCTCCCCGGGGACTCGCTGGCCTGCTGTGACGGCGGCGGCAACGTGACGGTGAACGGGGAGCCCCTGGCGGAGCCCTACATCTTCAACGGAGATGCCCCCAGCACCCAAAGGTTCAGTGCCGTGGTCCCGGATGGCCGGCTGTGGCTGATGGGGGACCACCGCTCCGTCTCGGCCGATTCGCGAAGCCTGCTCGGAGCCCCCGGCGGCGGCATGGTCCCGCTGGACAGGGTGATCGGCAGGCCGGTCCAGATCATCTGGCCGCTTGATAGATTTGCTTCAGTACCCCGTCCGCCTGCAGGACCAACAACAGAGAACGGACAGTAGATGCCCGAGAACCACGCGCGGACTCCCGAACCACGCCACGAAGGCGCTTCGGACGTTCCGGCCGATGCCGTTCCCGGGACTTCGGCCCAGGGTCCTGGCGCGCCTGCGTCCGGCGCCTCGGGCAGCCGCGCCGCCGCCAAGTCTGCGGCGAAGCCCGCCGGCAGCCCCGTCTTCGCATGGTTGAAGGAAGTGGCCACGGTGGTGGTGATCGCCGTGGTCCTGTCCTTCCTGATCAAGACCTTCCTGTTCCGTGCGTTCTTCATCCCGTCCGAGTCCATGGTCAACACCCTGGAAGTGGACGACCGCATCTTCGTCAACCTCCTGGTCCCCGAGCCGTTCGCGCTGAACCGCGGCGACGTCGTGGTTTTCCGGGATACCAAGGGCTGGCTCCAGCCCGCCCCCGAACAACCGCAGGGCCCCTTCACCTGGGTCCAGGACGGGCTGACGTTCGTTGGCCTGCTGCCGGACAACTCCGAGCAGCACCTGGTCAAGAGGGTCATCGGGCTCCCGGGTGACCACGTGGTCTGCTGCGATGCCGGCGGTAGACTGACCATAAACGGGACCGCCATCAACGAGAGCTACATCAATCCGGCGGAAATCCCGCAGATCCGCAACTTCGACGTGACTGTCCCCGAGGGCAAGGTATGGGTGATGGGAGACAACCGCAACCATTCCGCCGACTCCCGCGCCCACATGGACTCCGACGGGGGATTCATCGACATGGCCGACCTCGAGGGCAAAGCCGCCGTCATTGCCTGGCCGCTGAGCCGGTTCACCACCCTGGGCAACTATCCCGACGTGTTCCGCAACGTACCGGCGGCGCCCTGACCATGCCCGCCGCACTCAAGCCCAGGCCGGGTTCCACCAAGGTTCCCTCACCGGGGAAGGCACCCACCCTCCGGCACGAGCGGACCTTCAAGGCCCAGGGGATCCGGTACCTTGCCGGTGTGGACGAGGTGGGGCGCGGCGCGCTTGCCGGGCCCGTCAGCGTGGGCATCGCCGTCGTTGACCTGGAACGGCAGAAGCCCCTGGCCGGGGTCCGGGACAGCAAACTCCTGCCCCCTGCGGAGCGGGAACGCCTTGACCCGCTGGTCCGCCGGTGGAGCGTGGCGTCGGCAGTGGGCCACGCCTCAGCGCAGGAAATCGACTCCATCGGCATCATCGCCGCGTTGCGCCTTGCCGGAACCAGGGCGTGGCAGGAAGTCCTGTCTGCGGGCGTCCGCCCCGAGGCGGTGCTCCTGGACGGAAGCCACAACTGGCTCTCACCTGCCGGGCAGCTGTCCCTGTTCGACGAGCCGGTGGTGGAGGCCAGCTGCGACGCTCCCGTGCACACCAAGGTCAAGGCGGACATGCAGTGCCTGAGCGTGGCGGCTGCCAGCGTCATCGCAAAGGTTGAGCGCGACCGGATGATGCGGGAGCTCCATGCTGAGTTCCCTGACTTCGGCTGGGACGTCAACAAGGGCTACGCCACCGCACTGCACCGGGATGTCCTCCGTGCTGCCGGGCCCACGCCGTACCACCGGGTCAGCTGGCGGCTCCTTGGCGGGGAACTGGCTGACGAAGGCCTGGCGGACGGTGCAGGGCCTGCCGACGGGGACTGAGCCCCGCGCCGGACACCAGCCGCCCTGCCGATGGTGCAAGATGGAAGCATGAGTGCCGAGGATCTTGAAAACTACGAAACCGACATGGAGCTTCAGCTCTACCGCGAATACCGCGATGTCGTCGGGCTGTTCAGCTATGTTGTCGAGACCGAACGCCGCTTTTACCTGGCCAACCACGTGGACCTGCAGGCCCGCAGCGCAGACGGCGAGGTCTACTTTGACCTGACCCTGCAGGATGCCTGGGTCTGGGACGTCTACCGTTCCGCACGGTTCGTCAAGAGTGTCCGCGTCCTGACCTTCAAGGACGTCAACGTCGAAGAGCTTCCGCGCAACGAGGAGCTTGCCCTGCCCAAGGATGTCGACCTGGGCAACTAGCACCTTGCGCGGGCCCGGACTTCCCCTGCACAGCTGACTTTTCCTTCACAGGGCCTGCCGGCCCGGTTCATCCACATAGGGGACCGGCGTCCTGTTCTTCGCGTTCCAGCCCGTCCAGGCTGGTTGCGGAGGTAGACATGAAATCGAAAGACCTGCTGGGCCGGCACGGCGAGGACCTTGCCGCCGGATACCTGGAAACCCTTGGCATGCTCGTGGTGGAGCGCAACTGGCGCTGCACCGAGGGTGAAATAGACATCGTCGCGCTCGACGGCGATGCCCTCGTGATCGCCGAGGTCAAAACCCGCCGTACCCTCGATTACGGCCATCCGTTTGAAGCCGTTGGCCCGGACAAGCTGGCGCGGCTGCACCGGCTGGGGGCCGCATGGTGCCGGGACCGTGAGCTTCGGATGCCGCTGCGGCGCGTTGACGTCATCGCGGTGATTGACGACGGCGGCGGGTCGCCCCTGGTGGAGCACCTCAGGGGGGTGGGCTGAATGCCGCTGGGACGCACCTACTCCATTGCCCTGGTGGGGCTCAACGGCTACATGGTGGAGGTCGAAGCCGACATCGGCCAGACCCTCCCTGCATTCGTACTGCTCGGCCTTCCGGACGCTTCCCTTAATGAGGCCAAGGAGCGGATCCGGTCGGCGGCGAAGAATTCCGGAATTCCGCTGAGCCGCCGGAAGATCACCGCCAACCTCATCCCCGCCTCCCTGCCGAAGCGGGGATCCGGATTCGACCTGGCGGTGACCATGGCCGTACTCCGCGCCGCCAATGACATCAAACCCACCGGGCGGACGGTGTTTATCGCAGAGCTGGGACTCGACGGCCGGCTGCGCCCTGTTCGCGGAATCCTGCCGGCGGTGATGGCCTCGGTGCAGGCCGGTTATCCGGACATCGTTGTGGCGCAGGCAAACCTGGCGGAGGCATCGTTGGTTCCTGATGCCAACGTGCGGGGGTACAGCACCCTGGCCCGGCTGGCGCTGGAATTCGGGGCGGATCCCCAGGAGCTTGCGCTGGATTTCGAACCAGAGGACACGGACAGCCCCGGGGACGCAGGAGTGGAGGCCGGCACTTACCCTGACATGGCGGATGTCTCCGGCCAGGGGGATGCCCGGCGCGCACTGGAAGTCGCAGCTGCCGGGGCCCACCACCTCCTCCTGACGGGTCCTCCGGGCGCGGGCAAGACCATGCTGGCGGAACGCCTGCCCGGGCTCCTGCCGGATCTTGGCGACCATGAGTCCATGGAGGTCACGGCCATCCATTCGCTGTGCGGACTGCCGTCTTCCCCTGTGCAGCTCCTCCGGCGGCCACCCTTCGAAAGTCCGCACCACTCGGCAACCGCGGCAGCCATCATTGGGGGAGGCTCGGGGCTTCCCCGGCCCGGAGCCGCCTCCCGTGCCCACCGCGGAGTCCTGTTCCTTGACGAGGCACCCGAGTACGAGCGCCGCGTGCTCGATGCCCTCCGCCAGCCCCTGGAAAGCGGTGAACTGGTGATCCACCGGTCAGCAGGAACCGCTGCCTACCCAGCAAGGTTCCAGCTGGTGCTCGCCGCCAATCCCTGTCCCTGCGGCAAGGCCTCCGGCAAAGGGCTCGACTGCACCTGCACGCCCATGATGCGACGGCGTTACCTGGCCAGGATGTCCGGTCCGCTCCTCGACAGGGTGGACATCCAGCTTCAGGTGGAACGGGTTTCGCTGGCCGACTTCGGACAGGCAGGGGCTGAGGAAGACACGGCAACAGTCGCACGGCGGGTGCTGGGCGCACGGTCCCGGCAACGGGCGCGGTTGGCCGCCTACGGGCTGGAAACCAATGCGCAGATCCCCGGCCGCATCCTCCGGGGCGAGCTTCGGCTCCCGCCGGCAGTGACACGCATCCTGGATCATTCCCTGGAGCGCGGCGTCCTCACGGCGCGCGGCTACGACAGGGTGCTCCGGCTCGCGTGGACCCTCGCCGACTTGGGATACCGGGAGCAACCGGACATCAACGACATCGGCCAGGCGCTGGGGCTTCGGCAGGCGACGGCGGCCGCAGCATGAAGGAGGCAGCCATGGATTCGGGCATCGAGCGGCGTTCCCGAGCCGCACTCTCACGCCTCATGGAACCCCAGGACGCGGCCGGCCTTGCGCTGGTGCAGGCGGCCGGGGCAGTGGATGCCCTGCGGATCGCCACGGGGCAACTGTCGGCCGGCCCCGAGCTGGAGCGGGAGATCACCGCGCTGCTCTCGGACGGGGGCCCTGGCACCAGCTGGGCAGGGTTGGCCGCTTCCCTGAAACGCTGGCATCCCCGGATACCGGATCTGGCCCCCGAGCGGGACCTGGCAACCATGGCGCGGCTGGGCGGCCGGCTGATCATTCCGTCGGACGAATTGTGGCCGGTCCAGCTGGCTGACCTTGGAATCCAGGAGCCGATCTGCCTCTGGTGGCGGGGCCAGGAACAGCCGCTGCCCGGAGCAGCGACATCCATAGCCCTGGTTGGCTCGCGGGACAGCACCAGTTACGGCGCCTCCGTCACCGGCGATCTTGCCTTCTCGCTGGCCCAGCGCGGCTTCACCGTGGTGTCGGGAGGGGCCTACGGGATCGACGCGCATGCCCACCGGGCCGCCCTCGCCGGAGCGTCCGGTGCGGTCCCCACCATTGCTGTGATGGCAGGGGGAGTGGACCGGTTCTATCCTTCGGGGAACGATGACCTCTTGCGGGCGGTATCCAACCAAGGCGCTGTCCTGGCCGAGGTTCCGCCGGGCTCCGCTCCCACCCGTTATCGGTTCCTGCAACGTAACCGCATCATTGCCGCCCTGTCCGCCGTGACCGTGGTGGTCGAGGCCAGGTGGCGGTCCGGGGCGCTCAACACCGCCCATCACGCCGAGACCCTTGGCCGGGCGGTCGGGGCTGTTCCGGGGTCGGTACACAGCGCCAACTCGGCCGGATGCCACCGGCTTCTGAGGGACGGCGGCGCCGTCTGCGTGACCGATGCTGCCGAGGTAGCCGAGCTGGCCGGGCCGAGCGGCTCCGCCCTCCCTGATCCCCGCCACGGGCAGGCCGCGGTGCAGGACGGGCTGACGCTGGAGGATCTGATCCTCCTGGACGCTCTTCCCCTCCGCTCCGTGACATCGGTGGAAAAACTCTCGGTGGTGGCCGGCCTGGCCCAGGAGTCGGTGCGGGCCGGGCTGGGCCGGCTGGGCCTGCTGGGCCTCGCCGTCCCGGAACGGGGAGGCTGGAAACGCGGCAAGGCAACAGGCTGACGCGAATTGCCCGGCAGGTACGGCCGCCCCGGACCTGAGGCGCAGGCGCCGGGCGGCGCGACGCGTGTCAGCCAATAATTTCCCCACCGCAGCTGAGAGAGTAGACGGGTGGATGATGAGGGATTGCCTGCGGAGCTCGGCGGGGCGCTTGACGCCTTCGCGCAGTACCTGTCCGCCGAGCGCGCAGTCTCCCCCCATACTCTCCGCGGATACCTGGGTGATGTCCGCAGCCTCCTGTCCCACGCTGCGTCCGAAGGCGCGGTCCGGCTCCAGGACCTGGAACTCGGAACCCTCCGGCGCTGGCTCGGTGCCCAGAGCCAGGAGGGCGCGGCGCGCAGCACCCTGGCCCGCCGGTCCGCCGCTGTCAGGGTTTTTACGGCCTGGGCCATGGCGGAGGAACGTATCACCACCGATCCCGCCCTCCGGCTCAAGGCCCCCAAGCGCGAACAGTCCCTGCCCGGGGTACTGCAGGCCGGACAGTTGACCCGGCTGCTGTCCACCCTTGAAGAGGCTGCGGCCGAGGGTGCCCCGCTCGCCCTGCGGAACCGCGCCATCGTGGAGCTGCTCTACGCCACGGGAGTCCGGGTGGGCGAACTGGCCGGGCTGGACGTTGATGACCTGGACCCGGACCGGCGGACTTTGCGCGTCATCGGCAAGGGCAACAAAGAGCGCACTGTTCCGTACGGTGTTCCGGCAGCCCTGGCAGTGGATGACTGGCTGCGGCGCGGCAGGCCACTCGTTGTCCGGGACAACAGCGGGCCGGCCCTCTTCCTGGGCGTCCGGGGCGGAAGGGTGGACCAGCGGCAGGTCCGCGCCATGGTCAACGACCTTTTCGCGGGGCTCGGCGACACCTCCGCGTCAGGCCCGCACGCGCTCCGACATTCGGCGGCCACGCACCTGCTGGACGGCGGAGCCGATCTGCGCGCGGTGCAGGAAATCCTCGGGCACAGCAGCCTGGCCACCACCCAGATCTATACCCACGTCTCGGTCGACCGGCTGCGCAAAAGCTACCAGCAGGCGCACCCGAGGGCGTAAGTCCGCGTGACGGGAATCGCACTGGCGTAATTTGGTGCGGTACGGCACAATAAGAATCACGTCCGGCAACTTTCAAGTCCCGCTTGAAGCTAGCAGCTTCCTGCGTCACGGTAAGCCCGGACACAGCTTTATCTGATACATCTGAATACGCAGGCAGGAAACACAGCCGCAGTGAAGGCACGGCAGTTTCATCCAGGCAGAGGTCGTTGGGGAAGACGTACCTAGAGCTATGGAGGATGGAATGTCTGTTGCAATGACCCGCGGTGTGCTGTTCGTTCACTCGGCCCCTACGGCTCTGTGCCCCCACGTTGAGTGGGCCATCGGATCTGTCGTGGACAAGCGGACGGACCTTGAGTGGACCCCGCAGCCTGCCGCGCCCGGAATGTTCCGGGCCGAGTTGTCCTGGACCGGTGCCCCCGGCACGGGATCGCAGCTTGCGTCGTCCCTGCGGGGATGGGCGCATCTCCGCTATGAGGTCACCGAGGAGCCAAGCCAGGGTGTCGACGGCGGCCGCTGGTCCCATACCCCTGAGCTGGGCATCTTCCACGCCGTCACCGACGTGCACGGCAACATCATGGTGTCCGAGGACAGGATCCGGTACGCCTACGAGTCGGGCGCCGGCGACCCCGCAGCCGTCTACCACGAGCTTTCCCTTGCCCTCGGCGAGGCCTGGGACGAGGAACTTGAGCCGTTCCGGCACGCCGCCGAAGGCGCACCCGTCCGTTGGCTCCACCAGGTGGGCTGACCGCCGTCGACCTGATTTTTCCATAGCAAAGAGGAGGCCCCGCCGAATCGCGGGGCCTCCTCTTGTAGGAGCTATAACGTCCTGACGGTCAGACGCTGCGGACCGCAATGACGGCGTTGTGGCCACCGAAGCCGAATGAGTTGCTCAGCGCCACGATGTTGCCTGCGGGCAGGTCGCGGGCCGAGGTGACGACGTCGAGCGGGATCTCCGGGTCTTGGTTTTCCAGGTTGATGGTGACCGGTGCCTTCCGGTCGTAGACAGCAAGCACAGTCAGGACGGCCTCAACGGCACCGGATGCGCCCAGGAGGTGGCCCATCTGGGACTTCGTTGCGGAGACGGCGACGTTGTCCACATGGTTTCCCAGTGCAGCGCGGAGGGCCGTGTATTCAGGTTTGTCTCCCACCGGCGTTGACGTGGCGTGCGCGTTGACGTGCACCACATCCTCCGGCTGGATCCTGCCATCGAACATTGCGGCCTTCAGTGCGCGGGTGGCACCCAGGCCTGCGGGGTCGGGGGCGGTGATGTGGTAGGCGTCTGCGGTGACGGATGTTCCAGCCAGTTCACCGTAGATGCGCGCCCCGCGGGCCAGGGCGTGCTCCTCAGCTTCGAGGACCAGGGCTCCGGCGCCTTCACCCATAACAAAGCCGTCGCGGCCCGTGTCGTAGGGGCGGGAAGCGCGTTCCGGCTCGTCGTTCCTGCGGGAGAGGGCCTGCATGGAGGCGAAGGCTGCGAGGGGCATCGGGTGGATGGCGGCTTCGGCGCCGCCGCACATGACCACGTCGGCCTTGCCTGAGCGGATCAGGTCGAGCCCGAGGTGCAGGGCTTCGGTGCCGGACGCGCAGGCGGAAACAGGGGTGTGGGCGCCGGCGCGGGCGCCGAGGTCCAGGCTGACGGCTGCGGCAACGCCGTTGGGCATCAGCATGGGAACGGTCATGGGGAGGACCCGGCGGGGGCCTTTTTCCTTGAGGGTGTCCCAGGCATCAAGGAGCGTCCAGACGCCGCCAATACCCGTGGCGAAGGCGACTGCCAGCCTGTCCTTGTCAAAGTCGGTGATGCCGGAGTCAGCCCAGGCTTCACGGGCTGCGATGACGCCGAACTGGGTGGACGGGTCCATCCGCTTGGCCTCGACGCGGCTGAGCACGTCCAGGGCCGGGGTGCTGCAACGCGCGGCGAAATGGACGGGAAGCTCGTACTTGGCTACCCAGTCGTCCTCCAGGGTGCGGGCACCGGAGACCCCCTTGAGCGCGTTGTTCCACATCGTGGGTACATCGCCGCCGATGGGCGTGGTGGCACCCAGACCGGTAATGACTACTTTGCGTGTCATGGGATCACTCTTTCGTCGGTGGGGAATCCGTCTGCCGGAGGTCCCGCGTATTGATGATCGGCACACTGCTTCAAGCAACAACGCTGCCGGGGACAACGCCCGTAGGGGGACTGCCGCGTGGTGCAGGTACCGGAAAATGCGGCGGGCTGCCGGTCCGGTCGTCCGGACCGGCAGCCCTGCCATGCCGATTGAACGGCGGAAGCCTTGGCTAGGCCTGTGCTCCGGCGATGAAGCTGACGGCGTCGCCGACGGTCTTGAGGTTCTTGACCTCTTCGTCCGGGATGCGCACGCCGAACTTCTCTTCGGCGTTGACCACAATGGTCATCATGGAGATGGAGTCGATGTCCAGGTCCTCGGTGAAGGACTTGTCCAGCTCCACGGCCTCGGGGGCCAGGCCGGTTTCTTCGTTGACGATTTCAGCCAAGCCGGCCAGGATCTCTTCGTTGCTAGCCATTGATGGCTCCTTTTCTTGTATTGCCGGCAGGGGCTGCCGGAAATGGTTCAGGACGCGGTTGCGGCCTGTTGGGGCGTTCCTAAGGAAGGACAACTACCTGTGCGCCGAAGACGAGCCCGGCCCCGAATCCGATCTGGAGGGCCAGTCCGCCGCTCAGTTCCGGCTTTTCGGCCAGCAGGCGGTGGGTGGCCAGCGGAATGGACGCTGCAGAGGTGTTCCCTGCATCGGCGATGTCCCGTGCCACTGTAACCGTCTCGGGCAGCTTCAGCTTCTTCACCATCTCGTCGATGATGCGCATGTTGGCCTGGTGGGGGATGAAGGCCACCAGGTCGTCGGCCTGTACACCGGCTGCGTCCATGGCCTGCTGGGCCACCTTTGCCATCTCCCACACGGCCCAGCGGAAGACGGTCTGGCCGTCCTGGCGGAGGGTGGGGTACAGTTCCTGGGCTTCCTCGAGCAGGGCAAGGTCCCCTGTCGAGTCCGACTGGCGGGCAGCCATGCCAAGGTCGCGGACATCCAGCATGGAACGGGTCATGCCGATGGCGTCCCACTTGCTGCCGTCCGACCCCCAGACCGACGGTGCGATTCCGGGAGTTTCGGAGGGTCCAATGACGACGGCGCCGGCACCGTCCCCGAGCAGGAAGGAGATGGTTCGTTCACGGTTGTCGATGACGTCCGACAACTTTTCAGCGCCCACCACCAGGACGTATTTCGCGGCGCCTGAACGGACCAGTGCGTCCCCCTGGGCGATGCCGTAGCAGTAGCCGGCGCAGGCTGCGGAGATGTCAAAGGCGGGTGCCGGGGTGGCGCCCAGGCGGTCCGCCAGGGCGGCCGCGGCAGACGGCGTGGCGTAGGGATGGGTCACGGTGGAGACGATGACGGCGCCCAGGTCCGAGGCCTGGATTCCAGCCTTCTCCATCGCCTCGCGGGCAGCGCCCTCGGCCATGTCGATGACGCTGACCCCGGCCGGGGCCCGGTGCCGGGTCACGATGCCGGTGCGCTGGCGGATCCATTCGTCGGAGGAATCGATCCACTGGCACACGTCTTCGTTGGTGACGATGACGTCCGGCCGGAAGGCGCCCAGGCCGAGGATCCGGGTGTGCTCCTGAATCGGGGCCTGTTTCAGTGTGGGAACGCTCATGCGTTGCCCTCCAGTTCTGCGAAAAGCGCCAGGGCGGCGGAAAGGTCGTCCGGGGTTTTGACCGCGACGGTTTTGACGCCGGGCATGCCCCGCTTGGCGAGCCCGGCAAGAGTGCCGGCAGGAGCAAGTTCAATGACGCCGGTGACGCCCCGCGCAACCATCGTCTCCATGCACCGGTCCCAGCGGACGGGACGTGACACCTGGGCGATGAGGCTCCCGACGGCGGCGTGGCCGTCAGTGACTTCACCGCCGTCGTAGTTGGACAGCAGCGGCACCTTCGGCGCCTGCGGCTTCAGCTGGGGTTCAAGCGCCTTAAGGGCACTGACTGCGGGAGCCATGTGGCTGGTGTGGAAGGCGCCGGCAACCTTCAGGGGGATGACCCGGGCCTTTGCCGGCGGGTTGTCGGCCAGGGCCTTCAGCTGGTCAAAGGTTCCTGCGGCAACAGTCTGTCCCGCGCCGTTGACGTTGGCTGGAGTGGCGCCCGAGGCCGTGATGGCTGCCAGGACGTCGGCGGGGTCGCCGCCCACCACTGCGCTCATGCCGGTGGGGGTGACGGCAGCAGCTGCAGCCATGCTGTTGGCCCGCTCGCGGACGAACGTCATGGCCTCCTGCTCGGTGAGTACGCCTGCGAGGGCGGAGGCGGTGATTTCACCAACGGAGTGGCCTGCCAGGATGACCGGAAGTGAGCTGAGCTCAACATCGAACAGGGAAGCGGCCGCAACAAGTCCGGCGGCCACGATCAGGGGCTGCGCTACGGCGGTGTCCTTGATGGTTTCTTCGTCCGAGGTGGTCCCGTGGGCGATCAGGTCAATGCCTGCGATGTCGCTGAGGGCGGCCAGCTGGCCTGCCACCGGGGGCAGTTCCAGCCAAGGGGCCAGAAAACCCGGGGTCTGTGAGCCCTGTCCAGGGCAGACTATTGCAAGCACGTATCCAGCTTTCCAAATTACTGTGTGATCCAGCGGTGTTTGTCCGCACCAAGCTCACGGGGTCAGGTTGTAGGAAGTCTACAACGCGTCAGGGCTGATTCCGGGACGGCTGGCGTTCGGCCGCAGCTTTCGGTGGCGCCGAAAGACGCCCCACAACGAGTGCGGCCTGCAGCACGAAAGCCTCCCTCGGCAGGAGTGGATCCCACCCCGTGACGTCGCAGACGCGCTTCAAACGGTACCGCACGGTGTTCGCGTGAACGAAGAGTTCCCGCGCTGTCGCCTCCAGTGAATGCCCCAGCTCCAGGTAGGTGCCGAGGGTTTCGACGAGCCCGTTGGATGCCGCCAGGAGGGGGCGGTAGATGTTCTTGACCAGGGACCGGCGGGCGGCGTCGTCCCCGGAGATGACCCGTTCAGGCAGCAAATCGTCGGCAGCCACGGGCCGGGGGGCCGAAGGCCACGCCCTGGCCGCGGTCAGGCCGGCAAATGCCGACTGGGCGGAACCGCTGGCCTCCAACAGCGAACCGGCCTCGGGGCCGTACACCACAGGGCCGGGAGCAAACATCTCGCTGAGCTTCACATATGCGGTTTCCCTGTCCTGCACGCCGCCCAGGATGAGGATGAGCCGGTCGCCCTGGATGCCCACCAGTGCGTCCTCCGCGTACCGGCCGGCCATCCGGCGCAGCTCGCTGACGTAGCTGGCACTGGGCTCCGAAGGGGAGTTGCCCACCATGACCGTGAAGCGCTCCTGGGCCTTCCAGCCAAGCGCCGCGATCCTGGAGCGCAAAGCGTCCGTGTTCTCGCCGCGCAGGATGGCGTCCACAATCAGGGCCTCGAGCCGGGTATCCCAGGACCCCCGGGATTCCGCGGCACGCGCGTAGACGTCCGCCGCAGCGAAGGCAACTTCCCTCGAGTAGCGCAACACGGCTTCACGGAGGGACGGCTGGTCGGCCTCCGGTGCAATGACCGGTACCTGGTCCTCCACCACCTCCACCACGATCCGGATCAACTGCAGCGCTTTCTGCAGGCTGATGGAGCGGGTCAGTTCGGTGGGTGCTGTTCCAAAGACGTCCGTCAGGATCCATGACGGAGAGCTGGGCCGCTCGTACCATGTGACAAAAGCCGCTATGCCGTTCTGTGCCACCATGCCCAGCGCCGAGCGCTCGTCCGAGCTGAGGCGGCTGTACCAGGGCAGCGACTTTTCCAGCTCGCGCATGGTGGTGGTGGACAGCTGGCCCACGTTTGCCCGCAGTTTCTTAAGGGTCTCCGACTTCTCCGGAGTAACCCCCGGAGTGGACGGTTTGCGCTTGGCGGACGGGGTGGCAGGTGCTGGCATTCTTTGAGCATACGGGCAGCGTCCCGCAACCTCCATTTGTGCAAAGGCTACAATCCACATTGCCCTGCGTCACATGGCCCCTGGGCCTTAACGGACGACGGCGGCCCCCGCCTTGTGGAGGGGGCCGCCGTCGCGTCTTTACTTAGGAGACAGGCTAGGCTTCGCCGCCGGCGTTGCCCGTGGTGCCCGCATTGACGTTGTGAAGCCTGTACTTCTCAATCGCCTTGATCGGGGCCTGCGTATCCACCTCGCCGCGGCGGGCGAGCATCTCCAGTGAACGCACCACGATGGAGTGGGTGTCGTTCTTGAAGAAGCGGCGCGCTGCGGCGCGGGTGTCGGAGAAGCCGAAGCCGTCGGCACCGAGGGTGGCGAATTCGTTGGGGACGAATTGCCGGATCTGGTCGGGGACGGCCTTCATGTAGTCGGACACGGCGACGACGGGTCCGGTGGCCCCTTCGAGCTGCTGGGTGACGAAGGGGACGCGGGCGGGTTCGCCGGGGTTGAGGAAGGCTTCCTCCTCGGCGGCGAGTCCGTCGCGGCGCAGTTCGTTCCAGGAGGTCACGGACCAGACGTCCGCGGAGACTGACCAGTCTTCGGCGAGGATCCGCTGGGCTTCGAGGGCCCAGGGGACGGAGACGCCGGAGGCGAGGATCTGGGTCCGGGGACCGTCGATCTTTGCCGGGGCGAGCAGGTAGATGCCCTTGATCACGCCCTCGACGTCCAGTTCCTCGGGTTCGGCGGGCTGGGTGATCGGCTCGTTGTACACCGTGAGGTAGTACATCAGGTTCCGGTCCTCCGAGTCCGGCCCGTACATGCGTTCGAGGCCGTCGCGGATGATGTGGCCCATTTCGTAGCCGTAGGCGGGGTCGTAGGTGACGACGGCGGGGTTGGTGGAGGCGAGCAGGGGGGAGTGGCCGTCGGCGTGCTGGAGGCCTTCGCCGGTGAGGGTGGTCCGTCCTGCGGTGGCGCCGATGATGAAGCCGCGGGTCATTTGGTCTGCTGCGGCCCAGAAGGCGTCGCCGGTGCGCTGGAAGCCGAACATGGAGTAGAACACGTAGACCGGGACCAGGGGCACGCCGTGGGTGGCGTAGGCGGTGCCGGCGGCGGTGAAGGCTGCCACGGCGCCGGCTTCGTTGATGCCGGGGTGGATCAGCTGGCCCTGGGCGGATTCCTTGTACGCCAGGACCAGGTCGCGGTCCACGGAGAGGTAGTTCTGGCCCTTGGGGTTGTAGATCTTCGCGGTGGGGAAGAACGCGTCCATGCCGAACGTGCGTGCCTCGTCCGGGATGATCGGGGCGATGTGCTTGCCGAAGTTCTTGTCCCGCATCAGGTCCTTGAGCAGGCGCACGAAGGCCATGGTGGTGGCGGCCTGCTGTTTGCCCGAGCCGCGTTTGGCGACCTCGTAGGACTTGGCCTCGGGCAGGGTGATCTCGGCGTGCTTGGGCCGGCGTTCGGGAACGGACCCGCCCAGGGCCGCGCGGCGCTCCATCATGTACTTGATTTCCGGGGCGTCCGTGCCGGGGTGGTAGTACGGCGGCTGGTACAGGTCTTTTTCGAGCTGTTCGTCCGTGACGGGGATCCGCAGGTGGTCGCGGAACTTCTTCAGGTCATCCAGGGTGAGTTTCTTCATCTGGTGGGTCGCGTTGCGGCCCTCGAAGTGCGGTCCGAGGCCGTAGCCTTTGACGGTTTTGGCGAGGATGACGGTGGGTTTGCCCTTGAATTCGGTGGCTGCCTTGTATGCGGCGTAGACCTTGCGGTAGTCGTGGCCGCCTCGTTTGAGGTTCCAGATCTGGTCATCGGTGAGGTCCGCGACGAGGTCCTTGGTGGCCGGGTCCTTGCCGAAGAAGTGTTCGCGGACGAACCCGCCGGATTCTGCCTTGTAGGTCTGGTAGTCCCCGTCGGGGGTTTCGTTCATGATCTTCACCAGGGACCCGTCGGTGTCCTTGGTGAGCAGGTCATCCCATTCCCGGCCCCAGACGACCTTGATGACGTTCCAGCCCGCGCCTCGGAAGAACGCCTCGAGTTCCTGCATGATCTTGCCGTTGCCGCGCACGGGCCCGTCCAGGCGCTGGAGGTTGCAGTTGATCACGAAGTTCAGGTTGTCCAGGTTCTCGTTCGCGGCGAGCTGGAGCAGGCCGCGGGACTCGGGCTCGTCCATTTCACCGTCGCCCAGGAACGCCCAGACCTGCTGGTCGGAGGTGTCTTTCAGGCCGCGGTTGTGCAGGTACCGGTTGGACTGGGCCTGGTAGATCGCGTTCATCGGCCCGATGCCCATGGACACGGTGGGGAACTCCCAGAACTCGGGCATCAGGCGCGGGTGCGGGTAGGAGGACAGAGCGTGTCCTTCCTTGGACTTTTCCTGCCGGAACCCGTCCAGGTCCTCCTCCGAGAGCCGGCCTTCCATGAACGCCCGGGCGTACATGCCGGGGGAGGCGTGGCCCTGGAAGAAGACCTGGTCGCCGCCGCCGGGGTGGTCCTTGCCGCGGAAGAAGTGGTTGAAGCCGACCTCGTACAGGGTCGCGGCCCCGGCATAGGTGGAGATATGCCCGCCCACGCCGATGTTCGCCCGCTGCGCCCGGTGCACCATCACCGCGGCGTTCCACCGCATGTACGCCCGGTACCGGCGCTCGTATTCCTCGTTGCCCGGGAACGGTGCTTCCTGGTCCACCGGGATCGTGTTCACGTAATCGGTGGTGGTCACCATCGGCACCCCGACGCTCTGCGCGCCGGCACGCTGCAGCAGGCTCCGCATGATGAATTGGGCACGCTCCGTGCCCTGTTCCCTGATCAACGAATCCAGCGACTCAACCCACTCGGCAGTCTCTTCCGGATCACGATCAGGCAGCTGGTTAGTCAACCCGCTGAGGATATGGGAGGTATCTTCTCCTGCAGCCACGTCCAACCTCTCTTTGCGCGCATTGATGGCGCACTCAGGCCGGGCAGGGTGACCGCCCGGCGTACATACGCCGTGTGCGACGTATCGGTTACAACAGCCCGGTCATGTGTGCCGGGCAGGGTCCTAGCATTCCTACGTCTGCATTGGAGTTACAGGGTTGTTGCCCCGCAGGCATAGTTGTCACCTGCCACTCTAACTCTGTCCCCAACGCGATGCGTAGCCGCGGGTTGGGCGGCCCGGTTGTATTTCGCCGTCATACTGGTTGTGTGACGAAAAGCCGCTGCGCTGCGGGTTGGCGGAACCTGGTGTGACGCAGAATATGCCACATCACGGGGGCGGCAGCTTGAAGCTCAGGCACAAAGGGTGTTGGCTGGGAGTAATGGAAATCACTATGCGCACCGCGCATAAAAGGCATTGGAGGTACACGTGAGCGAGGCCGACGCCGCCACTTCGGTAAATGTGGCGGAAAAATTGGGTTTCAAGAATGGGGATCTGATTCAGGAGTTCGGTTACGACGACGACGTCGATTTCGACTTGCGTGACGATATTGAGGACCTGACGGGTTCCGAGCTGCTGGACGAGGACGACCATGAAGTGGCGGACGCCGTCGTTTTGTGGTGGCGCGACGGCGACGGGGACCTCGTGGACAGCCTCATGGATTCGCTGACCACGCTAAGCGAAAACGGCGTCGTCTGGGTCCTGACGCCCAAGTCCGGAAGGACCGGATACGTCTCCCCGGCGGATATCCAGGAAGCGGCGCCGACCGCCGGACTGCACGTGACGACGTCGGCAGGCGTATCCAAGGACTGGAGCGCAACGCGGCTGGTGAGCAGGAAAAACAAGTGACGGCAGCGCTTGCCGCTGCCTCCGTTGCCGTCCCCGCCGTTGGCGCTCCGGCACCCGACTTTGAACTGGTCAACCAGTACGGCGAGCCGGTCAGGTTGTCCGCCTTCCGCGGCCAGAACGTGGTGCTGGTGTTCTACCCTTTCGCCTTCTCCGGCATCTGCACCGGCGAGCTCTGCGAAATCAGGGACAACCTGGCCCTGTTCGAAGACGGGAACGCAGTTGTCCTGGCGGTCTCCGTTGACAGCAAGTTCACCCTGCGGGCTTACGCCGAGCAGGAGGGGTATACCTTCGATTTGCTGGCGGACTTCTGGCCCCACGGTGCCGCAGCAAGCCTCTACGGTGTCTTCGACCCTGACAGTGGAATGGCGCTGCGGGGCACGTTCATCATCGATGCCGGGGGCACCATCCGCTACACCGTGGTGAACCCGCGCGGACAGGCCCGGGACCTCGGCGAATACCGCAAAGCGCTGGCCGGGCTGGATAAGGCCTGACAGGTTATGGCTGAGCAGCGGCATGGTGTGGGCCTCACGGGCTTTGCCAGCATGCCGCCCGTTCCTCCCGCCCTGCCTTCTTCCGATGAGCTTGAGGTCCTGGTCCGCATCAGGGACCTGCTGGCAGGGCGCCGGTTCGCCCTCCTAACCGGTGCCGGCCTCAGCACCGACTCGGGCATTCCCGACTACCGTGGGCCGGGATCGCCGCCGCGGACACCAATGACCTATCAGGAGTTCGTGAAGGCGGCTGCGAACCGCCAGCGTTACTGGGCGAGAAACCATATCGGATGGTCGCACCTCCGCCACGCTGATCCCAACCAGGGCCACCGTGCCGCTGCCGAACTGGAACGCCGTGGACACCTGACGGGCCTCATCACGCAGAACGTCGACCGGCTCCACCAGGACGCCGGCAGCGTCAATGTAGTGGACCTCCATGGCCGGTATGACCAGATAGTTTGCCTGGATTGCCGCCGGACCTACTCCCGCCGCCTGCTGGCAGGAATGCTGGAGGAACTGAACCCCGGCTTCATTGACCGGGCGAAGGAATCGGGCCTGGTGGAAATGGCGCCGGATGCCGATTCAACTGTTGAGGACCAGGCACTGATCAGCAGCTTCGTTGTTGCTGTGTGTCCCGCCTGCGGAGGAACGCTGAAACCGGACTTCGTGTACTTCGGGGAGAACGTGCCCAAGGACAGGGTTGAAACGTCCTACCGGATGGTTGACGACGCGGCGGCACTGGTGGTCGCGGGTTCCTCCCTCACGGTGATGAGCGGCCTCAGGTTTGTCAGGCACGCGGCGAAGGACGGCAAGCCGGTGGTCATCATCAACCGTGGGGCCACGCGCGGGGACGACAAGGCCACCGTCAAGCTGGAAGCCGGCGTCAGCGAATCGTTGACCTGGCTCGCCGCTGAGCTTCCGCCGGTTTAGCCGGGCGGCGGAACGGGCAGGGCGCGTGTGCCGATTCGCAATTTAGGCCTGTCGTCGGGTAGAGTCTATGTTCGTTGGTCAGGGCGCAGCAGCGCCTGGTCCGGCAATAATGGGTCTTTAGCTCAGCTGGTAGAGCGCCACGTTTACACCGTGGATGTCATCGGTTCGATCCCGGTAGGACCCACCGCAAACCCCGTAGTTTCCGCCTTCTGGCGGAAGCTGCGGGGTTTTTTGTTGCCCCGTTACTGCTGCCCCCTTTTTTTACTGCACAGTTTGCCCGCCTGCTGTCCCCCTCGGCGTGAATGTCGGCCCCCTGCCATAGCTTGCAGGCATGGAACACGTGATTCTGAGGACAGGCACCGACGGCAGGCCGACGGCGGTGCTCAGCAGTGGCAGGGAATGGGCCGTGGGTGCCGAACCGGTGAGGTGGTTCGAACGGGTCAACTGGTGGGAGACGCGCCGCCGTATGCCCAAGGGGCTCAGCAGGGTGGACGTCGAGGTCCTCCAGCTCCAGGTCCGGCTGGGAAGGAACGCTGGGTCAGCCCTCACCACCATGCTCCTTGAGAGGGACGGGCTGGGCGGGGG
>NZ_BRCG01000012.1:0-26528 GCF_023708005.1 Pseudarthrobacter sp. NCCP-2145 | reverse complement strand
CAGTTGCTGATGCCGCCTAGGGGAGCCCCGCGGGCGGAACAGCCCTTTCGGGCAATGGAAAACCCTCCACCGCGACTATTGGGGGATGCCGCGGTGGAGGGCCTGAATTGAATATACCGTGAACTTACGGAAACAAAAAGTTGTTTCCTGCTGTGTCCCGCACCAGCGGATCAATGCTCCGGCCGCGGAGAGGGGACCGGGGTCAGCGGTGCACGGGGATAAAAACCCGGGGCTGTTCCGTCCAGGTGTCTGACATCTGCGACATGGTCCGCCTCATGATCTTGTCGGAGGCTTCGCGGGCAGCACCGGCGTCGCCCCGGGCAATTGCCTCCGCCACGTCCACGTGCCACTGCAGTGCGGCCTCGTGCGGGTGGTCGGGCATCAGCCCATGCACGGTCCGGCCGGTCAGGGTCTCGGCCACCTGCCCCATGAGGTTCGCAAACATCTCGTTTCCTGATCCGGAGAGCAGCAGTGAATGGAACTGGATATCCAGCTCAAGGAAACGTGGGACGTCCCCCCGGTGGCCGGCGTCGCGCATTGCATGGGCAACATCCACAAGCTCCAGCCGCAGCGGTGCGGGGGCGTTCTGCGCGGCAAGTTCGGCAGCGGCCGGCTCAACGGCCGACCTCAGCTCGGCCAGGGACCGCAGCTGGGCGCCGCGCGCCTTGCTCGCGAGCCGCCAGCGGATGACCTGCGGGTCGAAGGGGTTCCATCGGCTCGGAGGCAGGACCCGGATGCCCACCCGCTTGGTGGTTTCCACCAGTCCAAGGGATTGCAGCACCCGGACGGCCTCGCGGATCACCGAGCGCGACACTTTGAGCTCATCCTCAAGGTTTTCGGCAAGCATGATATGGCCGGCAGGAAGCTCGCCCGAGATGATGCGTGTGCCCAGGTTCTCAATGGCACGGTGGTGCAGGCTGCTGGTCATGCAGCTAAGCCTAGTGGGAACGTGTGCACCGGGAAGCAGCCGTCCTTGACTGGCAGCGACACAAACTGTTCCATTACGTGGGCGTTACTTTCCTGTGACTTCATGAATATATATGCTTTATTCAGACCCTTGGTCTGCAACGGTCTTCCGAGCACCGGGAGCCACTGCACATCCATCGCACAGTATGAATTGGAGTTTTGATGTCTGCACACATCGGTGTCACCGGCCTCGCGGTGATGGGCGCCAACCTGGCCCGCAACCTCGCCCGCAACGGCTTTACGGTCGCCCTGCACAACCGCTCGGTCGAAAAGACGGACGCCCTGCTGGCAAAGCACGGTACGGATGGCGACTTCATCCGCACCGAAACCCTGCAGGAGCTGGTGGACTCCCTCGAGAAGCCGCGCCGTGTCCTCATCATGGTGAAGGCCGGCAAGCCGGTCGACTCCGTGATTGAGCAGCTTGAGCCCCTGCTGGAACCCGGCGACATCATCATCGACGCCGGAAACTCCCACTACGAGGACACCCGCCGCCGTGAGGCCGCCCTCGCCAAGAAGGACCTCCACTTCGTGGGCGTCGGCGTTTCCGGTGGCGAGGAAGGTGCCCTCAACGGACCCTCCATCATGCCCGGCGGTTCCAAGGAGTCCTACAAGGCCCTCGGCCCGCTGCTTGAGAAGATCTCCGCAAAGGTCGACGGCGAGCCCTGCTGCGCCTGGGTGGGCACCGACGGCGCCGGCCACTTCGTCAAGATGGTCCACAACGGCATCGAATACGCCGACATGCAGGTCATCGGCGAAGCCTTCGACCTGCTCCGTTCCGGTGCCGGCATCGAGCCCGCAGAGCAGGCCAAGATCTTCACCGACTGGAACAAGGGCGAGCTGTCCTCCTTCCTGATCGAAATCTCTGCCGAGGTCCTGGGCCACGTGGATGCCAAGACCGGCAAGCCGTTCGTGGATGTCGTGGTGGACGCCGCGGGCCAGAAGGGCACCGGCCGCTGGACGGTTATCTCCGCCCTGGAACTGGGTTCCCCGGTCTCCGGCATCGCCGAGTCCGTGTTCGCCCGTGCACTGTCCTCCCAGGCCGGCCAGCGCAAGCTCGGCCAGGAACTGCTGGCAGGCCACGAGGCCGACGTCGAAATCCCGGAGACCTTCGTTGAGGACGTCCGCCAGGCGCTCTACGCCTCCAAGCTGGTTTCCTACGCCCAGGGCCTGGACATGCTCACCTCGGCAGCCAAAGAATACAACTGGGACCTGAAGCTGGACGAGATCGCCTCGCTGTGGCGGGCCGGCTGCATCATCCGCGCCGAACTGCTCAAGGACATCACCAAGGCCTACGCCGCTGAGGACAAGCCGGCCAACCTGCTGTTCGCTCCGGCATTCACGGAAGCCATCGCCGGCGCCCTTCCCGCCTGGCGCCGTGTGGTGGCCACCGCTGTCCAGCTGGGAATCCCGGTTCCGGTCTTCTCCTCCTCACTGGCCTACTACGACGGCCTGCGCCGCAAGCGCGTCGCCGCAGCCCTCATCCAGGGCCAGCGCGACCTGTTCGGCGCCCACACCTACGGCCGCGTCGATGCGGAAGGCACGTTCCACACCCTGTGGGGCGAGGACAAGTCCGAAATCGAAGCGGTGGACACCCACTAGGTTCCGCCCGGAACAAAAAGGCGGGCAGTTTCCGGTGATCCGGAAACTGCCCGCCTTTTCTTCTCGCTGCGGTCCTGCCGGACAGCCCAAGGGCAGGCCCCGTCAGATGCGGTATTCGATGTCGTATTCCGCCGGGTCAACCGCCGGCGTGGTTTCGCGCTGGGCGTCACGGTGGCGCCACTTCGCAGGAACGCCGGTGACGATTGATTCGGGAGGGGCGTCCTTGACCACCACGGCGTTGGCGCCGACGGCACTGTCCCTGCCGATGGTGATCGGCCCCAGGATCTTTGCACCCGCTCCGATGGTCACGCGGTCGCCGATGGTGGGGTGGCGCTTGATCCGTGCGAGTGAACGTCCGCCCAGGGTCACCCCGTGGTACATCATCACGTCCTCACCGATTTCTGCCGTCTCGCCGATGACCACGCCCATTCCGTGATCAATGAAGAAGCGGCGGCCGATGGTGGCCCCCGGATGGATCTCGATTCCGGTCAGGAAACGGCCCAGCTGCGAGAGCAGCCGCGCCGGGAAACGCAGGGCCGGATTCTGCCACAGCCGGTGCGTCAGCCTGTGGATCCAGATGGCATGCAGCCCGGAGTATGCGAAAAAGTTCTCGAAAGAACCTCGAGCCGCCGGGTCGTGGGACCGGGCGGCGTCGAGGTCTTCCTTTAGTCTTGCGAAAAAGCCCACAGAGTTCTTTCTACAGGAAACGGGCGAAGAGCGGCCTGATCAGCCGCGGATGTCGTCATAGAGCACGGTGGAGATGTAACGCTCACCGAAGTCGCAGACAATGGCGACGATCAGCTTGCCCGCGTTCTCGGGGCGCTTCGCCAGTTCCAGTGCGCCCCAGACGATCGCTCCGGAGGAGATGCCGCCGAGGATGCCTTCCTTGACGCCGAGCTCGCGGGCCACGCGGACGGAGTCCTCAAGCGTGGCGTCCAGGACCTCGTCGTAGACATTGGTGTCCAGGATTTCGGGCACGAAGTTGGCCCCGATGCCCTGGATCTTGTGCGGGCCGGGGGCGCCGCCATTGAGGATCGCGGAGTCCTTGGGTTCGATCGCCACGATCTGGACTCCGGGCTTGCGCTCCTTCAGGACCTGGCCGACGCCGGTGACCGTTCCGCCAGTGCCGACGCCGGCAACGAAGATGTCCACGGCGCCGTCGGTGTCAGCCCAGATTTCCTCCGCAGTGGTGTTGCGGTGGATTTCAGGGTTGGCTTCGTTGGCGAACTGCTGGGCCCAGATGGAGTTTTCCGTGTTGGCCACAATTTCCTGGGCCTTCTCCACGGCGCCGCGCATTCCCTCTGAACCGGGGGTCAGGACGATTTCGGCGCCGAAGGCGCGCAGCATGACGCGGCGCTCGGTGGACATGGTCTCCGGCATGGTCAGGATGACCTTGTAGCCGCGGGCCGCGCCAACCATGGCCAGGGCGATGCCGGTGTTTCCGGAGGTGCCTTCAACAATGGTCCCGCCCGGCTTCAGTGCACCGGACTTCTCCGCGGCGTCGACGATTGCCACACCGATACGGTCCTTGACGCTGTTGGCCGGGTTGTAGAACTCAAGCTTGACGGCGACGGTGGCATCCAGCCCCTCGCTGAGCCGGTTGAGCTTGACCAGCGGGGTGCCGCCGACCAGCTGGGTCACATCGTCATAGATCCGTGCCATGTACATACGCCTATCTCTGAGGGGTGAATACTGAGGTCAGCCTAACGAGGCCGCGTAACCGTGGCTAAGCGTTAAGCCATGCAGAGTAATATTTCCGGGCCTTCGCGAGCTTGGGGTTGATGATCACCTGGCAGTACCCCTGCTCGGGATGTTTGGCGTAGTAGTTCTGGTGGAAGTCCTCCGCCACGTGGAAGCGCGGCAGCCGGCTGACCTCCGTGACGATCGGATGGGCCCACAGCGACTGGTTGCGGTCGATCGCTTCCTCGAAAAGGATCTTCTCCTCGGTGGTCTCATAGAACATCGAGGAACGGTACTGGGTTCCCACGTCATAGCCCTGGCGGTTCAGCGTTGTGGGATCGTGAAGGGCGAAAAACATGTCAAGGACCACCTCTTCCGGGATGATCTCCTCGTCGAACGTCACAGCCACCACCTCGGCGTGCCCGGTGGTGCCGTTGCACACGGAGTAATAGTCGGGGTTGGGATCATGGCCGCCCGTGTAGCCGGACACCACAGCGCTGACACCCTTGGTCTTCTGGTAGACAGCGTCGAGGCACCAGAAGCAGCCTCCGCCTAAAACAAAAGTTTTCATGACCTCTTCAATGGTTGGGGGCGCCGGATGATTCCCTGGGCGCCGCGGGCGCCGCCCGTCGCCGTGCGGCGCCGTGCGGCGCGGAGGACGCGATGGGGTAAAACTAAGACTATGGAACCTGTGGACACCGACGTTACCGGCCCTGAAAATCACGACGGCGGGCCTCGCGGCGGCGAGGCCCCTTCCGGCAAGGATGCGTCCGGCAAGGACGCGGTGGCCGGGCAGCCGCAGGTCCCTACTTTGGGCGAGATGCTCCTGGCTGTGGAGGAACTGTGGCCCGAGTCCCTGGCGGAGAACTGGGACGAGGTGGGGCTGGTGGCGGGGCACCCCTCGGCTCCTGTCACGAGGGTGATGTTTGCCGTGGACCCCACCCTGGAAGTCATCGAAGAAGCAGTGGAGTGGGGTGCCGAACTCCTGATCACCCACCATCCGCTGCTGCTGAAGGGTGTCACCTCGGTTGCTGCCACCACGCCCAAAGGCCGGGCCGTCCACCGGTTGATTGAGTCCGGCACAGCCCTGCTGACCGTCCACACCAACGGCGATTCCGCCGTCGGGGGCGTTTCCGATGTCCTCGCCGACGCCCTGGGCCTGCAGGATGCGGCCCCGCTCACCGTGGCAGCGAACGGACTGCCGGAAGAGGGCATCGGGCGGGTAGGGGACCTGCCGGAGGCCATGAGCCTGGGAGACTTCGCTGCACGGGTGTTTGGCATCCTGCCCTCCGTAGCAGGGGGAGTGAGGGTGTCCGGCGACAAGGACGGCCTGGTGCGGCGCATTGCCGTCTGCGGCGGCGCGGGAGACTCGCTCTTTAACGAGGTCCGGGCCAGCAACGCCGACGTCTACGTCACGGCGGACCTGCGCCACCACCCTGCGTCGGAAGCAAGGGAAGCTGCCCACAACGGCCGGCCCTACCTGATTGACGTTTCGCACTTCGCCAGTGAGTGGCTGTGGCTGCCGGCTGCGGCAGCCGCGCTGGGCAATGTCCTCGCCGACCAGGGCCATGACGTCGAAATCCAGGTCAGCACCACCAACAGCGATCCCTGGGACTTCATCCTCACCCCCGGTTAAGCCCGGAGACGGTGGGGACACAGCAGGGCAGGCGCTAGAGTCTAGGAAGCGCCGTCCAGGCGCCCGGCTCCGGCCGGAAGGGATCAAGCGGAGGTAACAGTGGCGAAGGCAGCACCGGCGGAACAGTTGAAGTTGCTTGGACTGCAGGGGCTGGATGCCAAGCTGAAGTCGCTTGCAAACCGCCGCCGCTCGCTGGAAACCGATCCGCGCATCAAGGACCTCGAAGCCGCCCTTTCCGTCGCCAACGGTGAGCTGGGCGCCGCGAAAGTGGCTGTCCACGACGCCGAAGCCGAACTCAAGCGCGCCGAGGCGGACGTGGAGCAGGTTGCCTCCCGTATCCAGCGGGACGAGGCACGGCTGAACAGCGGCACCGGCCTGTCCAAGGACCTGGTGGCCCTCCAGAAGGACATCGCATCGCTCAATAAGCGGCGCTCGGACCTGGAGGACATTGAACTTGAGGTGATGGAGCGCCTTGATTCCCTGCGGACCACCCAGGCCCGGCAGCAGGGGATTGTGGACGACATCCAGGGATCGTTCGGCACCATCCGCGCCGAGCTGGACGCGGAACTGGCCGCCGTGGAAGCGGAAGCGGGCGGCCTCCGCGCACAGCGCTCCGAATTCGCTGCGGGCCTGGATGCCGGCCTGCTGGCCGTCTACGAAAAGACGCTGGCCAGGCGCGGAGTGGGCGCCGCCAGGCTGTTCCATGGCACTTCCGAGGCGTCCGGCATGAAGCTGAGCCCCGGCGACCTCGCCGAGATCAAGGCCGCAGCTGCCGACGACATCGTCTTCTGCCCGGACTCCGGCGCCATCCTGGTCCGCTCGGAGGAGTGGGCCTGACCCTCAGCCCGGAAGGATGATGTTCAGGGCGTGCGGTTTCCGTGCTGAACCTTCAACCAGTTCCGCGGCCCACACTTCGCGCGTTGCCTTCAGGAGTTCCGACGGCGTTGCCGGGACCTTTCCGCGCCGCACCAGCAGGTGCCGGGCCAGTTCGCCACGGGTGTGCTTGGCGAAGTGGCTCACCACCTTGCGGACCCCGTTCACCTCGGTCAAGACGTTGACGGACACAGTCTGGGCAGCGGGCGGCGCCCACGCCGCCGCATAGGTGCTTGAGCGGCAGTCCACCAGCAACTGCCCCTCCACCGCTCCGGCGAGGGCCCCGGTGAGCTGCGGCTTCCAGAACGAGGCGAGGCGGCCGACGTCGGGCAGTGCTGTCCCCATGGACAGGCGGTAGGCGGGCACGCTGTCACCAAAACGGATCACGCCCCAGAGTGCGGAAACCACCAGCACGGACGCGTCCGCCTTGCGGCGCTGCGCAGCCGTGAGGGTCTTGTAGCCCAGGGCGTCATAAAGCACCCCCGAATAGATCCGGTGGGCGGGCGCCGCCGGTTCGGCATGAAGCCGCGTGTTGCGGTCGACGTCGTCCTTGAGCGATGCGCCCACACCCAGCAGCGCGAGGGCGTCCTCGTGCGCGCTCACCGTTCCCAGCGCATCCAGCACTTTGGCGCGGCAGGCGTTCAACTCCGGGAAGCTCAGGGAAGGCCAGTCGACGGCGGATCCGCGGACGGCGGGTGTCTTGCCTTCGGAAGGGGGAAGCAGAATCAGCACCGTCCGATCCTACCGGCGGCGGGAAAAGGCAAGGCCACCGGTAGACTGGGGGTTGGATGGGTTGACCAGGCGGCCGCGCGTCACGCAAGTGGCTCGAGGAACGTCCGGGCTCCGCAGGGCAGGGTGGTGGGTAACGCCCACTCGGGGTAACCCGCAGGCCAGTGCCACAGAGAACAGACCGCCTGGGTCGCGCCGGTTTGAAAGCGGCACGAACCAGGTAAGGGTGAAACGGTGGTGTAAGAGACCACCAGCTTCCCGGGTGACCGGGAAGGCTAGGTAAACCCCACCCGGAGCAAGGCCAGACAGGACACGTTTGAGGGCTGCCCGCCCGAGTGTCCGGGTAGGCCGCTGGAGGGCGCCGGCAACGGCGTTCGTAGATGGATGGCCGCTACTCCCGTGCCGGTAACGGAACGGAAGCACAGAACCCGGCGTATCGGTCAACCCATCCATCCACACTGGTTTGACCTTGGACGATGTGTTGGGGATGCTGAACCGTGCCTGCAAATTATGACCCGCAAGACAGCCCCGGCGCTGCTGCTAGGCAGCAAGTCCCCGGACGCAGCCAACAGGCTGTTGCCTTGGCCGGCTTCTTTTCGCTCTCCCTGGCCGCGTGGGCCGCGGCGTCGGTCCCCATCATCCTGCATTCCAGCGGCTGGTTCGCGGAGTCGGCCAAGGCCCCCTGGATGCCGCCCGGCTGGATGTTCAGGAGCATGTGGATGCTGCTGTACGCCGCGGTTGCGGTGGCCGCCTGGCTGGTCTGGCGCAAGGGAGCCCTTACCGGAGGCACCCTGGCCGGCTACCTCAGCCAGTTGGTGCTCAACGCCGCATGGCCGCTGGCCTTTTTCGGCCTCTTTCCCGTGTTTGGCGGTGCGTCCCTTTGGGCGGCTTTCGTGGTGATTGCGGCCCTGGGAGTTTCTGTTACCTTCCTTATCCTGCGCTTCGGTCCGGTCAGCGCCGCAGCGGGCCTGCTGATGCTTCCCTACCTGTCCTGGGTGGTTTTTTCCTCCAGCCTCAATCTCTATTCGGCCATCCACAACTGATCTCCTCCCGCAACGGCCACCCCTGTGAGTGATTTCACTCGATCCGGGCCGAATTGCGGACGCCGGCCAATTTAGAATGGATCCGGACGCAGGAGTTCTTCCGCCGGAGTTGCGTTCGCAGCCGGCGGTTTTTCTTTGCGTGTGATCCAGGCGCCCGGGGGCCGACCCCCGCGGGCGCAGGGTCCCCTGCACGACATGTGATGGCCAACAACCGTGTACGAGGACGTACACGGCTGAACCGAGGAAGGTATTTCTGTGAGCCAGACGTCAGATTCTTGTCTTGATACGTGGATGGGCCGCGAGGCCCTCGCCGAGGCCATGATTCCGGTGATCGGCCGGCTGTACCGCGAAAACAACGTGGTCACCAGCATCCACGGCCGGAGTTTGATCAACAAGTCCACCATGAACATCCTCAAGGCGCACCGTTTTGCGCGCCGCATGAGCAAGGACGAACTGCTGCTGGAGGAGACCGCCCCGCTCCTGAACACCCTGGCCAACCTGGAGCTCGGCGCGGCAGCGATCGACATCGCACGGCTGAACCAGAAGTTCAAGGAAGAGGGCAACGGCGCCACCCTTGAAGAATTCCTTCGTGCTGAACTGGCGGACGTCGTGGGCAAACGCGGCGGCGATGACCGCACCAGCACCGATGTGGTGCTTTACGGCTTCGGCCGGATCGGCCGGCTCCTGGCCCGCCTCCTAATCGAAAAGGCCGGCGGCGGACACGGCCTCCGGCTTCGCGCCATCGTCGTGCGCAAGGGCTCGGACAACGACCTCTCCAAGCGCGCCAGCCTGCTGCGCCGCGACTCCGTGCATGGTTCCTTCGAAGGCACCATCCGGATTGACGAGGAAGCCAACACCATCACGGCCAACGGCGTCCAGGTGCAGGTCATCTACTCGGACAACCCGGCCACCATCGACTACACCGCTTACGGCATCAGCAACGCCCTGGTGGTGGACAACACGGGACGGTGGCGTGACGCGGAAGGGCTCTCCCAGCACCTGCAGAGCAAGGGCGTCGCACGGGTGCTCCTGACTGCCCCCGGCAAGGGCGACCTGAAGAACATCGTGCACGGCATCAACCAGGGCACCATCGAGGACACGGACAAGATTGTGTCCGCAGCGTCCTGCACCACCAACGCCATCACGCCGGTGCTCAAGGCCATCAACGACAAGTTCGGCGTGGTCCACGGGCACGTGGAGACCGTCCACTCCTTCACCAATGACCAGAACCTGATCGACAACTTCCACAAGGGCGACCGCCGCGGCCGGTCGGCGGCACTGAACATGGTGATCACGGAGACCGGCGCCGCCAAGGCCGTGGCCAAGGCGCTCCCCGAACTGCTTGGCAAACTGACCGGCAGCTCCATCCGCGTTCCCACCCCGGACGTGTCCCTGGCCATCCTGAACCTGAGCCTGGAGAACGGGACCACCAAGGACGAGGTTAACAACTACCTGCGGGAGATGTCCCTGCACTCTGACCTGCGCAAGCAGATCGACTACATCGACTCACCCGAAGTGGTGTCCACCGACTTCGTCGGTTCACGCCGCGCGGGCATCGTTGACGGCCTTGCCACGATCTCCAACGAGAAGAACCTCGTGCTCTACGTCTGGTACGACAACGAGTTCGGATACAGCTGCCAGGTGGTCCGCGTCATGGAGGAGATGGCCGGCGTGAACCCGCCGTCATTCCCGGCAAAGGAATCTGCAGCAGCCCTCGCAGCGATCGCCGTTTAGGCTTCCGCCCAGGGTCTCCCGATTTCCCGGCTGATGGTGCTGGAATCAGCCGGGAAACGGGACCACACTGGTGGAATGGAAAATGATTCGACGCTCCAGCACGAAACAACCCTTGAGCACGCCCTCGACGTGGCCAAAGCCAATCACAAGGAGGCTGTCCGGCTGCTTGAGGGCGCCCGCGCCGCACACAAAACGGGCGACGTCGGAGAGGACCGGGTACGCCAGCTCGAAGGGCTGCTGGCTATCGCCGAGGAAGACCTACGAAGGGTGATGCGGGAGCAATAACCCCGCCGGTGAGGCCTTCCACTCTCCCTCCACACTGTGGATATCATCGGGGGTGGCCGGACAGGTGTCCTAGGCTCGTCTGGTGCAGGAGACTACCGGAAGTCCAGGAACCACATGACCGTGAGCTGGTCATCCTACCGACGGGCGCGCCGGCGTTCACGCCAGGCGTGGGGAATCCTGGGGGCAGCTGCAATGGCGGCCCTGGCGGCCTTGTCCTGGTTCTTCACCGCAGGACAGTTTGCCGCAGCGGAGACTGCGGTCTCCGGGCCCACTGAAGCTCCCGTTTTTGATCCCGCATGGATGAAGCCTGTTGAGGCTGTGCACCCGGTGCCCACAGGTTCTGCCCTCGCCGCACTGGACGGACTGGCCGTCAAGGGACGCGCCGCGGCGTCAGACTACAGCCGGGACGCCTTTGGCCAGGCCTGGCAGGACGTGGACCGGAACGGCTGCGATACCCGCAACGACATCCTGCGCCGCGACCTCGCCGCCGTGGTGCTGACGGAAGGCTCCGGATGCCGGGTGGCAGCCGGCTCGTTCCATGAGCCGTACACCGGGCAGATCGTGGACTTCCGCCGCGGCTCCGACAGCAGCTGGGCGGTACAGATAGACCATGTGGTTGCCTTGGGCGACGCCTGGCAGAAAGGCGCACAGTCGCTGACGGCGGGGGAGCGCCAGAACCTCGCCAACGATCCGCTGAATCTCATTGCTGCCGACGGTCCTGCCAACCAGGATAAGGGCGCAGGGGACGCCGCCACGTGGCTTCCCAAAAACAAGTCGATCCGCTGCCACTACGTGGCGCGCCAGGTGTCGGTGAAGGCCGCCTACGGCCTGTGGGTCACCGAAGCCGAGAGGGACGCCATGAAGCGCGTCCTGGGTTCCTGCCCCGGCCAGCAGACGGTTGCCGCCCGCTGAGCCGGAACCCGGCTGCTGTACCGCGTTCGACGTCGCCCGTGGCTGCCGCCCGGACGGGGCACTCCGGCAGCGGCCGCCGTCGGGCCTGGCTGTACTGACCGGAGAGGCTGTTTGGGTGACTCATTCGCCCAGGCCGTGCACCGGTCTGGCGTTCGCTGGGGGTTCTCCGACCTCGTGGATGGCGTGGCCGCCGCAAGCCGTCCTGGTGACGCCGGCTCGCTCGATGCCCGAGACGGTGAACCATCGCATTGCGTTGCGCAATCGGCACCACCCAACGAGGTACCACCGGCCGTTAGTGGAGGCGAACAGCACCGGCTCAACGTCGCGGGTGGTCGAGGTCCCGTCTCTCGATGTGTAGCGAATGCGGATCACCCGCTGCTCGGCCATCGCCTCTTCCAGTGCCGACTTGATTGCGCGCGAGGAGGAAGGAAGCGCGTTGACCCAGACGCGGTGGGCCAGCTCGTCGGCCCGTGCCCGGGTTTTGGGATCGAGGACGTCCAGGATCTTTCGGACACCTGCTGCTGCCAGATCGGCGTAGGGGGCATCGGGTGCAGCGGCCACGGCTGCCATGAGCGCCATGGCCTGCGCAGGGGACAGGCTGACAGGCGGCAGGGACCCGCCTGTAGCCAATCCGTAGCCACCGCCCGGACCGGGACGGGACCATATAGGGGCACCGCTGTTCTCTAACGCGTCGAGGTCCCTCTTGATTGTGCGCACGGATACCTCAAACACTCCCGCCAACCGTTCGGCGGAAACCCCCCTCGTGCCGCTGCGGCGCAACATCTCGGATAGCGCATGGAGCCGTTCAACTCGCTTCACAGTTAAATAAACTGCATATTGCCTCCAGGTTCCGCGGTCCACGGCCAGGAGATGGGTCGAGCGATACCGGGCAGGCCAGCCGATGCCAACGTGCCCGGTCATGCCATCTAGTGGCCGAAAGGGTCCGGATCCACGCCGGGCATCCACGTCAGTCCGGGAACGCCCCAGCCGTTCTTCTTGGCCAGCTTCATGGCTTTGCGCGCGTAGCGGTCCATCAGCCGGTTCACGTACAGCTTGCCGTCCAAGTGGTCGTATTCGTGCTGGATCACGCGGGCAAACCAGCCCGTTGCCTCGAATTTGACCGGCTTCCCGAACCCGTCGAACCCCTCAACGCGCGCCCATTCGGCCCGCTTGAGCGGGTACTGTCCGCTGGGAAAGGACAGGCACCCTTCCTCTTCCTCGTCAGGATCCGGAACAGCGCCGGAAATCTTTGACAGGGTCAGGACGGGGTTGACCACCACTCCGGTGGGGGGAGCGCCGTCGTCATTGGCGTACTTGTACACGAAGATTCTTTTGCCGACCCCTACCTGTGGCGCCGCCAGGCCCACGCCGTTGGCGGCGTCATTTGTCTCGAACATGTCCGCTATGAGGGTGCGCAGTTCGTCGTCGAATACTTCCACCTCGGAAGCCCGGCGGTGCAGTACGGGTTCTCCCCAGATGGTGATTGGCAGAACGGTCATCTTCAGGTGGTCCTTCGGCGGTGTTTCGTGCAAAAGATCGTGTGCACAGCGGTGAAAAAGAAGGAGGCCGCACCGGATATCCGGTGCGGCCTCCTTGGAGGACGGCTGCACATACCGTCCCGTGAGGGTGAGCTACGGGGGTTGAACCCGCGACCTCCTGGACCACAACCAGGCGCTCTGCCAACTGAGCTAAGCCCACCATGTGCCTGCAGATTTACCGGCGGACCGGGCCTCTGGAAAGGCAACTCATATAGCTTACCTGCTCTTCAGGGGTGCTTTGTCCACTTTTGCCGTTTTCACGAAAAAATCCGCGAAAGGTGGCGCAGATTACGTTTCCGCCTGCCCGTCGCCGGCCGCCGTGATGCGCTTGGCGATCCGCTGCGCTGTGGCGCTGTCCGGTCCCGGGGAGGGTACGAACACAGCCTCGCGGTAGTAGCGGAGCTCATCAATGGAGTCCTTGATGTCCCCCAGGGCGCGGTGTCCGCCCTTCTTCGCCGGCGACTGGAAGTAGGCGCGTGCGAACCAGCGGCGCGAGAGCTCCTTGATGGTGCTGACGTCGATCACCCTGTAGTGCAGGTGCTCCACCACTGCGGGCATGTCGCGGGACAGGAACACCCGGTCGGTCCCCACGGAGTTGCCGCCCAGCGGTGCTTTGCGGGGGTCCGGGACCCACTTGGAGATGTATTCCATGACGGCGGCTTCGGCCTCGGCCATTGTCCTGCCGTGGGGGAGTTCCTTGAGGAGCCCGGACTTCGTGTGCATGTCCCGGACAAAGTCGTTCATCTGGGCCACTGCGGCATCATCGGGTTTGATGACCACATCGACGCCGTCGCCAAGGATGTTCAGTTCCGAATCGGTGACCAGGGCCGCCACCTCGATCAGGGCATCGTTCTTGATGTCCAGACCGGTCATTTCACAGTCGATCCAGACGATTCGTTCGTTAGATATAGGCACCGGACCAGCCTACCGTTTCACCTCCCGGCCACCGGCCGGTGCTAGGATTTCGGAGACGCGGCGGGTCGTGCCGCGCCCGTGGTGACGCGCCCCGGCCGGTTCCATCCCGCCAGGCGGAACCGCAAACGAGAAAGATTGGACGTTCCTGAGATGACGGCGCCTGTGCCTGCGACGAGGGAGACGGCGGCCGCCGCTACTGCCGCAGCGGGCGGTGCGGAAGTGGATAATCCCCGTTCCCCGCTGCTTGCCGGATTCGTGGGCTCCATGTTCATGCTGATTGGATCGCTGGGCGTGGGCTGGCTGGCTCCGGTTTCGGAACTCCGCCGGATGCCGTTGTTCATCTGGATGCGTGCTGAAGCTCCCGGCGTTGCGCTTTCCATCATCCTGCTGGCTGTCGGCGGCATGCTCCTGGTGCGCGCCTGGCTCAGGCTCGGGCAGAGGGTACGGGTGTGGGGCCTCGAGGCACGCAAAGCCACCCTGATGGCTGTCGTGGCGTGGGGTCTGCCCATGATGTTCAGCGTGCCCCTTTTCAGCCGGGACGTCTACGCCTACATCGGGCAGGGCAGGCTCATGGTGGAGGGCTTCAACCCCTACGAGAACGGCATCTCGGCACTGTCCAACTACTTCCAGCTGGGCGCGGACAAGATGTGGACCGAAGCCCCCGTTCCGTACGGCCAGTTGTTCCTGTGGATTGAGCAGTTCGTCGTCTGGTCCACCAACGTCCAGCCCGAGGCCAGCGTGATGCTGTTCCGGCTGGTGGCGCTGGCGGGCGTGGTCCTGTGCGTGATCTACGTACCCAAGCTCGCGGAGCTGCACGGGGTCAACCCGCACCGCGCCCTGTGGCTCACGGCCGCGAACCCGCTGTTCCTGACGAACTTCATTGCCAGCGTCCACAATGACGCACTGATGATCGGGCTGGCACTGGCGGGCCTCTATTACTCCGCCACGCACAGGGTTGTCCGCGGTGTTGTCCTGGTGACCCTCTCCATCGCAGTAAAGCCCATCACCATTGTGTTCCTGCCGTTCATTGGGCTCCTGTGGGCGGGCAAGGACGCGGGCTGGCTCCGCAAGTTCGGGTTCTGGGGCCTGACGGCAGCGCTAAGCCTGGGCATCCTGGCCCTGATGAGCCTGGTCAACGGTTTCGGCTTCGGCTGGATCAACGGCCTCTCCGCCCCGGGGAGCATCTCCATCTGGTACGCGCCTGTGGGGCTGATCGGCATGGTGGTCGCCTCGCTGGCCAACTCGTTCGGGCTCGACGGTGCCACCCTGGCAGGTTTTGTGTCCGACGCCGGGAAGCTGCTTGCCGTGGGTGTCATCGCCTGGCAGATCTTCCGCGGGGACCATGACCGGCTGATCCGCCGCCTCACCCTTGCCTTTGCCGCCGTGGTCCTGCTGGCTCCCATGATCCAGTCCTGGTACGTCGTCTGGCTGATACCGCTCTTCGCCGTGACCGGCATCAGGAACGACTGGCAGGTCAAAGCGCTCTACTTTGTTGTCTCCTTCTTCATGATCTATGCCATTTCGGACCAGCTCGAAGTTTTCCCCTACCTGCAGACCGAGGACCTGGGATTTGCGCTCGCCCTGGCCCGGGTGGCCGCGGCCGTGACCGGCCTGCTGTTTGGTCTGTACCTGATTTTCTGGGATCCGCGCACCCGCCGGCTGTTCCGCAAGACCCACGGGAACGTCGTCGAACGTCCCGTCATTTAGCCGGCGCCAGGTGGCGGACCGCCTCCCTTCGGCTCAAGGGACTCATGGCTGGTGCGTGTCCGGTCACAAACGCGGCCACCCACCCGGGGGCCGTTTTGGCGTACTCGCGCAGGGCCCAGCCAATGGCCTTCCGGATGAAGAACTCAGGGTCCGCCAGGTTTGCCTCCACTACACGCGCCAGCAGCACGGAATCAGTTCCGGCCTTTGCCTTGAGCTGCGACAGGATGGCGGCGCGCCGGATCCAGAAGTCCGGATCGGTGCTCCAGCGGAGCAGCACGCCAGTCATCTCCGCCCGGTTGGCCTGGAGAAGCCCGCAGAGCCGTCCCGCTGTGCCGTCCACAAAATCCCACCAGGCGCCACTGCGAATGAATTCCTCATAGACGGGCAGCATGGCCATGTCCCCGGCGACCAGGCGGTGGGCGGTCAGGTCGATTGCTGCATACCGTTCCTCCCGCGCAGTCGCGCTGCGCCAGAGCTCGAGGGCCGTGGCACCGAGCTGGTCCGGCGACTCGAAGGGGGCCCCGGCAGCCGCCGCTGACACGATTCGGCGCACCTCGGGCACGCGCACCCCGAGGCAGGGCATTGTGGACTTCATGTAGGCCCTCGCACCTGCTCCCCGCACAGGATCGGCCCGTTCCTGCAGTGCTGTGCGGATGGCCGCGAGCACCCGGACATTAACGGCGTCCCCGTGGTTCATGGTGCAACTTTAGCCAGCACGAGGGAGCGGCCGCAGCAGGTGCCGTGTTCCGGGTGGGGGATCCGCCCAGGTGCGCTACGCTGGTTAGCGCTAACAAGAATGTCCCTGCCCGAAGGATTTCCATGCCATCGACGGAACACAGCATCGCGAGCGGCCCCTACACAGCGCTGGTCACAACCCGCGGGGGCGCGCTGCGGGAGCTGCGGCACCACGGACGGGACCTCGTGGTGGGTTTTGGCCCGGAGGGACGTATCCCCGACTACCGCGGAGTCATGTGTGTTCCGTGGCCCAACCGGCTGGCGGACGGCAGGTACACCTACGCCGGCAAGGACTTCGAAGCCGCAATCAACGAGCCCGAGCGCGGCTCCGCACTGCACGGGCTCGCCACCGGGATGGACTGGGAGCTGCGGCAGGCAGCCGCGGACTCGGTGGTGCTGGCCTGCAGGGTCGGCGCGGGCCGGCACTACCCGTCCGACCTGGAGGTCTCCGTGACCTATTCGCTGGGTCCTGGCGGGCTCCGCAGCACCGTGAGCACAGTGAATGTTGGACAGGCTGCCGCCCCCTACGGAGTGTGCCCCCATCCGTATCTGGTGGCAGGGCAAGGGAAACTGGATGACTGGACCCTTGAACTGCCGGCACACGAATTCCTGGAAGTGACGCCCGACCGGCTCCTCCCGACAGGCATGAAGAGCGTCGAAGGGAACGCATTCGACTTCCGCAGCGCCCGCCAACTTGGTTCCTTGAAGATCGACCATGCCTTCACCGGGATCTCCCGCGACAAGCAAGGGATGGCCCGAGTCAGGGTACAGGACCCGGCGGGAACGGGCGTGGAACTGGAATGGGGTGCCGAGTGGCCATGGGTGCAGATCCACACCGCCGACAAACCCGTGGGGCCGGACCGCCTGGGCCTGGCCGTCGAGCCCATGACCTGCCCGCCGGATTCCTTCAACTCAGGCACGGACCTGCTCCACCTCAAACCCGGTGAGTCGCACGCGGCGTCCTGGACCATCAGGGCCCTCGGCTAGTCCCCGCTGCCCGCCGGGGAAGGTGATGTGGTCCAGCCCGCACGGTCCAGCCAGGCGGCGCACAGCTGCGTCCACTGGTCCGGCCCGGGTTCCTCCGCTGCGAGGCCAAGGCCATGGCGCCCGCGGGGAAAGACGTGCAGTTCAGCCGGAACGCCGGCGCGCATGAGTGCCCCCGCGTAGTCCAGGCTGTGGCTGGCCGGGACGGCCGCATCGTCAGCCGTGTGCCAGACGAATGCCGGAGGGGTTCCGGCCGTCACGTTCCGTTCCGCGGAGAGTTCAGCAAGAAGGTCCGACGACGGCGCTGTGCCAAGGAGGTTGTCCACCGACCCCTGGTGCACGGACTGCGTGTAGGACACTACGGGGTAGCACAGCACGGTCAGGTCCGGGACAGCCTCCGGCAGGTCCAGGCGGGCGCTTCCGGTTGACGTGGACGTGGACAGCGTGGCGGCAAGATGCCCGCCGGCGGAAAAGCCGAGGACGCCCACGCGGCCCGGATCCACTGCGAGGCCGTGGGATCCGTTGCGGATATGCAGCATGGCTTCCTTGGCGTCCTCCAGGGGTGCCGGGTGCCGGTCAGGTGCTACGCGGTACCGCAGCACGAACGCGTGGATGCCCAGGGCGGCGAGCCACTCGGCCACAGGCTCGGCCTCGTGGTCCGCCTGGCGGGCATAGCCGCCGCCCGGCAGGACCAGGAAGGCCGGACTGGTCCCTCCCGCACTCCGGCTGCCGGCCGGGTGGTGCGCAGGGACGCTCGTCAGTGCGGACACCATTCCTAGGCCACCGCCTCGGTGCTGCGCCGAAGCGTCACTTCACCGCTGACGGTGGGCTGCTCTTCCTCGCCGTCCGCATCGCTTTCGCCGGAAACGCGGGCTGTAGCCCGGGTTGCAAGCCTTCCGATGTCCTCCAGCGGCAGCCGTACGGTGGACAGTTCCGGGCGGAAGTCACGCAGCGTCTCGATGTCGTCGAAGCCCGCAATGGTGGCGTCTCTGGGTATCCGCAGACCTTCGGCGCGCAGTGCCGCCGAGGCGCCGATGGCCATCACGTCATTGACGGCGAAGATGCACAGTTTGGGTACCGCGGCTTCCCCGCCCCCGGACGCGCCGGCCTTGATCCTGGCTGCCAGCTGGAGTCCGGCTTCATAGCCGCCCGCGCGGTTGAACGCCGTTCGCAGGATCTCGGCGGGTGCGCGGCCCGCCCGGGCCAGGCCTTCCTGGAAGCCGCGGATCCGGTCGTCGGATGTGAGGAGGCCTTCCGGGCCGCCGATGATGACGAAATCTCCGTCCCGGCCGGCGGCGAGTTCAACTGCCAGGGCCCCCGCGAGCTCCTGGTTGGGCACGGTCACCACGTGGTAGCCCTCAGCCGCAGTGGCGCCGACCACGGGGTGGCCCACCACGGCCACCCGGCCGCCGTTGCGGCAGTACCGGTCAAGCTCCGCCGCGAGTTCAGTGTTGTCGTCCTGGTCTTCGGTCCGGCACGAGCGGGATCCCGCAATGACAATCGAGTCGGCACGCCGGGCAGCGAAAGCCGCAACGGCTTCGCGCTCCTCGCCGGGCGCCCCGCCTGTGGTGGCCAGGAGCACCATCTTGCGCTGCTCCCGGGCGGCCGCCTGGACGCCCCTGGCTATGGCTGCGAAATAGGGGTCGGCGATGTCGTGCACGATCAGGCCGATGAGGCCCGAGCTTGATTTCGCGAGCCCCTGGGCCTGGGCATTGGGAATGTACCCCAGGGATTCGGCCGCCTGGCGCACCCGGTCCGCGATGTCCTTGCCGGGCTTTCGTGCCGAGCCGTTCAACACCCGGGACGCGGTGGCGGGGGAGACCCCGGCCAGCCGGGCCACCTCGGTAAGGGTACTTGCAGCCACAGGATCTCCTGGATAACGGGGGCCAATAAGGGGTCACGACATTATGGCAGTTTGAAGTTCTTCCGGAAAGCGCTTGCCAACTGTTACCCGCGCGGTGCATCATTGGGGGAGTGGGAATGCGCTTTCCCAGATCAGCATGAGTACAACTGCTCACTCACCGTGGAGGACACATGGGCTTCGAAACAAAAACCATCCGCATCGCCATGAACGGCATCACCGGACGGATGGGCTACCGCCAGCACCTGCTGCGGTCCATCCTTCCCATCCGAGATGCGGGCGGATTCACCCTGGAAGACGGCACCCGCGTCCAGGTCGAACCCATCCTCGTGGGCCGCAACGAAGCCAAGATCCGCGAACTCGCCGAAAAGCACAAGGTCGCTGAATGGACCACGGACCTGGAAGCGGTCATCAACGATCCCACCGTGGATGTCATCTTCGACGCGTCCATGACCAGCCTCCGCGCAGCCACCCTGAAGAAGGCAATGCTCGCCGGCAAGCACATCTTCACCGAGAAGCCCACAGCGGAAACCCTTGAAGAGGCCATCGAACTTGCCCGCATCGGCAAGGAAGCCGGCGTCACGGCCGGCGTCGTTCACGACAAGCTCTACCTGCCCGGCCTGGTCAAGCTCCGCCGCCTGGTGGACGAGGGCTTCTTCGGCCGCATCCTCTCCATCCGCGGCGAGTTTGGCTACTGGGTCTTCGAAGGCGACATCCAGGCGGCCCAGCGCCCGTCCTGGAACTACCGCAAGGAAGACGGCGGTGGAATGACCACGGACATGTTCTGCCACTGGAACTACGTCCTCGAGGGCATCATCGGCAAGGTCAAGAGCGTCAGCGCCAAGACCGCCACCCACATCCCGGCGCGCTGGGACGAAGCCGGCAAGGAATACAAGGCCACGGCGGATGATGCTTCCTACGGCATCTTCGAGCTCGAGACCCCGGGCGGCGACGAAGTCATCGGCCAGATCAACTCGTCCTGGGCAGTGCGTGTCTACCGCGATGAACTGGTGGAGTTCCAGGTTGACGGGACCCACGGCTCCGCCGTCGCAGGCCTGAACAAGTGCGTCGCCCAGCAGCGCGCCCACACCCCCAAGCCGGTCTGGAACCCGGACCTGCCCGTCACCGAGTCCTTCCGCGACCAGTGGCAGGAAGTCCCGGCCAATGCCGAGCTGGACAACGGGTTCAAGCTGCAGTGGGAAGAGTTCCTCCGCGACGTCGTGGCCGGCCGCGAGCACCGCTTCGGGCTGCTGTCCGCCGCCCGCGGCGTCCAGCTGGCCGAGCTCGGCCTGAAGTCCAACGATGAACGCCGCACCCTCGACATCCCGGAGATCACCCTCTAATGACCTCGCTCATCCTTCCCTCCCACGACGGCGGCACCCGCGAATACCGGCTGCAGGGCGGCACCTCCTGGGCCCGCCCCACCGCCCCGCTGACTGCCCGGCGGGCCTACGCTGCCGCGCACGTCATCCCCGAAGTCCTCGCTGACAACACCCCCGGCGCCCCGGCCCGGCTCGACTGGGAGGCGACCATGGCCTACCGCCATGAGCTGTGGTCCTACGGGCTCGGTGTGGCGGACGCCATGGATACTGCCCAGCGCGGCATGGGCCTCGACTGGGCGGCCACCCAGCAGCTCATCAAGCGGACAGGCGTCGAGGCCGCATCGGTGGTCGCAACCGGAAACGCTGCGACAGCGGGCAAGACCGTCCGGGACCTGGTTTCCTGCGGCGCCGGCACGGACCAGCTGGACATCGACTCCCTGCCGGCCGGCGAAGCGGGCATCAAGGCCGTGCTTGAGGCCTACCGCGAACAGATCGCCGTGATCACCGAAGCCGGCCCCAAGGTCATCCTGATGGCGTCGCGTGCCCTGGCCAAGGTTGCCAACGGCCCTGACGACTACCTGAAGGTCTACTCCGCCCTGCTGCAGGAAGTGGACCAGCCGGTGATCCTGCACTGGCTGGGCACCATGTTCGATCCCGCACTGGCCGGCTACTGGGGTTCGGACGATGTCGCAACCGCCACCGGGACGTTCCTTGGCCTCATCAGGGACCATGCGGACAAGGTGGACGGCGTCAAGGTCTCCCTGCTGGATGCCGGCCACGAGGTTGCACTCCGCGCGGCCCTCCCCGAAGGCGTCCGCCTCTACACCGGCGACGACTTCAACTACCCCGAACTGATCGACGGCGACGGCACTCACCACTCGGACGCCCTGCTGGGCATCTTCGCGGCGATCTACCCGGCCGCCTCGGTCGCCCTCCAAAACTACGACGCCGGCAACGCCGCCAGGGCACGCGAGATCCTGGACTCCACGCGGGAACTGGGAAAGCACATCTTCAGTGCCCCCACGTTCTACTACAAGACCGGTATCGCTTTTATGTCCTGGCTCAACGGCAGGCAGCCCGGCTTCCAGATGGTGGGCGGCCTGCACTCCGGCCGGTCCGTGTGCCACCTCGCCCGGACCTTCGAACTGGCGGACCAGGCCGGCCTGCTGCGCGACCCCGCACTGGCCGCGTTCCGGATGTCCGACTACCTGCGGATCAACGGGGTGGGCGCATGACCAGCGATGCAGTGACGCCGGACTTCGCGCGCCTGTCCATCAACAGCGCCACCACCAAGAGGTGGACGCTCGCCCAGGTGGTTGACGGCTGCGTCAACGCCGGAATCCCCGCCATCGGTCCCTGGCGGGACCGCGTGGAGGAAGCCGGCCTGGACAAGGCGGCCCGCCTGATCAAGGACGCCGGCCTTCGCGTTTCCTCCCTGTGCCGGGGCGGGTTCCTCACCGCGCCGGACGCGGAGGGGCAGGCCGCGGCACTCGCGGACAACCGGGCAGCCATCCTGGAAGCCGTCGCGCTGGACACGCGTGAACTGTTCCTGGTGGTCGGCGGGCTGGCTCCGGGGGAGAAGGACGTGGTGGCTGCACGCCGGCGGGTCGCGGACCGCCTGGCCGACCTGGTTCCCTTCGCGGAGGAGAACGGGGTCCGCCTGGTCCTGGAGCCGCTGCACCCGATGTACGCCGCGGACCGCGCCCTGATCTCCACCCTGGGGCAGGCGCTGGATCTTGCGGCGCCGTTCGACGCCTCCACGGTAGGCATCGCCGTCGACACTTTCCACGTCTGGTGGGATCCGGAACTCAAGGCGCAGATCGAACGCGCCGGGCGGGAGAACCGCATCGCTTCCTACCAGGTGTGCGACTTCAACATGCCCATCGCCGCCGATCCGCTGCTGTCCCGCGGATACATGGGCGACGGCGTGGTGGACTTCGCCACGATTGGCACCTGGGTGCGCGACGCGGGGTACACCGGTGACATCGAAGTGGAAATTTTCAATCAGGACATCTGGGACACGGACGGCAACACTGTCCTGTCCACAGTGAAGGAGCGCTACGCGGAGCTTGTCCTCCCGTACGCCTGACCTGATCCAGACCGCGGGCTCCTGCTAACGTCACGGCAGGAGCCTGCGCCCCACCAAAAAGACCCGGACCGCGTATGCGGTCCGGGCCTTTTCCCTGCGGCGCGTCCTTAGGCGTGCATCGAGGCGTACCGGCGGTAGCGGGCCAATACGCCGCCGTCGTCCCTCCCCGCGGGGAGGTCGACGGCGTCAAGCGCCCACTGCGGGAAATGTCCGGTGAGTGCCCCGGCGGCCTGCCGGGCGGCGCCGTCGGCCACGTACTCGCCGGGGCACGGCACGGTGATGTTGATTCCCAGCAGCTGTGCCGCCGCCTGCTGAACGGCCGTGGACTGGGCGCCGCCGCCCACCAGGATGATCCGCCGGGCCTCCACGCCCTGGTCCTGGAGGGCTGCCAGCCCGTCCGCCAGGGAACAGACAACACCTTCGACGGCGGCACGCGCCAGGTTGGCAGGAGTATAGTTCCCGCGGGTAATGCCGTGCAGCGAGCCGGTGGCATCCGGCAGGTTGGGGGTGCGTTCGCCGTCGAAATACGGCACCAGGGTCAGGCCGCCGGCGCCGCTTTCGGCTGACAGCGCCAGCTCGTTGAACTCCCCGATGCCCACGCCCAGCAGTGCAGCCGTGGCATCAAAAACGCGGGTGGCGTTCAGCGTGCACACCAGCGGGAGGTAGTGCCCTGCGGCGTCGGCGAACCCGGCCACCAGCCCGGACGGATCGGCGGCCGGCGTGCCGGACACGGCAAAGACCGTGCCGGACGTACCCAGCGACATCACCACATCGCCCACGCCGGCGCCCACACCCAGTGCCGCTGCCGCATTATCCCCGGCACCTGCGGCCACGAGGACGCCTGAGGAAGCCTTGCCCGCCACGTCCAGCGGACCCAGGACGTCGGGAAGGTGCGGAACATGCCCCAGCGACGTGTTCAGGACCTCCGGCAGGTACGCGCCCGCCGCCGTCGAGTAGTAGCCCGTCCCGGAGGCATCCGACCGGTCCGTGGCCAGCGCCTCAAGGTTCCCGGGACCGCTGCCGGGGCCGTGGCCCAGAAGCCGCCAGGTCAACCAGTCATGGGGCAGGCAGACGGCCGCTGTCTTCGCCGCGTTGTCCGGCTCATTCACAGCCAGCCAATGCAGCTTGGTCAACGTCAGCGACGCTACCGGGACGGTGCCCGTGGCACCGGCCCAGTAGCGGGCGCCGGCGGCAGCGTCGCCGCCGCCCGCGGTACTGATCAGTTCCAGCGCCGCGCCGGCGCTCCGCGTGTCATTCCACAGGAGCGCAGGCCTGACCACACCGCCGTCGCTGTCCAGGCAGACCATGCCGTGCTGCTGGCCTCCAATGGAGACTGCCGCCACGTCCTCAAAGCCACCGGCCGCTTCCACTGCCTCCTGCAGGGCCGTCCACCAGTGGTCGGGGTGGACTTCGGTGCCCTCGGGGTGGCTGGCACGGCCCTGGCGGACAAGTGCTCCGGTGTCCGCGTCACGGATCACCACTTTGCAGGACTGGGTGGAGCTGTCGATCCCTGCTACGAGTGCCATGTCCCTAGCGTGCGTTGAGGAGGTGTTCGATGGCGAGCTGGTTGAGGCGGACGAACGCGAAGGAGCGTTCGGCGGCTTTGTCGGCGTTGAAGTCCTCGAAGGCGGTGGTGTCGGCGAGCAGGTCGGCGGTGGTTTCGCCGGCGGCGAGGGTGGGTTCGCCGAGCTCGAAGACGCCGGAGGTGGCGAGGGCTTCCTGGACCTGGGGGTCGGCGCGGAAGGCCAGGGCGCGTTCCTTGAGCAGGAGGTACATGGACATGTTGGATTTCGCGGATTCCCAGACGCCGTCGTAGCCGTCGGTGCGGGAAGGCTTGTAGTCGAAGTGGCGGGGGCCGTCGTAGCGGGGTCCGCCGCCCGGGAAGCCGTTCTCGAGCAGGTCCACGGTGAAGAAGGCGCTGGTGAGGTCACCGTGGCCGAACACGAGGTCCTGGTCGTACTTGATGCCGCGCTGGCCGTTGAGGTCGATGTGGAAGAGCTTGCCGGCCCACAGTGCCTGGGCGATGCCGTGGGTGAAGTTCAGTCCGGCCATCTGCTCGTGCCCGGTTTCGGGGTTCAGGCCCACGATGTCGCCGTGTTCGAGCTCGGCGATGAACGCCAGGCCGTGCCCGACGGTGGGCAGGAAGATGTCACCGCGGGGTTCGTTGGGCTTGGGTTCGAGGGCGATGCGCAGGTTGTAGCCCTTGTCCTTGATGTAGGCGGCGGCGGTGTCCACGCCTTCCTTCATCCGGTCCAGGGCTGCCGAGAGGTCCTTGGAGCCGTCGTATTCGCTTCCTTCACGCCCGCCCCACATCACGAAGGTCTCGGCGCCGAACTCGGCGGCGGAGTCGATGTTGCGCAGCACCTTGGACAGGGCGAAGCGGCGGATGGAGCGGTCGTTGGAGGTGAAGCCGCCGTCCTTGAACACCGGGTGGCTGAACAGGTTGGTGGTCACCATCGGGACCTTCAGGCCCGTCTCGGCCAGGGCTGCCTTGAAGTTCTTCAGGATCAGTTCCCGCTCCGAGACCGTGGCATCGAAGGGCACCAGGTCATTGTCATGGAAGGTGATGCCATAAGCGCCCAGTTCAGCCAGCCGGTGCACTGCCTCCACGGGATCCAGGTCCGCGCGGGTGGCCACTCCGAACGGATCGGCACCGGTCCAGCCAACGGTCCAGAGGCCAAAGGTGAACTTGTCAGCGGGAGTCGGGGAGAGAGTCATGATGCGTCCTTGCAGTCAGTTTGCCGCCGGTTGGGCAAGTTAGTTTATCGCTTGAACTATATAAGCGTGACTACGCTAGGGTCAATAGGGGCCGAAGGAACGGCCCTGGTTCCAATCCAAGGAGAGCGGCCATGGCGAGTACCGCACCTGCTATTGCACCGTCCGATGCCGGGACGCCGGGCAACATGGCGGACGTGCGGCGGAACAACCTCGCCCTGGTCCTGGGCAGGGTGGTGCAGTCGCCCGCCGGATCCCACCTGACACGGGCCCAGCTTGCCGCGGCCACGGGACTGACAAAAGCATCCGTGTCGAGCATCGTCCTGGATCTGCTGCACGCCGGCATCCTCCGCGAAGTCGGCCTGAGCAGGCACGGGGAGCGGGGCAGGCCGGGGGTGGGGCTGGAGCTGAATCCGTCACGGGGCGTCATGGGTATGGAAATCAACGTCGATTACATTGCCGCGGGCGTGACGAGACTCTCCGGGGAGCTCGTGGCAAAAGAAGTCCTGGAAAGGGACAACCGTGACAGCGCCAGCGATGCCGTGATGTCCGCCCTCGCCGGGCTGGCCTCGGGGGTGCGGCAAGCCGCGTCTGCCTTGGGGATCGACGTCCTGGGTGGAGGACTTGCCGTTCCCGGCCTTGTTGAGGCCGGCAGTTCGACTGTCACCGTTGCCCCCAACCTGGGCTGGGTGGACACGAAGCTGGATGTGGCCCGGCTGCTGCCCGGTGTGCCGCTGGGGGTTTCCCTCTTCAACGAGGCCAATGCCGCCGCCCTCGCAGAGCTGGCCCACAGCCCCGGCAGGCGGGATTTCCTGTTCATCTCGGGTGAAGTGGGGGTCGGCGGAGGGCTGGTCCTGAATTCGGAGCTTTTCACTGGACCTGAAGGCAACGCGGGGGAGGTGGGCCACATCGTGGTGGACCCCGAGGGCGCTCCCTGCTCCTGCGGCGGAACGGGCTGCCTTGAGACGGTCGCGGGCCAGGACGCGATTTTTTCCGCTGCCGGAATCACCGTCAAGGGCCGGACCAGGACCGAAAGCATGGCGGACCTTCTGGGTGACCTGGGCGCCGGGAGTCCCGCCGCGGTTTCGGCCGTCCAGCGGGCGGGGAGGGCGCTGGGGGTTGCCGTGGCATCGGCGTCCCGGGTGGTCAATGTCCGCGCTGTGGTACTCGGGGGGCACTTCGCCATCCTTGACCGGTGGTTGCAC
>NZ_BRCG01000011.1:0-157845 GCF_023708005.1 Pseudarthrobacter sp. NCCP-2145 | reverse complement strand
TACGCCATTGGAACCTCGCCCAACCTGGAGCTGGCCAACTCCTCATTGCGCGGCGCCTTAGCCACCCTGGAGGAAGGGCAGAAACCACTCGTGCACTCTGACCAGGGATTCCAATACCAGCACACCTCATGGCGCCTACTCCTGCAGAACGCCGGCGCTATCCAATCGATGTCCCGCAAAGCCAACTGCTACGACAACGCCGTCATAGAGAATTTCTTCGGCCACCTCAAAGAAGAGCTCTTCAACCGCGTCCGATTCCTCAACACCGAAGCACTCACAGCCGCGCTGCACGAATACATCCACTGGTACAACACCGAAAGAATCTCCACAAAGCTCAGGGGTCTGAGCCCCGTTCAATACCGCGCTAAGGCCCTGGTGGCCTAGGTCGTTGAGAAAACTACCCCGTGAGTAATTGCCTTGGTCTCCCGGAGATCGCGGGGGCTTGGCTTTCCGAAGGCGAATCGTTCTGCATTCCATGGCCAGTATCATGAGCCCATGCAGACGGCTCTGATACTCATAATTACTGGCGTCTTGCTTGGGATGCCGACGGCCATATATGCCTTCAACAATCCGCGGCGGAAAGGTGAACCGCTGGGCGCGCAACGGACAGCGTTTCTTGGCCTAAGTGCCCTTGGACTGGCCTGCCTCCTTGTCGGAGCCGCTGTTTTCTTATCAGTCCGTCAGTAGGAACACGTACACGACAGCGTCAGTCGTCATGCTCGGCGAAAGCGTCCCTTGACGGTGGCTAGGTTCCCACACTGAGAAAGGCTCCGTCCCGCTTGGGACGGAGCCTTTCCGTGAAAAGCCGATCACTGCCCGCTAGAGTGAAGATCTCACAAATTCGAGAGTCCAACTTTCGGGGACCAGTTCAGATGCGGGTCCTGGCCTTCGAGCCACAGCCTGGCCTGGGCGGGAGTGAATGCACTGTGCAGATGGCCCACGAGGGCGTCCAGGTCCGCGAGCTGGGCACGGTTTTCTTCGTTCGGTGCATCCTGCCCGGAGACCCACCGGCCGGGCCTGTCCTTGTTGACGCCGAGCAGGGCCGCCACGGCGTTGTTGCCGAGTGCGTTCACCAGGCGCTGAGTGATGGCCCGCGGGCCGTAGTCCGGGGCATCTTTCAGGCCGGCCAGGTTGACCGTCACTGTTTTGGCGGGAGCCTTGCCGCGGCGGACTACGCGGCGCGGCGCCACTTTGAACCCCTTGGGGAGAAGGATGACGCCGTTCCGCAGCTTCACGGGGGTCTCGCGCCCGTCACCCTTCAGGATCACGGTCTGCTCTATGGCCTTCCGCTGCTTTTCCATAGCCCAACACTATCTGTTGGGCAGGCTGAGCGGTAGGGCCGGCGGCAGCCGAGGAGCGGGCAAACTTGGGCAGTAACGTTACGTCGCTGTGCGAAGTGCGGTGCGTCTGTCTCGCACCATCACCCGTAGCTGCTCTCGTTTGAGGTCAAACAAACCGACTCCCTCTATGAGGTCGCTTAGCTTTCGGTATCCGTAGTTGCGGGGGTCCAAAGACGCCTGATTGCTGATGTGGGCTCCCACTGAGGACAGGTGCGCCCATCCATCATCCCCACTGGCTGCTTCGACGGCGTTCCGTATCAACAGCACAAGGCGGGTGTCGCTCCGAAGCTTCTTCGAGTCGACCTCACCTCCCGATGCGGCCTCCGGGCTTACCGGCGGCTGCCCGAGTCCCTCGACGTAGGTGAACAGCGAACAAGCGTTGACGAACGGTTCCGGCGTTTTCCTCTCCCCGAACCCATACACCTTCAAGCCATCCGCCAGGATCCGCATGACCAGTGGAGTGAAGTCCGCGTCGCTGGACACCAGGGCGAATCCGTCAACCGAGCCGGAGTGAAGCAGATCCATAGCATCAATCACCATCGCCATATCGGATGCGTTCTTACCGGCGCTATAGGCGAACTGCTGCATGGGACGAATCGCGTAGGGGTGAAGAACGGCTTCCCACTGCTGAAGTTGAGGGCTCTTCCAGTCACCGTAAGCACGCCGAACATTAGCGACACCATGTTTGGCGACCTCAGCGAGGATGACGTCAACCTTAGATGCCGGCGCGTTATCAGCATCGATGAGCAGAGCGATGTGCTTCTCGTCAGAGTTCATTCGTTGAGGATGTCGGCCGAAACGGAAGCGCGTCAACTTATCGATTACCCCGTGCAAAGATCTTTGTCCTTCAACACGGATCAGCCAGTCATCCCGGTATAGCTCTCGCGCGCGCAGCTACTCCGCGCCGCCCTCGTCCACCAGCTCGCCGGCGGCGATCCTCTCGGCGGTGCGCCGGTAGGCCTCGGCGATGTAGTCCTCGATGTCGTTGGCCCCGATGCGCCACACGCCCCGGCCACCGACCTGGATTCCGCGAAGCTCGCCTGTCTTGATGAGCCCCCGGATGAGGCTGGTCTTCACGTTCAGCTCATCGGCGGCCTGCTCGATGGTCAGGAAGCGGCGGGGCTTCTCGGGTTCATCGGTCACCGGATCATCCTATGTCGGTTCTGGCGGCGGATCTCGGTCCGTATCGCCGTGGTGGCCCGCGTCCAGCCGTGGACCCCACGAGTAATCAACTCAAGATCGACACAAGAGATCCCGAGGATTGACCGAACCCCTTCCCCGCTCCCTCCTGGCTTCCTAGAGTGTTTTCAAGGCCTCAACGACTACGTCTGGGGGACGTATGAACACGAGCAGTATCCCATCTGCGGAGAATCCACAAGTGGCGAAGACTCCTTTTCCAGTCCCGCTCAAGCCCGTGGTTGCACAGCGCACAGTGCACACGATGTCCACGGGCAAGGGCCGGGAACACGAGGTGCAGCGGCTCATCCTCGACCTTGCCGAACTCGCAGCCTCTCGCGACCGGAGAACAGCATGACCGCCGGCGTCGACACGTCCTTCAACTATCACGACGATTCTGACGGGAAGGATCCGGACAAGTACAGTCCAACCCTGCGCCGGCACCACCAGCTCTTGTGGAGCAAGGAACTGCCCAAGGGCGGCGGCACCTTTTGCCTGGCACCGGAAAGCGGGTCCAAGCTTGCCTTCGAGTCTCCGCTTGGCATCTTCCGTCTCTCCAGCGATGCCATTACCACCAGGCTCCTGGACAAGGCCGCCCGCGTCATACGCACCATTCCCGAGGCAGAAATCCCTCCCTACGGCGGCTACACGGCCGGAAGCGCCCTCGTGTTTCCGGGCATACAGATTGACGGAAAGCGGACCATCAACCAAGAACGGGGCTGCAACTCTAAGATCTCTGACCGCTTCGATCTGACTCTGGAATGCATCCGCCGCCACTACCTCGGGATCGAGCCGAACCCACTCGGAGATGTCCTCAACAGGTATGGGACGTTCTTCGAACTGTTCAGCGACTTCGATGGGTATGTCGAGTTCTTCTTGCTGACGGACCTTCTGGAAGAAGACGGCGCTACGGTCAAGTTCTTCCACTTCTTCGATGACTTCACGACCCCTGCGGTCCCGAAAACCAAAGACGAGTATCTGGAATACCTACGCCGGAAGAACGCCTTCATTGCGGCCCGGAACCGCACGATCGACGCCCAGCCGTAGCGCCCCGTCACCACAGCTGAGTACGCGCCGTCCTAGTACTCGATAGCCTTCCGGTCGATGGACTTGAGGGCGGCGAGGCGGGCTTCTACTTCGGTCTGCTCACCGAGGTCTTCCAGGGAGGCGAACTGGGCGTCCAGGGAAGATGCTGCGAGTTCCTGCTGGCCGCGGACGGTGGCTTCCCGGCGGAGGTCGGGTCTCCGGCGTCCAGGGCACGAAGCGCGTCGTGCAATTTGGCGCAAAGAAGAGATCCTACACGTGCCGGGTCACCGGTCTCGTAACTATCGATGACCGCCCAATGCCCGCAAAAGGTTGCGAGACATAGTTACGAGAATTGCACATCCCATCGCGTGCAGAATTCAACCGAAAATTTGTGACTGTGCAGGTGAGGAGAGTAGTCACCCTTTGAGACGTCTCGTTACTCAAGGTCTGCGAGACAACTCCCGCCTGGTGCGGAACGTCGCGACTGCTGGACGGTACTTCTGCCGTTGGGCCCCTGCATGATCCTGCGTAGCCGCTACAGTCGCGCCACTCCCACGCCAACACCTTCGGGCACAACCCAGACCCTGAAGCTTTGGGCGGGCAAGCACCTCACAAAGGCTGGTTTTGCGTAGGACATGTATCTCCAGCAATCCCAGAGCCTCCGCTCGCCTGCCTGAGTGTCCCCAATCGAGGGACTGGCGATCCTCCCTGCTCTGGTAAGGGAAGGGTCGTGGACCTACCCGGTGAGTGGATAACCAGTAAAAACCGATCAAGACCACGACGCACGCGCCACCTATCGCACGCACCGAGGGCCTCCGCTCAACCGTCCAGACCACCGACACATCGAATCGATCATCACGAAGGTCCGATCCGCTTCGGCCTGACCTGGGCCGGTGTACTGGTACTGACGCTCGGGGAGACTAATCACGCCGCCGCTCCATCTCCTCGGCAAGCCCCGAGATCGGTAGCAGTAACGCATAGATTCGCCCGAGGTGCTGTTTGCACCCCGGGCGAATCTTTGTACTGATTTAATTCCAGTTGCAGGGGTATCCAAAGTACCCCTGAGATTCCCACGGGTAGATGCTGAGCCGGAATCCCGAACAGTAACCCCAGTTGGCGTACTGCTGGGCGAACCACCGGTGCGAATACGCCAGCGTGTAGTAGGCGGACCTGATCTGCCAAGGAGTGCTGGCCGGAGGAGCCGGTACGTTTCCCGATGCCATGGCGCGCGTTTCAGACTTGCTGAGATAAAGTGTGCACCGCCCTGCACCACAGTAGGCTACTGAGGCTTCGGCAGGAGCTGGATTCACAATTGCGCTGCTACTAACGACTGCCACCGCAAGAAGTGCGGCGACTACGAATTTCCGAGCAAGCGACCAGACCTTCCGGCCACCTGAGGTGTTCTGTACGATGAGGCTCATCTGAGTCACGTCCTTTGAACTCGGTGTCCTCTGGCCCGCTGCCCGATGACCACCTTGCATCTCATTGTTCGTTCGAGACTCGCGTATCTGAATGGAGTTACCGCACGTTATCGGCAGAGTTTGAGTGACTTACTGCAGGAGAGCACATGCCCGTAAGAGATGATGCATGGGCTATTTTCAAGGGCATCCTCGACAGCCGACTGGCCGAGCTTGGGCTGACCGCTACGTGGTTGGCAAAAACGATTGGAGAAGATCCTGCAAAGGTCCGGTCTTGGCGCCACTCCTCCCGTGACGGCAGCCTCCGGCATCCGACGTTGGCGCAGCTCCCGGCCATAGCCAGGGCGCTTCGCCTGGGCGGCGACGATGATGAAGAATATGACCCTTTGTTCTTGCCACGGCAAATGGGGATCTTGCCGGATGCGGTGTCCACAGAAGTCTTTGACGCTGAATTTCGGCTGCAGAAGCTCAAGCTGAAGATCATGGATGCGCAAGCCTCCGCCGCTGAACTGGGCAGGCATAACGGAGCACTAGAAATCGCAAAGGCGGCCATGTCATCCGGCAAGTGGGCGGTAAGCATCTGGCCCGCGTTGGAGGGACCTAGAGATCACCTCATGCATGTTGCCGATAGAGTGACAATCATTCGTACTAACCCCACACTTCGAGGGGAGCTGCGTTGGCAGGAGCTCTGGGCAGATCCGAAGATGAAGTTCGCAATCCGGTCGGCGGAGGCAGTCCAGTCTGGGCGGCTCGAGAGATTCCTGCCAAGACAGGAACACTCCGCATCGCACTGGTCAATCAGTCACATCGGGTCACCCTCATCTCCCATCGTGACTAAACCGCATCTAGGGCTCGCGAGTGTTGGCTTCGCTTCACTAACGTCGCTGTCTGGGGTGAACGATGTTGCAAGTATTGTCGCCAAAGTTATCGGATACGGGTTGTCAACAACTCGCAGCCTAGCCGCTGCGACGACGGGAATGGGTCAGCCTGTCCACGCACTAGTTCATCGACAAACAGCCCATTCCAACTTCATATCCAGGCCACCGAAAAAGCGTTGCTGGAGTCACCATGGGCTTGTCCCCAAAGGCTGGACGCACCCGTTCGATTTCGATGGTGAAGAGAGCGATACGGCCTTTGTCTGGCTCAGCGAAAGCGACAGCCTTCTTAAACGGGCGGCGGACGAACAGCCGGACTATATTGAATCCAAAGAGATCCTGACAGCTGAGAGAAGTCGAATGATCACGGGCCTTAGAGAGTTTCAATCGGCCCTTGTTCTCGAAGTGCATGACCAGAGCTCCACAGCAGCCCGTTGGGGACGGACGCTTCGACTGGTGAAGGAAATTGTCGATAAGTTTTACGAGCAGAAGTTGATTCCGGATAACTTAAGCGAAATCCATTCCTCAGTGCGGAGTAGGGACGAGGCTACGTTCGGTCCCGCATTCGACTGGCTAAGAAAGAACGGGTGTAAGGCCTTCGAGTATTGAGGTTTTCGGAAATGTGACTGATGCGGGGAAGTGAGTGCCTCTGGGCATCCTTCATTGCACCGTGAGGACGCCGAGGGCTTGGATGGGTCGTCGAACTGATCCGTGCCGTGCTCACTGAACACGGCCCAGAATTGCCCCCTTACCTGGTCAATGTCGTCCACGTCCTGACGGAACGTGGAATCAGACTCCACCCCCACTACCCCCACTTGTGCGGGTGCGACTGACCGTCTCAGTTCCCTCGAATGGGGACGGCTGGCTCGGAGGCCGCTCCCCGCGTCCTGTCAGAGTCCGGTGCCGCCTTCCAACTGTCAGTGCTGGGAGGATTCGGGGCATGAACAGCCGCAGTCCCCCGGTGTCTCTTAACCCCAATGTATCGAAAGGCTAGGGATGCGAGACGGCCAGAATGGCCGGTCCTAGTACTCGATAGCCTTCCGGTCGATGGACTTGAGTGCGGCGAGGCGGGCTTCCACTTCGGTCTGCTCACCGAAGTCTTCCAGGGAGGCGAACTGGGCATCCAGGGATGAGGCGGCGAGTTCCTGCTGGCCGCGGACCGTGGCTTCCTGGCGGCGAATGCGCTCCTCATACCGGCCAATGGCCGACGTCGGGTCGCCAGCGTCCAGGGACTTGAGCGCATCATGGACCTGGGACTGGGCGGCCGCCGTCCGGGACCGGGCCACCAGTTCATTGCGCTTGGCGGTCAGCTCGTGGAGCTTGCCCTTCATCTGGTCGAGCCCGCCCTTGAGCTTGTCGACGATCTCGTTCTGCGCGGCCAGGCCCGGCTCCTGCCCCTTGGCCGTCGACTCGGCGGTCATCTGCCGCTGAAGAGCGAGCCTGGCCAGGGCATCAAACTTGTCGGCATCCACACCGTTCCCGGCGGCCCGGAACTCATCAGCTTTGCGGGACGCGGCGATGGCCTTGTTGCCCCAGGTGTAGGCGTCGTTCACGGCCCGCCTGTAGTCCTCTTCGGCCATGCGGACATTGCCGATGGTCTGCGCGACGGCGGCTTCGGCTTCGCGGATGTTCGCCGAGTAGTCCCGGACCATCTGGTCCAGCATCTTCTGCGGGTCTTCCGCGGAGTCCAGGAGGGCGTTGATGTTGGCCTTGGCGAGCTGGGCAACGCGGGCGAAAATACTCTGCTTCACGACGGTCTTTCTATCGGTGGTGGAATTCGCATTTTATGTGTACGGCAGTGACGGGACTTCAGCACCAAGCATCCCGTCATTGCCAGCGATTGCTACTGTTTCGTCCAGGTCCCGCACCGCGATGACTCAAACGTCTGTCCTTCGCTGAGGACCACCTGCGGGAAGCCGCCGGAGACGATGTCGTTTTCGATAATGTCGGCGCCATTGGAACCGGTCACCGTGATGGACCAGTAGCAGCGGCTTCCTACCTCCGCAGTCGTCCGGTAGGTGCCGGGGGCAATGTCCTTGCCGACCGTCCAGGTGCCTTCCTTGATGGTGTTCGCTGCAGCTGCCGCCTCTGCGCCGCCGACTGCGGCTTCCCGGGCTTTGACAGCCTCTTCGGCCTTCTTGACTTCTGCTTCCCGCGCTTCCAGCCTGGCAGTGGATTCAGCCTCGGCCTTGGCCAGTGCGTCCTCCCGCTCCTTCAGTCTTGCCTGCGCGTCTGCTTCGAGGGTTGCGCTGGTCGCCGTCTCGGGTGGGGCGGCGCTGTTATCCCTGCGGGCGTCTGCGCCGGCGGCGACACTGCCGATGAGCAGCGATACGCCGCCTGCGATGGCGACGGCGATCGCGGCGTTCCGATTCGGCAGGCTGGCCCAGGACGGCTTGTTGAAAATCAGCGTGTAGAGACCGGTCACGCCAGCGGCAAGTCCGAGGAAGATGAGGATGGATTCACCGTGTCCGCCGACGGCGTTGGCCAGGACCACGATGGCCAGAAGTCCGCCCACGATCCAGAACCAGGCGCCGAAGCGCCCCTTGGGCTGATTGGGATCCCGCTGGCGGCGTTCCTGCTGCGGCTGCGGCGCCTGTGGTTGCTGCAGGTAAGGCCCCTGCGGGTAAGGGTGGCCGGCATGCTGATGCTGGAACTGCCCGGGAAACTGTCCCTGCTGAGGGTCGTGGAACTCTGGCGGGAACGTCTGGCCCGGGTTGGGAGGCTGGTTTTGTCCCGGCTGCTGCTGCGGCAGATTAGGGTCGTGGCTCATGGTTCCCCCATGGAACGTCAGGGACGCATCTTCGCGTTGAGGTCAGATTATCACCAGCTCCGCCGCCGTCTGAATGGTTTCTCGCAGGATTCCGTTGAAGACCGGACGGTCAGGTGCCGCACACATGTCAGGTCAGAAGTATGTCCAAAGCCTGCAAGAAGCACCATGGCAATTGAATCCGGCCCCCGGCCACTTTGGCCCCGGAAATCACGGGTGAGGCGTCCGTAGTACCAGCCGCCCGGGGTGCCAGCCGAAGCCGATTAGGCTGGTCACCGCCCGAACGCCAGGGTCGGCACCACAAAGAACGCTCCGACGTGGATCCACTGCTGCCGTACCGGCCGCAACAGGTAAGCCACCATCCACACCAAGAGCGCCGCAAACACCAGAGCGATACCGTAGCCGTAGAAGGCCAGGGACAGCCCGGCGCCCCATAGGTACCCGGCATCTTCGCCGTTCAGGACCGTCGGCACACCAAAGACGAAGAGGGCAACAATGAGCATGACGCACACCCAGAGCGTGGTGGCGATCAACCAGCCCTTGATGAACGAGTACGCGTCGAGGACGACCCGCTGCCGTCCGCTCATGCCCGGCTCATTTGGCGGCGAGTTCTTTGCGGCGGAAGGTCGCGACGATGGAGAGCTTCTTGCCGTATTCGATGGACCCGTACCGGAAGAGGTGGACGGCCAGGCGCAGGATGAGGGCCCCGACGATGAACAGCTCGGCGATCACAATGGTGGCCTCCGTGCCGGAGAGGGTGCCGAAGCCGTTGCGGAGCATCGCGGTGACGGGGGCGGTCAGCGGGAAGTATGTGAACACCTGCACGATGAGGGATTCCGGGTCGGAGATGATGAGGCTGAAGGTGTAGAAGGGGATGAACATCGCGGCCATGAGCGGACCGAAGATGGTGCCGGCCTCTTTGGCGGTGGGCATGATCGCGCCGATGGCGACGAGGACCCCGGTGAACAGGGTGAACCCGCCCAGGAGCAGGAGCGCCCCGGTGATCATGGCGCCCGGTTCGAACACCAGGGATGACAGGTCCATCTCGGGCAGGGCCAGGGAGTCGCGGAAGAACAGGTAGCCGGCGGCGATCGGGGCCAGGAACACGAGCATCTGCACGAGCCCGACGGCGAACAGGGAGATGATCTTGCCGGTGATCAGCGTGGTCGGGTTCAGGGTCGTCAGGATCATCTCGGTGACCCTGTTCTCCTTCTCCTCCAGGGTGGAGTTCAGCATCTGGTTGGAGAGCAGGATCATGGCGATGTAGAAGGCGACGAGGAACAGCAGCGGCGGGATGACCGAGCCGATGCCGCCGGAGGGTTTCCCGTCCTTGAAGGTTTCGGATTCGAAGGCCACTCCCCCGGACAGGGCCGCGGTCAGCTGCGGGTTCCCGACCTGGGACTGGGCCGCGGCGTTGAGCAGCTGCTCGGCCACGGCCTCATACTTGCCGTTCTCGAACATGCCTTTGTCGGCCCCGTACACCTTCACCGGCTCTGTGGACGGGTCGGCCGGGTAGGCGAAGTACGCTTCGGAGCTGCCGTCCTTCACCGCGGCCAGGGCGGTGTCCGGGTCGGAGGCCGTTTTACCGCCGGCGGCCTGGGCCATCTGCGGCGGGATGATCCCGGAGGCGTCTGTGTACGTGAAGGACAGCTGCGAGTTCTTCTGCGCGTCGGCGGTCGCCTCGGTGCTGGAGTTGGAGGCGTAGATCAGGACGAAGAGCAGCACCAGGAGGATCGGGATCGACAGCGTGGCGATCGCGAAGCCCTTCTTCTTGATGGTGCGCGTGAACTCGAACCCGACGACGGTGCCCAGGTTGTGCTGTGAAAATGCCATTGCTAGACCTCTGCCATCTGCTGTTCGCCGTACACCTGGATGAAGATCTCCTCAAGGGAGACCCGGGCGGTCGTGAACGACCGGACCGCGACGCCGGCCTCGACCAGCTCGCGGAGGACGCCCACCTCGGTGGCCCCGGCCCGCGGGGCCAGTTCGGCCCGGCTGCCAATGTCGGTGACCACGTTGTACAGGGCGGAGGTGGGCAGGATGCCCTCGTAGATGACCCGGTAGAGGGTGCCGCCGAACTGTTCCTGGACCTCGGAGACGGTCCCGTAGGCGCGGGCGGTGCCGTCCTTGAGCAGGATGACCCTGTCGCAGAGCCGCTCCACTTCCTCCATCTGGTGGGTGACCATGATGACGGTCGCGCCGGCCAGCTTATGCTCCTCGATGATGTCCATCAGCAGCCGCCGGTTCACCGGGTCAAAACCCTTGGTGGGCTCATCCAGGATGAGCAGTTCCGGATCATTCATGATGGTGACCCCGAGCTGGACTTTCTGCTGCTGGCCGCCGGAGAGCTTGTCCAGCCGCACCGCGGCCTTGTCCGCCAGGCCGACCCGCTCCAGGTAATCCTGGGACCATGCCTTCGCCCCGGCCTTGGACAGGCCCTTGAGCCGACCGAAGTAGACCATCACGTCCAGGACGGCTTCCTTCTTATACAGGCCCCGCTCCTCCGGCAGATAGCCGAGCCGGGCACCGTCCCGGGGCTCGAAAACCTTCCCGCCAATGTGCAGGGTCCCGGCGGTGGGCTGGTAGATGCCCAGCAGCGCCCTCAAGGTGGTTGTCTTCCCGGATCCATTGCTGCCCAGGAACCCGAAGGTTTCCCCGGCCCGGACATCAAGGGACAGGTCCTTGATGACCGTGGTGTCCCCGAAATCCATCCGGAAGTTCTGAATGTGCACAAGCGGCTCCGCGGCCGCGTCCCCCAACGTCATGCTGCCAGCCTATCTGCCGCCCGGAATGGTCCTTGCCTGTAGGCATGCGTAGGATGCGGCTGACAGCCGGCTGCACCGCTCATGTAGGCTCGACGCCATCACAGTCTGAGGGGGCAGGGCGATGAAGCGACACGAACAATGGCCGATGACAGAGGACCGTCGCACGTCCATCAGACTCGGCTCCTGGATGAGCCTGGTAGTAGTGGTGCTGGTTATGGCGCCGTCGGCGTACAGGGCATTCAGCGGCACGGCCCATTGGGGTGATACAGCGATGCTCGTTGCCGGGACCGGCCTGGCTGCCTTTCACGTGGTCCGGCTGATCCGGCTGAGGCAGGCCCCAGTAGGTCCGCGGACGTACCAGGGGGATGCTCAGCAGTAGACGCTGACCTGGGGTGCGTTGCTGGTCCATACGTTGGTAGATCCGGGGACCCGGTATTGGGCTTCGATGGAGTAGGTCCACCAGCCGCCGCCGGCCGCGCCGTCCTGGAAGTATCCGCCGGGGGTGAGGTCAATGCTTGCGCGGGTGGCTCCGGAGGGGTCTTTGACGCGCAGGACGTAGTTGGTCGCTCGGGGGACGGTGCCGTGGCTGGTCACCGTGATCGCCAGCCGGTGCTTGCCGCTGTTGCCGATCGGGCTGCAGCTGGTGGTGACCTGGTTTCCTGCCGGGGCTGCCAAGACATGGGCGCTTGCCGTCATCGCACTGCTGGCACGGGCTGTGAAGACCGCGTGAGCGGCGGGGGCACCTGCCATGAGGCACGCCAGGAGGGCAGCGGCAGGCACGAGCCCGCGGCGCAACGTCCTGTGATCCCCCACTATGGTCCCTTTCCGGGTGACTGGCCGCGGGGCGCCGGATGATGTCGGGCGTTCCTGGGCAGCGGCCATCCCTTACCCTTCCGGACCAAGCTCAAGAAAGCCTCAAGGCTGCCTCTGGATGCCCTCAAAACGCACCTCTGGAAGAGTGATTCACGCCACCGGTAAGCGTCTGACCTGCGACGATATTCATTCTTGATGGAACCTTGATCCTATGTGTGGCCCCTCCTTGAGTCTGGGCCGGAAAGGTAATCCGAGGTCAGGCCAAGCAGTGCGCCTGACCTTTCTGCGGCCGGCCCACTGGGGGTGGGCCCGTCACACTAAAGGACCTCATATGGGCATCAGCATGAAAACCACCTCCGGCAAGATCCTCGCCTCCGTCGCCCTGGTCGGCACCGCAGCCGCCGTCGCAGGCATGGGCACCTACGGTGCCTTCAGCTCCAGCACCGCCGCGAACGCAGCCGTCACCGCCGGCACCGTTCAGATCGCCGTCGGCGCCCCCGGCGCGAACAACACCCTCAGCGTCCCGGTCGCAGGCGTCCTGCCGGGCGACACCGTCGAGAAGCTCGTCACCCTGGCCAACACCGGTGACTCCGACCTGAACGCCGTGACCCTCACCACCGATGCCGGCACCACGGCCTCCGTTCTGACCACTGATGCACTCAACGGGCTGCAGCTGACCATCGAAAACTGCAGCGTCGCCTGGACCGGCACCGCGGCCCCGTACAGCTGCACGGGCACCAAGTCCACCGTCCTGGCCTCCTCCCCGATCATTGGTGCCAACCGCGCGCTGGCCAACCTGACCGCCCTGACCGCTGCGAAGACCGACTACCTCAAGGTCTCGACCACGCTGGCGAAGTCCGCCTCGAACACCGCCCAGGGCGCGAGCAGCACCATCGGCTTCGACTTCACGGGCACCCAGCGCACCGAGACGGTCAAGTAAGACCCCTCCCGTCCCGGAACCCGAACCCCCAAGACCTGAAAGCCTGTCATGAGCACCGCAATGAAACTCGTCCGCACCCCCAATGTCATGGGCGAGGAGCGGCGCCGCGGCCAGGCTGTCAGCGTTTCCGGTTCCGGGCGGGCGGCCACCCTGGCACGGCGGGCGGTGTCGGTGGTGACGACGGCACTGTTCGTCGTGGCCCTCGCAGGGTTTCTTGCCCTCGCCGTCGGGCCCCGCGTCTTCGGGTACCAGACCATGACCATGCTCACCGGCTCCATGTCCCCGCTGATCAACCCGGGTGACATCGTTGTGACCACCCCTGTCCCCGCCAACGAGATCAGGGCCGGGGACATCATCACCTACCACATCCCCGTTGAGGACCAGCGGGTCGAAACCCACCGGGTAACAGAAGTGACTGGTAACCCTGACGGCAGCATCACGGTGCAGACAAAGGGGGACGCGAACAACGGCGTCGACCCGTGGCTCGCGACGATCAGTTCAGAGACGGTGGACCGGCACGCGGCCACCATTCCCCATGTCGGGGCCCTCATCCGCACCCTGCGGGAGCCGATCATCCTGAACACCCTCATGTACGGGGCGCCGGCCGTCCTCGTGGTCGGCATGCTCGCCAGCATCTGGAGCAAGAAACCCGACACGGACGAGCCGGAATCCACGGGGATGACCACAGGCAGCGATGCCTGAGCAGCACCCGCTGATCGTCCCCGCCGCGATCCTTGACCTCGCCGGGCAGCTGGACAGCCCTGCGGCAGCCCTGCGATTCCTGGGCGACTACCTCGGCATGCTTCAGGGGCGGCTCGGGCGGATCCTTATCGGCCTGCACGAGGAGGACCCGGACGTCTCGATGGACGCGATCCTGAGTCTGAAAATCTCCTCCGCCATGAACGGCGCACTGGCAGCAGCTTCCAGCTGCAGCTCTCTGGAAGCGCTGGTCCGTGGGGGCTGCTTCGAGCTCGCACGGACCGAAGCCCTCAAGCTGACCGCCATCGTCTCCCTGCTGACGGATGAGGCAGCCACCCTCCTGGGGCAGGCGCAGACCGTCCTTGCACTGGGTGGCCGGGCAGATGGCTTCTCGGAGTCCTGGGCCGCCTAAAGCGTGCGGATCACGATGAGCTTGTGGCCTTCCGGAACCGCGGCGTCCAGCGCCGCTTTCGCTTCCTCGTAGCTGCTTCCCTGGACGGTGACGCGGTCCTGGGCCCCGTCCGCGTCCTCAATGGTGCCTGTAATCTCCACCCGGAAAGTTTAGGCCAGGGGCTGCGCCGGGCCCCTGCAACCGCCAAGTGTTGCTGCTCACCGGAATCGGGTAGCTGTTACCCGGGCGCCACCCAGCAAGGGCCAGTACTTTGGCGTTAGGAGCCGGCGGCGAGAATGCCGTCTGAGACCGCGTGCATTCGCCCCCAGCCGCCGCCGGCCCCCACTACCCGGCGACCGGCTCCAGATGGAATTCGACCCGGTACTTCATGAACCGGATGTTCCGTGCCATCGACAGCGCCCGGCGGATTCGCAGGTCATCCTCTTGGGCGATGATGACACCCTCAACGCTTTGCCCCGGTTCGAGCAGGGCCTCCTGCACGAAGCCCATGTAGCGCTGGATCTGCCCGACGACGGCGTCGCTGGCCCGACCCCGCTTCAGTTCAACCACCAGCAGCCGGGTGCGGTCCTTGCTGATCGCCAGAATATCCATGGGCCCGGTATCGGAGGGGTACTGCTGGCCGACCGGCTGGCCGTCCTCCGTGTAGATGTCGTACTCACGGCCCAGTGACGTGCTGGCCCAGTTATGGACCAGGAAGTCCTCGAGCTGCTTCTCCATCTGGAACGCGAGCTGGTCCTCGACCTGGGCGGATATTGCCTGGGCGATCGGCTGGGCCGGGTCTGCCAGCTGGGTGAGCGTCGCAAGCTCGGCGGTGTGCGCGGTCAACTGGAAGACCGTCATCAGCGACCCGGCGGAGGACGCCAGAGTCGGGCTCATGTCGTCCCGGCTGAGTGAGCCCTTCCAGTCGACGGGCCGCCGGTGCGGCAGATCGGTGCCCGGGTGGTATTCGTAGCCGCCGGTCACAACCCCGTACTGGTAAGTGCGGTCCGGCTTCGGGGCCAGCACCAGGTCCCCTTCGTTGATGCCTTCGCAGGCGGCCCACAGGTTTCCCATCGCCAGGCCCGCGGCGATCCGGGACTTCTCCGGGTTCAGCTCCAGGAAGACACTGTTCATGGCGCCACGGAACACCTCGGCTCCGCCACCAAGATGAGGCCTGATGTCGTAGTCCCCGATGAAGTCGACACCCAGGTACCCCGCCTGAACCATCTCTTCGGCGTTCCTGCCGCCACGGCCCAGTCGGACCACCCATGCTGTCGTCATTGCTCTCCCCGATGTTGTGCCCGCAGCTCGCCGGCCGTTCTCTCCTTGAACGTATCCCATGCTGAGGCGGCGGAAGGAGCAGGCGGCAGACCTCGACGTACGTGTGCCGCCTCACATTCCGTTTGTCCCTCGGGTCGCTGCCCTCCCCGGCCGGGACCTGAGGCTAGCGTTGTCGGGTGCAAAAATCAGACACGTCCAAGCGGGCGGCCACGAGGCGGGTCCGTTTCGGTTTCTGCTTCATGGTGGCCCTGCTGGTCGTGGTCGCCTGCCGTGTTGTGGTGGTCCAGGGCTTCGACCCGGAAAGCTACGCGTCCAAAGCGGACGACAAGCGGACCCAGGTCTCCGTCCTCGCCTCCGAACGGGGGCAGATCCTGGACCGGAACGGCACCGTCCTGGCCCAGAGCATTGTCCGCTACGACATCGTGGGCGCACCGAACGTCAACACCGCCTTCGACACCTTCCGGCGGGTCAACGAGGACGGGTCCGCCGCCAAGGTCACCCGGGACGAGGGCCTGGCCGAGCTCGCTGACCTGCTGGACCAGCCCGAGGAGGACATCCGGGAGTCCCTCACCGGTGAGGGGAAGTTCGCCTACCTGGCCCGGTCCGTGGACCCCGGCCTGGAACGGGCCATCATGAAGCTTGCCATCCCCGGGGTGGAGTCCCGCCCGGTCAAGAAGCGCTCCTACCCGCAAGGGGCCGTGGCCGGCAGCATCGTTGGCTACACCAACGACGAAGGCGGGGCTGCCGGGCTGGAACTGACCATGAACGACGCCCTCGACGGGGTGGACGGTGAGAGGACGTACCAGATGGGCGCGGATGGCATCATCATCCCCACCGCCCCGCTGACGGTCACCCCGGCCACGAACGGCCGGTCCGTGAAGCTCACGATCGACACCGACCTGCAGTACACGGCCCAGCAGGCCATCGAAAACCAGGTGGCCAGGCTCAACGCCGACTGGGCGAACATCATCGTCGTCGAAGCCAAGACCGGTAAGGTCCGGGCCATGGCCGAGACCGACTCCGTGGACCCGAACGACCCCGGAGGAACTGCGGTGGCCAGCCGCGGGGTGCGGTCCATCCAGGCGGCCCTCGAACCCGGCTCCACGGACAAGGCGATCACGGCGGCCGCCGCCATTGAGGAAGGGCTCATCGCCCCCGAATCCCGACTGGTCGTCCCTCCCGGGTACACCGTGAACGGCCAATTCTTCAAGGACTCCTTCGAACACGGGACCGAGCACCGGACCTTCGCCGGCATCATCGGGGCCTCCATGAACACCGGCACCGTCATGGTGGGCGAAAGGCTGACCAAGCAGCAGCGCTACGACTACCTGCGGAAGTTCGGCATCGGGGAGAAGACCGGCATCCCGCTGCCCGGTGAATCCTCCGGGCTGCTCGCCTCGCCCGAGTACTGGGACGGCCGGCAGGAGTTCGCGGTCCTCTTCGGCCAGGGCGTCTCCCAGACCCCGCTGCAGACGACCATGGCGTTCCAGGCGATTGCCAACGACGGCGTGCTGCTCAAGCCCCAGCTGATCGAGTCCTACCTGGACCCGGACGGGACCGAGCACCCCGTGGCCGCCGAGGCCGGCAGCCGGGCCGTCAGCGAATCGACGGCCCAGAAGACCAGGGACATCCTCGAAAGCGTCGTCACCGCCGGCGGGGCCAAAGACATCAAGGTCTCCGGTTACCGGGTCGGCGGGAAGACCGGGACCGCGGAGGCCGTGGCCGACAACGGCGGCGGCTTCGACGGGTACACCGCCTCCTTCGTGGGCATGGCGCCCATGGATGACCCGCAGTACGTCGTGATGGTCAACGTCCACCGGCCCCAGGGCGACATCTACGGGATCTCGACCGCACCGGTGTTCAACAACGTCATGAGCCGGGTGCTCACCACGTTCAACGTCCCGCCCTCCACCACTCCCCCGGTCGCGCTGCCGCAGGAGTACTGAAAGCCCGCGCTAGGCTCGATACGAACACCACCAATGGGGGAATACTCGTGAACTACGCTCCGCAATTCGGCGTCCTGGCCGTGCTCTACGTCCTCGTCATGGCAGTCCTGACCGGCCTGGCCATTTACGTCCTGATCCTGGTCATCACGTTCCTTCGGCTAAGGATTGCCGAGATGCGGCGAGCAGCCCCTCCCGCGGGTGACTCCCGGCGCCCATGACACGGTCACGGCGGACGGCCCCGGACGCAGAATTCGTCCTCATGTACCGGAAGGGCCTCCCGGCCTCGAAGATCGCGACCATCACCCGCGCAGCCGAGACCACCGTCCGCTACCACCTGCAGCTGGCCGTCAGATCAGACCCCGGGCTTCGGGACGAACACCAGGCCGCGCTGGCCGCCCCCGCACCCAGAATCACGCAGGCCGGGCTCCGGAACCTCGCCGACGTCCTCGCCTTCCACCAGACAGAGGGACGGCTGCCCACGACCGGCGGGAAGGCCGCCAAGGAGCGGGCCCTCGGGGCGTGGCTGCTGCACCGCCGCCAGGAGTCCGCCGCGGGGACCCTCTCCCCCACCTACCGTGACGGGCTGGCCGCCATTACCGGCTGGGACAGCCCCTCCACCCGCAAAGCCGACGACGAGGCACGCTGGCAGCTGCGACTCAAGGACCTGCAGACCTTGCGGGCCGCAGGCGGCGACTGGCCCCGGCACGCCAAGACCAATGACCTGCAGGAACGCACCCTGGGCATGTGGCTGCACGGTCAGCGGATGAGCCGGCGCGCCGGCAGGATGGACCCAGCCAAAGAAAAGCTCCTGGACGAGCTCCTGCCGGGGTGGCGTGAAGGTCGTGGCCACCGGGGTGGCCGGAGGACGGCTTCTAGCCGGGCTGGTTAGACGCAGCAAGCCGCTCTGTGAGCCAGCCCAGCTGCTGGCCGATGCCCATACCCTTCATAGGGATCTCGTACGCCCAGACTCCTCGGTAGAGGGGCACCCTGTACTGCTCTCCGGCCAGGGCAATCAGCTTCACGTCCTCCAGACCGACAAGCTCTTCGGTCAGCTTCGCGGACAGGACGTACCAACGGTCGCAGGAGAGCTCGGCGTAGGCGGAGGCCTTCTTGAACAACTACAAAGCAGCCGCGTCGTTGTGCCGTCTCTTAAAACCGTTTCCGCAAGGAGGGCTCCGGTGGATGATCGGGACCTGGACCGGCGTTTTGGAGCCCACCTATTAAAGGTGCGGTTAAGGGAGCCGGAGAAGACGCACCCTGCCGTGGCTCGTTCTGCTCTGCTGAACCACCAACGCGGATCATCTACCCGCCTTCCCAGAACTTTCGCCCCCCGTTACCACCCACAGGGGACGCTTTCCTTTCTTCCCACTCCCCCAGGTCAGGCAGAAGTTGAGGGAGTAGGAAATAAGAGCTTGGAAGGCTTAGAGTCTCTCTGGCCCGCTGTTGAGAACCGTCGCAACGTCGACAGGCACACCCGAAAGTCGAGCTGCGCCCCTTCCGTACCTGCCGGTATTCAGGAGGCGTCCTTTCTCGTTCCTACGGCGAATATGCTGTGAGGCGAGCCCCTCGTCCCACACAGAGGCCCATCCCGAGCCCGTTCCCTGGCCGTGCTGGATCAGAGATGGGAAGGCTGCCTGGGCCTTCGAGAACGCCGACATCGGATCGAACAGGATGACTTTCTGGCCCTTCACGGTGACCACGGTTCCGATGGTCGGACCGACCGGACGCAGGGTGCCGTCGCTGCCTCCGGTCTTCCATCCCAGCCGGTCGTTCATCAGCCCCTCCCCCTCTTCGTTGCCTACGATGGGCGGACGGGTCGGGTCGTCGCCGGAGATGACGTGGGCGAGTCCGGTGGCCAGCAGGGAGTGCAGGGCGCGGATCAGGGAGGCTCCCGGAGCAGACTGCTGGTTCTCTGCGTGGGCGTCGGCCACGAGGCGAATGACGCTGTCGCACAGGCCGCCGATGGCGAACTGGTCGATGAACTCCGGCTCCATGCCCAGGTCGATGGCCATCTCCTCCAGCACCGCCAGGGTCAGCAGTACGTCCGAGGCCAGGGTGGAGGTGCGTTCCAGTGAGCCGGTTGAGGCACCCAGCTCGCGCATGACCGCGGTCACCGAGTGCTTCATGTTCGCCCGAACCTGCTGCAGGTGGGTCATGTAGCCGGCCCAGCCTCCGCGGTAGTTCATGGCCACGTGGCGGATGTAGCGCAGGACGTGGCTGGTGAACCGTGCCTGAGTCCCGTCCTCGTGGGCCATGGTGATGATCCTGTCCGTCTTCTCACGGTCCGAGTGCAGCTTTCCCTTGCCAATGAAGACCGGGATCAGGCGCTCCTTCACCGACGGGGTGATCAGCTCGTTCTCGGCTGTGATGATGAGCTGGGCGATCGGCTTGTTGACCTTGCGGGAGGTCATGTCCGCGTTCATGCGGCCCTTGGTGGCGTTGTTGAAGATCGCACGGGTAATGTCGGTAATCTTTGCGTCCTCGGCCTCGGCCTGGCGCTTCAGTGTCGACGGTGCCAGGTCATCGATCACCCAGATGGGAGTGTGCGCGATGGCGTTCTCGGTGTACGCCTGGGTGTCCTTGGCCGAACCGGGCAGCATGTCCTGCCAAGCCGATTTGCGCCGGGCCCAGAAGTACATGCGCGCCTGCGCGGAGTAGGACTTACCAGTGCCTTTCGGGCCCCAGAAGAACAGGGTGGACTTGGGCCGCAACGGGACCGTGGGGCGGAGCCCGCCGGCCAGGACAAGAACAGCGGCGGACTCGTCCGTCCAGGCCCCCGAGGTGATGTAGGCGTCCATGACGGCGCGGAAGTCCTTCTCCACGATCGCCTTGTACTCATCATCGTCCCAGCTGCCGTCGAGGCGGTCGGTGCCAACGCCGTAGCTGCCCGCCACCGGCAGGGCCTCCTTGTCGATGCCGGATACAGCGGTAGAGCCGAACCCGGCGTCGCCGACGACCTGGTCGTTGATGACGTAGGCCGGGTAATCGTTCTCCACCGGGACCCACCCCATCTGCATCCAGCGAGTCCTGGACACACGCTCATCGCGCTTGTGCCTCTTGATGCCCGCCAGCCACGCCTCACCCTTGGCCGCGCGCGGCGGCCAGGACGGGTGCAGCAGCAGATCTCTGGGAATCGTGGCGCCCTGCCGGATCCAGTCGGCCGGCGGGAAGTTCAGGATCGTCTGCGGGCCGGTGATGACCGCCGTTCCGTCCACGCCATGTCGGCTCCAGCTGACCTCAACCTCAACCATCCTGTCCTCGACGTCGACACTCACGTTCGGGTTGAACACACCGGTGAGCATTTCCTCATCTGTGGGCTGGCGGCGGACTTCCATGGACAGGATGCGTCCGCCCAGGTCGACCCTTTCCTGCCAGACGTAGCGGGAGACCTGGTCGCCGGGGCCGTCGTTGATCGGGACGCACTCCTCGACCGAATGCCCGCCCGGGGAGACCCGGAAGGCGCCAGGCTTCTCGTCGGCGTTGCGCGCCGGAGCGGGCGGCATGTTGACGGTCAGCTGCTTGAGCAGCATGTTCCAGTCGCCGGACTCGGCCAGGTAGTCATCCACGCCGGCCTTGGCCATGGAGCCGTTATCCCCGGAGGTCACGGTCGGGTTCAGGAACTTGATGAGCTTCATCTTGGACTTCTCGTCCAGCTGCTCGTAGAGCTTCTTGGCCGCGGCATGGACGAACGGGTTGATTTCCAGGTCCGCGTCGAAGGCAATCCAGCCTTCACGGCCCTTGAGGTCGATCTCGCGCCAGTCCACCGCGTGCTGGTGGGCGTTGTTGATCCCCGCGATGGAGACGATGAGGACGCGGCCCTCCTCAGGGATGGCGTTCATCAGGGAGCGGACCTTCTCGACCGGATCGAAAGACCCGTCGAATTCCAGGTCTGTCCATGAGACACCTGTTGAGCGCAGGTAGGCGGAAATGGCGGAGTCGCCCTTGAGCATGCCTTCGGCGAACATGACGACCGGGGTTGTGTCGATCCAGTCGATCGGGGTGCCGGGGTGCAGATCCAGTGGCGTGCCGGTGTTGGACTTGAACTCGTACTTGATCGGCTTGCCATGCTCGTTGTCTTCGGGCTTGGCAGGGCGGATCTGGTAGGTGAAGGGTTCGACCTTCTCGTTGCGGCGGTGGGCGGACTGCAGGTCGGCCACGGAGTACCAGGGCATCTGCATGCCGTCGCTGGCTTCGCCGACGATGCAGCGTTTGAGCCGCTTCCCCTGCTTGGTGGCAAGGCTCATGTCCATCTTCTTCATCTCGGTGGTGAAGTTGGTGGAGTCGATGCGCAGGTAGCCGCGGGCGGCCGCGATCAGCGGGGCAACACCTGAGTCAGCCAGCTTCTTGGCGCCGGAGCCGGTGATGAACGCGGAGTAGTCCTCTGCCGTCCAGTTGGGGGTGTCGGGCAGGGCTCTCAAGGTCCTACCTGCCGGTTCGAAAGTAGTTAGAGCGTATTCAGGGCCTTCATTCGCGGCGGGCTCTTCGGGTCGAAGGTTCGAGTCGTTGTGGTCGGTGGCATGCGTCATGTTTAGTTCTATGCAGCATTAGTCGCCACGGCGGTCATGAAGGCAGCGGTGCCATACGACGGGGCGTGCAGTCGTCGAAAGAGCTGAAGGCGGAGGAATTCGTCTCTAAGGCGGCAGCACTTTTTAGCCTGTCGTCCTAGCCGCACAGCCTGGTGTTTCATCATGCTCAAGCCGTGCCCAGCGCTACCTACCGAGACCGACCGGGCAGTGGGTACAAAATTGCGTGAAAAAACAGCGCCATTTCAGGGAAGCAGGCTCTATCTATCTATCTATACCTACTTACCTACCTTAAAACACACACATATACAGGGGGCCACCGTGTTTGTGTTCTGCTCCTCATCAACAAGACAACACATCGTCGTCCTCATGGAAGGGTTGTTACCCGGTCGGTTTGGTAGGTAACACCCGTTCGTCGGCGCTGAAATCGCCTAGAAGCCGCGGTATCTGGGGAGCTAACCTGTACCCACCGGTGGTCGGTAAAAGCTAGAGAACCGGTCGGCTCCCCGTGGAATTCTTGGGTACCGTGACAGGACTGTGTCTCAGTCGTCTTCACCAGCAGGTGAGGAGTTAGGGTTGCCAGCCTGACGGCGGGAAGCTTGAGCAACCTGTCGGTTACGGACGCCCGAGCCTTCAGCGCCACGGATACTCTCCATGTTCGCATCAAGGGCCGCGGGTCGCGCCATAAGGTCGATCCGACGCTGCAGTTCGGCTGCGGGCTGTGTCGACTACCGGATTTCCGACAACATCTGCGATGATCCAGGCGACGGCCCAGCGGACCGGCATGGGCGGCCGGGACGAATCGTGGAGTATCAAACTGCCGTAGCCACGTTAGCTGAGGCATTGAAAGCTGCCGAGGACGCTGCGGGCGTACATAAGCGCTGGTTCGCGACAGATGTCCCGGCAAATGTGGGTGACGCCGCTTCATAGCCACCGGCCCTGCGCGGGCAACCATATCGTGGGATGTCATCTCGCTACTAATTCCATGGGACCCATTTGAAAAGGCTCGCCGTCACGGCTGTCCTGTCCGCCTCCCTGCGCATCGGATGCGGGGGCTCACCGGCCGGATCGCCGACTATAACCGCAACCGTGACGGCGACTGTCACCACGACGGCCGATGCCGTCAAGGCCACGCCCAAGGCTGCCCCCACTCCGTCTGTCATGAAGACCAGCGGCGACTACGGCGCCGACCTAGCGGCCGCTGGTGTGGTCCCGGACAGTGTGACCAGATCTTCAGGCTTCATGGAGGAGAAACTCTGCGATGCCCTGCTCACCACGCGTAAGCCCTTCGACTACACCGAATTTTTAAAGTCAGTGCGTACCATCGCATCAACGGCCCCTGGCGACATCGCCACTGTCCGGCTCTCCGTCTCCTGCTTCTGTCCGGAACGCATAGCCTTGGCTGAAGAAGCCCTTCTCTACCACGGTTACACCAAGTAGCTCAGACAGCTTCACCACGAGGAGCTGATCCCACTCGGTGATGTAGCTGGGCGATTTGAAGCTCCGTTTCATCGACCAGTCCGGCGCCGTAGTCATGCCTGCCGGCAAAAGCCAGCGGAATATCGGCCGTCGCTATCCATTACCCAGAGCGGCTTGCCGATATGGCCGTCCCTGTCACCGGTGGCGAACACTGACGGCTGGGGTCTTCACGTGCACGATCTCGGATAGATAGTTGCACGCAGGCATCCAGGTCGCGAGGTCTGAGTCGCCCTTGGCCGAGCTGCTGGGCCCGTCCACGGCGCGGAGGTTGATGGGGTCGTTGGCGAAAGCAGCGCGGGTCTTCTCGTCCCACTGCTGGGCGCCCTTCTGCCATGCCTCGCTCAGGGGAACCAGGTGATCGATCTGGACGGCGCTGGAGGTCTTCTCACCGCGGACGAACTCGATGGTCTTGCCGGTGTACGGGTCGTTCAGCGTCCCCGCCACGACCACGCAGTCGCTTCCGGCCTTGAAGACGACATCGGTCAGGGCTTCTTTGAGTTCATCGTTGGTGTCGCAGCCGTTACGGTCGACGTCGGCCCAGGTCTGGCCAAACTGTTCGCGGCTGTACCCGGTCTTCGGGGCACGGCCTTTGATCTCGATAGTGGCCAGTTCCGCCTGTGCTGCAGCAGCTCCTGAAGCGGCTGCCGGCGGGACCTGAACCGTCTCAGAAGTCCTAGGACTTGGTGAGACACCTTCAACGGCCTTTTCAGCCTGGGTCTGCACCTCCTTGAAGCCCTGGGCCAGGGTCCCTGTCGAGGTGCAACCAGTGAGGGTTGCCCCGGTCAGCAGCAGGGCGATGGTCAGGAGGGAGACGCGGTTCTTCATGAGCCTCATGTGTACGGAGTCCGGCATAACTGTCAGCGGCCCCGGCTAGGGTGGACCACCCCTGGTCCAAGGTGGTCCACACAGTGGTCCAGGCTCTGGTCCAAAGTGGTCCACAGCTGGTCCGCGGGTGGTCCAGGCCGGCCCACAGCCTACTGGATGTGTGGACCAGAACGGTCCTAGACTGAGCGTCCCGCGTGGTTCAGGGGATGCGCTGCTGACGGTGTGTGAGGGAGAACGTAACTGATGAGAAGCTCGAGAATTGAACCCGACAGCCGGACGATGACGATGGCGTCAATGGCCCTGGTGGGAGTCCTGGCAGTAGCCAGCTTCACCCTGTCGTTCCAGGGCCTAATCCAGGCCGCCGAATGGGCGGGCATTGCCCCCCAGCTGCGGTGGCTGGTGCCCATCGTGGTGGACTCCACCATCCTGGTGTACGCCGTCGCAGCCTCCGTTCAGCGTGCCCGCGGCGAATCGCCCCTTTTGTCCTGGTGCGCCGTGGGTTTCTTCACCGCCGTATCGGTCGCGGCGAACGCCGCCCACGTCCTGGCACCCGGGGGTGTTCCGGTGCCCATCAGCGGGACCGTCATCTTCGGAGCCTTCCTTGCCGCCATCATGCCGGTCAGTCTGTTCTTCGCCACAGAGACGACGGTGCAGCTGGCCGTCGCTCCCCCGGTCGGGTCGGTGTCCCAGCGGCGCAAGCGCGCACTGGCCCGGCTGGTCCAGGAACGCGGTGGACCAGAGAACGTGGACCAGTTTAGGGCACTTCCTGGACCAGCCGCGGGGCATCGCGGACCAGCGACTGGACCGGTCCGTGGACCACTTGTGGACCACCCTTCTGGACCACCCCGGACCAAGGCCGATGTGAAGCCTGAGCGCATTCTGGAACTGGCCGAGCAGAAGCTCTCCCAGCGCGCCATCGCCCAGCAGCTGGGAACCTCAAAGTCGACTGTGGCGCGTGTTCTCGCCGAGCATGCCGACGGCAGCCGGGAATCCTCAACGAAAGTCGCGGCACTGTCTTAGGGCAGGGTTCTACGGCGGGCCCCTTCCGGCACAAGGGCGTGCTCTCGACGGCTTTCGAGGTAACGCTAGGATGCCAATTTCGTCTTGCTTAGTCCGGCAGATGTTGTCTCACCGTTCCCGGCGCCGGTCTCCGGGCCCCCGACCGTGACCTCGGTGTCGGAGGGTAGAAATGGGGACCTTTAGCCGGAGCACCATTGATGTGGGCGGATGAGCCCACGGTGAAGACAGACGGAACGTTCCTCCAGGCTCGGAATCTGACTCAGATAGCGGCAAGGGAACGCTCTGACTCTCAGGCAATCTGCGCGGCGCCAAAGATCATCGGCCAGGAGGGTGCGGGGATTTGCGGTGACTTAGCACCATTCGTGCGGAGGGGCGCGAGATAGTCCCAATGGTAATTACGCATTTATGTTGGTTCCGCTACGAATGTGAAATGGGGTCAACTCTGCGGCATCCGGAGCCTGGTGCGAATGACGCAGACCCAGCGGCTGAGTGGACGCCCGCCAATCTTCCGGCGGCGCTTGAGGTAGGAGTGCGGCGTGCCTGTAGCTCTGATGTCCATAGATGCTGGCCAGCAGCGGCGCCGTGTCGAGCTCATCTGTGACTCGCTGGCTCCGGGAGTGGACGTCATGAGCACGTAAATCACAGCCCCGACTGCGTGCAGCGAGGTACGCGACGACGAGGTCATCGTAGTCTGGGTCGAGAAGACCCGCGGTTAGCTCAGCGTGGCCAGGTAGCGCTGCACGACGTCGTCCTTGATGCGTCCTCGGGAGTTGACCGGCACGCCATTCTCTTCCGCCCAGCGCCGGATTGCATTGGTGTCGACCCCTGCGGCCGTGGTACTTCTTGCCGCAGCCGGTGCAGTCGCCCGGCTTCCGCCCGTGCGGCGCCCGGCGTCCACGCAGCGTCCCAGGATGCCGCGCAGCTCGTCGGCGTTCTGCTCGGTCAGGTCAATCTCGTAGTCCGCCCCGTCTAGGCCAAAGCGGACGGTTTCGGTCGCCTCGGATCCGTCGAGGTCGTCAATCAGTACAATCACAGTGCGTGTAGCCATCCGACGATACTAACCATCGTGCCTGCTCAGAGCCGGGTGCAACGCTGGATAGCGCGCACATGATCCAGTGGCGGGCCCTTCGTGGCCGCCGTCATCGCGGCAGTCTTATGGGCGTGGGCGGAGCCCCGGGATGATAGACACGAAGGACCGTCCCCTTGTAACAGCCGGCTACGCTCCGGATGATCTACCCTACGACGGTAGCCGCGGCCGAAGCCATGTTCACCGCAGCCGAGGCCGACGGCGTCATCATCACTTTGGTCAGTGGGTACCGTTCGTTCGCCACCCAGGCCCTGATCCATGACCGCTTCGTTGCCGACCTCGGACTCCCGGCAGCGGAGGCTGTCAGCGCACCGCCCGGCCACTCCGAACACCAGACCGGATGGGCGATGGACATTGGTGACGGCAGCGGAGCGTGCAGCTTCACGACCTGCTTCGCGGACCAGCCGGCAGCAACTTGGGCTGCAGCCAACGCTCACCGGTTCGGCTTCATCGTCCGCTACCCGGCAGGGTCCGAACAGATCACCGGCTACTCGTACGAGCCCTGGCATCTCCGCTTCGTCGGCGTCGAGGCAGCGGCCGACATCGCGGCCCGCCGCATCACCCTGGAGGATTTCCTCGAAGCGCCCAGGTAGCGACACCGCCCAGTCGTCAGGGGGTCGGAGCTTCGACCCCTCCCGCGCCGTCCTCAGCGAACACTTCGACCGCGATCAGATGTGTCTCCGTCAGTCCCTGGTCCGGCGCCGGCATCTCCAGCAGCACGGGCTGGTGATGACTGTGGGCCCACATCCTGGCGTCGGGCCCGAGCACGTCATCGATCCACACGACCGAGTCCCAGTCGGCTTCACCTGCGGCTTCCATTCGAGTCAGCCACCGTGCCACGGACCGCAGCTTCGGTGTCGGCTCACGGTCATCCGCTTCGCGCATCAGCAGCGTCACCCGCAGCGGTTCCACCTCGAGGTCCAGCTGCGCTTCAAGGTCGGCAGTGAAGTCCGCCGGCCACGTCGACACCCACGCGATCCGACCGCTCCTTGCCAGGCGCCGCACCAGGGCTTTTTTCTCGCAGGAGAGCAGTGGGTCAGGGCGGACAGAACCCGGCCGAGATCGGAGCGCCGGGTTGAGCACGCCGTCGATGTCGAGCAGGATGATCGGCTTCATACGAGCAAGCTACATCATGGGCACGGCACTGAACACGACCATCACCGAGAAGAGCAGACCGAAGATCGCGATGGCGTACCCGATGGCGAGGGACGCGCGCGCGAGTTGCCGGCCCTGGCCGCCGCTGAGGTTGATCTGGTTGAGCGCGACATGACCGGCACCGACGGCGAAGACCGCCAGGACGGTGAGGCCCGCGAAGAAGAATCCGGCCACCGCGACGAGGGCGCAGGCCAGTGACACGACCGCCATCCGGTTGTACCCGGCCGCCGCCGGTGAAGCTGCTGCTGACATTCCCATGAGTCCCCCAACCCTGATCGTTTCGGTGAGTCTACTCCGCGGCCCCCACCCGGCGGCCGACCGGCGGTAGCCGCCACCCCCGACCCCGCCTGCTCCGCCGGCCGGCTCCCCCGACGCGCAGCGTTCGGGCGGGCGATAGCCCCAGTGCTGTCGGCGGTGAGTGAGCCTGGTCGGTGCCGGTCCTGCCGGTGCGCAGGGTCGGGGCTTGGCATATTAAGAGGGGCTCAGGCGCTGCGCGCCTTCGCCCGGACCCTTCAAGTTTCCCGTCCCGTTGTCCTTCTCGTTCGTCACCCTGTTCGTCGTCTTTTTGTTGACCTCTTGGCCGCTGCGCGGCCTGGCTGCTCGTTGGCGCGGGGCGCCGGGCTGAGCGAGGACCTGGGCGCTGCGCGCCCTGGTCCGGTGCGGGGCCCGCCCGCCTGGTGCCGGCGTCGCTGCGCTCCTTGGGGCACCCGGCTGGGCTGCCTTCTGTGGTGGTCTGGCCTTTCCCTGCGGGGCTAGGCGGCTGCGCCGCCCGTGACGTTGGGCTGGTCGTTGGCTGCTCGTTTCCCCTGGGGTTTCTGGTTGGCTGGTTAGGCGCTGCGCGCCGGGGAGTTGGCCCGAGGGGATGGCGTCTCGTGTCACGGTGCGTTGTCTGCTCGTTCCCCTGTGAGTGGTCCCGGTCCGGCTGCCGCCGGCCCTTTCCCTTCCCGTTGGGCTGTTCGTTGTCGGTCCGTTGACCTGCTGCTTCGCAGCGGGGCTTCTCATGAGATGGCCTGCCTGCAAGGACGAGGGCTTCGCCCTGGAGCCGGACTTCGTCCGTCCGGGGGACTATTCGTTGGCCGCACGGATCGTGTACCGTCTCGTGCCACGCCGAGATGCCTTTGGCTCCTCCTCGCTGCTCGCGCAGCGCGCTCCCCTCATCGATGACTTGACGCTTCCGCTCGTCGTTACCCCTGACTTCCCGGGGCGCAGCCCCTAACACCACGAGCCTCCTTGACGAAAGGCGCTGACGTCTCCACGACGTCGCCGCGCGCAGCGCTTCACAACCGGCTCGCTGACAGCCGAGGCTGGGAGATGACTGGCTCATCCTGGGGCGAAGCCCCTTTCCTGGCGGCCGCAGGCTGACGGGCAGGGACGGATGTCCCGCCGGATTGGGGGTCGGCCGGAGGGCCATGATGGGTCAGGCCAAGGGCGGAGCCCGGCCACCGAATGGGACGAAGGCCAGCGGCCCGCAGGGCTGCTCCTCTGCGAGGGATGCCGCACACTAGGAAGTACAGGCGGGATCCGAGAAGATGAGGGCTCCTATCCTCCACAACCTACACGTGGGAGAGGCCCGAAGCCGGGCAAAACCCTGGATCCTGGCTTCCCGTGTTTTGGGGCTTTTGCATTCTTAAGTGCGAAATCTGAAAAGCCGAAAATCCGGGGTATGGGGTTTCTCAGCGGCAGGGGCCGATTCTACGCATGACCCAGGGCATGGACCTTCGGATTTTCAGGCTCGCCCGCGCAGGCGGCATCGATACCAACCCGACCACCTTCACGCAGCGGGCGGGTACTTTCGCTTCGGCCGTAGCCCAAAACGGTGCAGCGACCTTGCTCACCCGGCGCGAGGCCACCGGCCTTCACGGCTACGTCATCATGGACCCCAAAACGATGGCCGCCAACGCCCCAGTACACCTGGCCCACACCGTCGGCGCCCGCGCTGAAGAGGCCGAACTGCCCACCGATCTGGCCGACTTCTTCGTTCCAGCCGTGTCGATACGCGCAGCGCCCGACAAAGAGTAGAAGCACCCGGGCTTTCACCCTCGCCCAAGAGCAGTCCCTCGCGGACATTCTGGAGCTGACGTCCTCGACGATTACCGTGGACATTTTTCGGCGGGCCCGCACGGGCACGCACCTTCGCATTGAGTTCCGTCGGGTGTACGACCTGATCGTTGCCGCGCTCGAGGACGGTGGCTTCACCCCTGACGACATGCCGGGGTACGTTGCGTTCGCCATCGATAGCATCCGGGTCGGGCCAAGGCACCGCCTTCCGCACCGAACGACTCACCAGCGCCCAGACTCTTTTCCGCGACGCCCAGCGACAGGAAGAAGCCATCGCCACTCTCCGCACCGACCCGAAGGATGCCCGTGCCGTCGCCTGACACCCTCGTCCAGTCCATCGTACTGATGATCGACAAGGACGCCCCGCCCACGCACCTGGATGCCGTCAAGGCAGCCGCCGGCCGCCTCCGTTGACGCCATTGCCGAAGACTGCCTGGGCACCGCGGACGGTTCCCGCCCCGAGGTGTGGCGGCAGTGGCTGTCCGGCCCATTCACCAAGACGGTCCGCCGTGCCAATCCAAAGCAGTGGGCCAAACTGCCGGAGCCCACTGGGGAAGCCGCGCGCGGGAAAGCCCGAGCCGTCGAGTACCGGCCAACCTCCTACGACAACCTGGATAAGGCCATCAGCCGGCTGCAGGTCTCGGGGACTGACCCAGCCCCAGCTGCCGAAGAGTCCCCGCTGCGCCACTCGCCGGTATTGGTCCTCAATGCCTCCCTTGGCACGACGACCGGGAAGGCCTCAGCCCAGGCAGCTCATGCCCTGATGGCCTACTGGCTCAAGCTCGACCGGGAGACGGAGCGCACCTGAGCACTCTCCGGCAGCCCCTCAAGTATTATCGAAGTCGACGCCCACCGGTTTGCCGCGGCCGCTGCCTCAGCGGTGAAAGGCACCCTGATCCGGGACAACGGCCTGGCCGAGATCGCCCCGGGCGGTGCCACCGGCCTGGTTCTCGAATCGGTCGACGATCTACCCTGACTAGCGCTTCCCTGTTGACTCGTAGAGGTAGCCCCCGAGCTTGTCTTGGACCCTATCGGCCAAAGGGGAGTTGATGGTCCAGTTCACCCCGACCAGCACCGTCATCTCCATGGACTCACCCATGGCTCGGTAGCGCTTCATCTGCTTCTCTCTGTCATCCTTGGACGAGTACGTGGCCAAGACGATGTTCTCGCTGCAGTCTGCTGCGGACATCGAATCCAGCATCCCGTCGTGTCTGTCCCACTGCGGACAATCCAGCCCGGCGTTGACCATCGCATCGCGCAATTCGACCACCGACGCATAGCTTCCGCCGTCTACACGCGGTGTTGCCGTCGTCTGGGGAGACGGTGCTGCATCCCGAGGAAGGGGCGCGGCATTGACCTGGACGCACCCCGACAGCACCAGCATGCAGAGTAGTGGGCCGCCGGCCGCTGTGAACGCCCTCACGAGTTTCCCCATGTCATTCCCCCTCATCACGAATGCCCTGATCCTATTGTTCAAGGACTGCATGACAGACCATCCTTTCGGGATATTGTGCATACCTTGAGACTGGAGTCTCGGCAGACCCTGAGCGGCTTACTCGTCCCCGGCGGTCCGGAAGACCGTGCCGCACACCTTTTTCTGCAGCGCTTCCGGGTCGGAGGTGTCGATGGTTCAGTTCACTCCGACGAGCCGTTCCAGCTTGCATCTCGCCGATGACCTTCCAGGCCGCCAGCTGCTTGTCCAGTTGCGACTCACTGGAGTACGTCGCCAGCCCGATCGAGTCGTTGCAGCTGGCCGACGACGCCGCCTAGGTCGCCTTGTTGTGCAGGTCCCAGTCCGGACATTACAGGCCGCCTTCTCGGCAGCCTCACGTACTTCCTCGATGGTTCCGTAGCTGCCGCCGTCCGCCGGCGGTTTTGTCTCCTGCCGGGCTGCGGTCATGAAGTTTCCGAGCCCGCGCATGCACTCAGCAACACGGACAGGGCGAGGTCTACAGCACCGGCTGCATAGGTCTTGATGTTCAACAAATCCCATGTGATTCTTGTCCGGCATCGCGCCGAAACCGATCGATCATAACCAGCGGGAAGAGCCAGTCCCCGCACCGCACCATGATGACGTGCCGGCATTCGGCGACTACCAATAAGCGAGGTGCATTGACCGGGCCGGGCATAATATACACTGGCTGGCCACGCTGTTGGCGCAGCCCTGCCCCGGGACGGCGGGTATCCCGAAATCAGGAGCTGACCTTACCCACCAGATTGTGACACGGCCCGGCAAGCAAACGCCGGGCCGTGTCGTACGATTCGGGATATTTCTTCGATCAAATGGGGGACCAATTGAATAAGCTCTTCCCGGCCGCTGCGGCTGCGGCGGCCATTCTCGTCCTGACCGGCTGCGGCGGTGGCGCCGGAGGATCGGCTGAACCTGCAGCAACGGCTTCGCCGACGTCGGCGGGGAAGGTGGGCGTTATGTCCACCGATCAGAGCTGCAACCAGCTCCTCGACAAGGGCGAGAAAGGCCGGCTGCTGACGGCCCAGGCCTTTGTGGCCAATCTGCCCGCCGAGGTCACGCCAACCCACCGGACCACGGCCAAGATCGGCGCTGGCGACCTGGAGTACGTGGCAAAGACCGCGAACGACACGATGAAGCCCCTGATTCTTGACCTGGCCAATCCCCTGAAGGAGCTAGGCGAGGGCGGCCGGCAGGACTTTGACCGTGAGGGCTACACGGCGGCCGAGACCAAAGTTCTGGAGAAGTGCAAGCACCAGTACGCCTCGTACCAGGGGAACAAAGCTGCCAAAGAAAAGGCAGCAGCTGAAGCGGCGGCCAAGAAGGCGGCAGAGGAGGCCGCCGAAGCGGCGAAGAACGCTCCCAAGGATTACGCCGGCGCTGGAGACGACATCGTCACGATCACGAAGCACAGCACCGGAGCCCAGGTCGCAGTGATCACGCACAACGGAGGCAGCAACTTTGCCGTCCACACGCTTGACGCGGCACTGGAGAACACGGACCTGCTGGTGAACACCATCGGCAACTACAGCGGCACGGTCTTGTTCGATGCCCGAAGCCGGGGCGAGACGACAGCCTTGAAAATCACAGCCGATGGACCGTGGACGGTCAAACTGGTTTCCCTGTCGAGCCTGCGGTCCTTTGACGGCTCGGTGCCGATGACCGGCACGGGGGATGATGTTTTCCACTACACGGGTGCTTCCAAGCCTGCGGTCTTCACCCACGACGGGTCATCCAATATCGCCGTCCACAGGTTTGGTACCCGTCCGGACCTGCTCATCAACGAGATTGGCGCCTACACCGGAACCATAGTCTGGGCACCGGGCCTTTACCAGGTCTCGGCCGATGGGAACTGGTCAGCGACCCTGAAGTAGGAGTTTTCCTGACGCGATGCCGCCGGCCTCGATACACCTTGGGTGAGACCGCCGCGGGGTCCCCTGAATGATTAGGACGGCGCCCCAAAATGTCGCCGCTGTCAGGCGCCTTTCCATCCTGGTTGCGTATTTCACCAATTTCCACTCGGGATGTGTCCGCCGGCATATGGGTACTACTCTGACCTCCGTCGTACGCGTCCCCTCGGGGCGTAACCGAAGTCCCCACTCGTTGAGAGAACTCCTGCGCTATTTACCCGAGTCACTGAAAAAGTCCCCAGCATTTTCACTGGTTTGCCCCGTCAAGGACGAGCGGCGGGAAATAATCCGGATGAGCTTGGTTTCTCCACTGCGCCCACCGGGGATCACTTGCTAATACTGGAAGACTCATGGGTCTCGGGGAATAATGTGCTGTCACTGGCAATTCAGGCAAAACGGCAGGGTGCCGCACGAGTGTCGATACTGTCAGCGGCGAGATACCTCACTCCTGACACGGTTACAAGTGAATGGCTGCAGACCCAAGCTGCGAAGACTCCGTATGACCCATTCTTCTGCCCTGTGACCCGCGGAGTTGTGGTCCCACAATGGCGGACAGTACAACCAAGAAGTGGGTGCGACCGGCGCAAAACCGGGGAACGCCTAATCTTCCAGAGGGCGAGCCAGGTCAATGCCGGACGAATAATCGGGTATGAGGTCTGGTCGCTGGATGTAGTGCTTTCGCGTTGTTGCGGGTGATGAATGCCCCAACTGTTTCTGTGCTGCCTCATCGCTGAATGCCTCAGCGATGACACTGCCCACGGTGGATCGAAATGTATGCGGCGTGATCTTCTCGCTTAGGCGCGCGTCCTCAATCGCTTTCTTAAGATCCGATCTGAAATTACTTAGCCTAACGAAAGTACCATTGCGGGTAGGGAAGACAGCGTTTGTACGCGTCTCGCCCTTGTTTGCATAGCGCCGACGCAGCATCTGCTGCAAAAGCGGATTAGTCGACTGGAGTGTCCTGTGGCTTTTCGAGGACTTCGGGTAGCTATGCCGATAGAAGGCGCCCTTCCGCTCCACGAGCGTTCCACTCACGGTAAGAAGAACCCTGTCACCTTCAACTTGCACGTCATCCCACCTAGCTCCCAGCGCTTCTCCGATGCGCAGTCCGGTACCTCTAAGCAGCAGGATTACGTCTGACAACCTGCTCGTGGGTCGCGGACCGCCAATCCCTGGCTCAGGATGACGCGGCTGCACGGCTTCTTGAACCGCTGCCAACGTGGTAGTCGCCAGCCTAACCGGCACTTTCTGTTTGTTAGGGACTTTCGAAACAAAGCGGACCGGGTTGTCGAGTCGGTGGCCTTGTCGAACGGCATAGTCCATGATTTGGCTGAGAACCTGTTTGGCCATGTCAGCGGTTCTGTACCCCTTCCCGGGTTTCTTCTTGTAAATGCCGTGGATGGCCTTTTCGAAATGAGGGGTCCTCAACTCGTCAAGAAGGAAGGGACCTAGGAGAGGAAGTACGTGAATGCGCAGGTTGTTCTCGTACGACGTCCAAGTTTGGATTCGTATTTGGTCGGTAGGTGGAGTACCGGTTTGCTTGGCCGCATCAATCTCTACTGGTGCAGGTTTACGCAAGGCCAGCCAATCTTCGGCAACTTCTGCAAAGGTCGGAGACACTGCCTGTTTGGCTTGCTCGGCCTCCTCCTTCAGCCGCTCGTACCGTTCTTGGGCCTCGGCGACTGCACGGCGCATTGCTGCTTGAACAGCAACTTTGGTACGCCCCGACCGCTTGATAGGGCGTCGAACGCCGGCGTAATCGTTGAAGTAGCTTCTGGCAGTCCATCTTCCGTCCTCCCCCAGTTTCGGCTGGTAGGTAAATAACTGCCACGCCGGGGGCTTTGAGCGAGCCATCAGGCGACCTTCTTCGTCTGGTGCTCCACCCAGTTGTTCACGTCGTCCCTGCGGTAAAGGACGCGGCCACGGCCGATGCGGATGTAGTTAGGGCCGATGTCCTGGCTTGCCCAGTTTGCAAGCGTGGCAGAGCTGAGACGCATGTGCTCAGCAGCTTCCTTGCGCGTCAGCCAGATGGTCGTGTCGGTGTCTTCATTTTTGTAGGTCACGCTGGTCTCTATGCGAAGTTCGGCGTGGCGGCTGCTCCGGGTGGGATGTGCTGCCCGAGGGCACACTTTCGGGCACACTTTGAAAAGTGATGAACAGGGGCGGCCGTGAATGCTTCGTATAGAAAAAACAGCTAGATAACGGCCCTCGCGGCACAAACGGGAGTACGCGGGAGCCTGCGGGATACCTTCACTCGTAATGAAAAGGTCAACAAGTGGATTCTTGGAGCAGACGAGCCATTTCAGACTCTACGAAACCGTCGGCTATGAGAAAGCTCAAACAGTCGGTGGACCACAGCTCTGGCAACTTTGTTCTTCCACTCAATTGCATCCCTTCAGCGTCCTCGCAATCGCGTCGCGCTCGGTTCGGGTGACCCAAAGACTGTATTTGGCCTTAACAGCAGTTTGGCGGGCGACGTATTCGCATCGGAAAGCTTTGTTCGGCGGCAGCCACGTGGCCGCGTCCTTGTCACCCTTGGCACCATTGGTAGGGCCGTCGGCGGCCATGAGATTCAGAGGGTCGTTGGCGAGTTCCTTGCGCTGGTAGTCGCTGAGCTGCTGTGCGCCCTTCTGCCAGGCGTCGCTGAGAGCGACGATGTGGTCGATCTGAACGTCCGAGCTCGTGTCCTGGCCTCGCGTGAAGGTAATCGTGGCGCCGGTGTACCTATCGGCCAGGGTTCCTGTCATGACCACACAGTTTTTGGTGCCTTGCTTGAACGTTTCGCTCGTCAAGTCTCGGGCGAGGATGTCATTACGGGTGTCGCAGCCGTTGCGGTCAATGTCAGCCCAGGCAGGTCCAAACTCATCGCGGGTGTACCCAGTCATTGGGGCCCGCGCCTTCGCCGGAATGCTCTCCAATTGCATTAGGGCGTTGGCGACGTCAACGGCAGCGGCTGGCCCATCGGCGGCGACGTCTGGAGTAGCGTCTGTGATTTCGAAAGCGTTGGTTGCGGCGGCACAACCTACTAGTGATCCAGCCAGCATCATCGCGGTGACAGCGGTTAGGACTTTGGCGGGAGAACGGGTAGTCTTCATGGTCCTTCTGGTTAAGTGGCGTCGTTGCACGCTAGCTTCGACCACCAGCTGCCGCAGGTAACCAAGTCCGTGGTGCCTGCCACACGGCCCATAGAACTCTTTCGGAAGTCGGATTCGGGTGCCACTGGTTGCATAAACATTTCAAACCATGGCCCTTACGGAAGCGCCACGCTTACTCAATGCGCCGCAGTCAGTCTGACTTTGGACCGAGTTCCGATGAGCCTTTCCTTCGTTACTGGACCACGGCCGGAGAGGGAGGAACCAGTGCTGCCGGGGAGGATCTCACTCAACTTGGCGATTTCCAGGATGTGTTCGGATGTGAAAATGATCTTTCCCTTTCCCCAGCATGCATGGGGGAAGCGTCCACTTGTGGCGCCGTCACGGAGCCATGACTCTGTGCAGCGCATCAGCGCGGCGGCTTCGGCGGGTTCAAAGAATTCGATCTCCACTGGATCTCCAAAAGGAAGGCGCTACTTTCCACTTTCATGGGCGTATGGAACCTGACCGACATGACCGACGCTGCGCGTCAGTCAAGCCAACCCGGGAACACTTCCGCCGTGATGAGTAGCATGACCGTCACCGCAGGAATGCCGTTACCGACCGCTCAGTCGCGTCAGCACCAGCCTGAAGCGCCTCCGGCATCAAGTGCCCGTACACCTGCTCTGTGGTCCGTGTAGAGGCGTGCCCGAGCCGGCGCGAAATGGTGAACAGGGGCACTCCGTCTTGGATCAGCCAGGACGCGTGGGTATGGCGGAGGTCGTGAATGCGGGGGTTCTTGGTCAGGCCAATTGCTTGGGCGGCGCGAACAGCAGGTACCCAGTAGTGGTGCCAGTAGAGCTTGTGGATGATGCGCTCGCCTTTCGGCGTCGTGAACACAAGTTCCTTACCGGGCCTGCTCGCCACCAACGGGATCAGCAATTCCACAAGCGCAGGGTTCAATCCTATGGTTCGCTTGCCGGCGCCTGTCTTCGTCGCGCCGATATAGAACTGGTTCTGCCCGTCCCGCTTCCAGGCCTTGTTGATTCGGGCAGTTGGCGGCTTGGAGAGCAGGTCCACGTCGGCTACAGTCAGCGCGGTGGCCTCACCGAAGCGGGTGCCCGTCATGACCAGGAAATTGGTAAAAGCCTTGTACCGCTCCCCCATCCCCTCCATGATGAGGCTGAACTCCGCATGGGTGAGGAACATCGCCTCGTCCTCGGCCTTCTCAACGCCCGGTAGCTGCACCCCACGGCAGGGGTTCCGCGTGATGTAGCCAAGCATCTCCGCCGTATTCATGGCCGCCGAGATCAGGCCATGCACGTTGTGGATAGTCTTCGGGGCCTTGCCCTTCGCCATCATCGACTTCACCCAGTGCGCGATCAGCCGGTAATCGAGTTTGTCCACGGGCACGTGGCCGATGACGTTCCGGATATGCAGGTCCAGCATCGTCTGGTACGTCTTCGTGGTTCCGCTCGACGGGCGGATCAGCAGGTCGATGTGCTCCTGAATGACTTCAGCAACGGTGGGTGTGCGCTTCTCGTTGGAGAGCATGGCATGCTGCGCGATTTCGAACGACTGGCCGTTGGCGTCGAGAAGCCTCTTCAGGGTTTCAGCTTCGACGATCGTGGCAACTGTCAGGCCCTGCTGCTCGCGGCTCTTCGGGTCCCGCCACAAGACCATGTAGGACGACGAGCCGTCCTTTTTGGTGCGTTTCCGAATGCTTGCCACACCAAAAACGGTACGCCGCTGTCAACACTTTGGGCGGTTTTGTCAACACTCAAAGAGGAAACAGGCCCTTGACCTGCGGAAATACTGTGCCCGAGGTGGGACTCGAACCCACACACCTTTCGATACCGCATTTTGAGTGCGGCGCGTCTGCCAATTCCGCCACTCGGGCGCGGAATACACAAAGCAACCCGGTACGCCCACAGCTGATTGTGAGCAACGCGATCGCTTCACGTACGCGGAATTACTCTACAGCCAGATAGGCTGAATTCCAGAATCGCGCCGCCGACGCCGCAACCGACCATGCAGATCATGTACAGGACCGGGCGCACCTAAGATAGTGATGTCCCCGCCGTACCTTTCCAAGGAGATCCCGTGACTGAACAGACGGAGTCAAAACCCACGTCCCAGCCGGCGCGCCGCGTCATTGTGGCCGAGGATGAAACCCTCATCCGCCTCGACATCATCGAAATCCTGCGCGGCGAAGGCTACGACGTTGTGGGTGAGGCGGACAACGGCGAGAAGGCCGTCCAGCTCGCCGAGGAACTGAAGCCGGACCTCGTCCTCATGGACGTCAAGATGCCCGTGATGGACGGCATCTCCGCCGCGGAGAAGATCGTCAAGGCCCGCATCGCCCCTGTGGTGCTGCTGACCGCGTTCAGCCAGAAGGAACTCGTGGAGCGTGCCCGCGACGCCGGCGCCATGGCGTACGTGGTGAAGCCGTTCACCCCCGCAGACCTCATCCCCGCACTGGAGATCGCCCTCTCCCGCCACGAGGAAATCAAGGCCCTGGAAAGCGAGGTCTCCGACCTCCAGGAGCAGTTCGCCACCCGCAAGCTCGTGGAGCGCGCCAAGAGCCTGCTCACCACCAAGATGGGCCTTACGGAGCCGGAAGCTTTCCGCTGGATCCAGAAGACCTCCATGGACCGCCGCCTGAGCATGCGCGAAGTGGCCGAGACCATCATCAACCAGGTCAACTAGTTCCGCCCGGTTGGGTCTGCCAAAATTCCGGCAGGCCCAACCAATAAGACCACAAACGAAAAGGACCCCCGCCGGTTGGCAGGGGTCCTTTTCGTCAGTCCGAAAGCCTTAGGCCTTCTTCTTCTTTTCCGGCCAGGGGCCGAGCTTTTCCTTGTTGCTGGTTGCTTCGCCAACGCGGGTGGAGTCGGCGAGGTCGCCCACCTTGTGCACCTTCAGCGAGTTGGTGGAACCGGCCTTTCCGGGAGGCGAACCGGCGGCGATAACCACCAGGTCGCCGTCGTCCACCAGGTTCATCTCCATGAGGCTGCGGTCAACCTGCGCGGTCATCTCGTCGGTGTGGTCCACCATCTGGACCAGGACCGGCTGGATGCCCCACGTCAGTGCCAGCTGGTTCCAGACCTGCTCCACCGGGGTGAACGCGAAGACGGGCTTGATGGGGCGCAGGCGGGACAGGCGGCGTGCGGAGTCGCCGGACTGGGTGAAAGCACAGATGTACTTTGCGTCCAGCTGGTCGGCAATTTCGACGGCGGCACGCGTGATGGCGCCGCCACGGGTCTTGGGCTTGGTACCCAGCGGGGGGACGCGCTCGAGGCCGTGGACCTCGGTGGACTCGATGATCCGGGCCATGACCTTGACGGTCTCGATGGGATACTTGCCCACGCTGGTCTCGCCGGAGAGCATCACAGCGTCCGCACCGTCGAGGACGGCGTTGGCGCAGTCGGAGGCCTCTGCACGGGTGGGGCGCGGGTTGTCGATCATGGATTCGAGCACCTGGGTTGCCACGATGACCGGCTTGGCCCAGCGGCGGGCCAGTTCGATGGCGCGCTTCTGGACGATCGGCACTTCCTCCAGGGGAAGCTCAACACCGAGGTCGCCACGGGCCACCATGATGGCATCGAACGCGTCGATGATCTCGGGCAGCTGCTCCACGGCCTGCGGCTTCTCGATCTTGGCGATGACCGGCACGCGGCGGCCTTCCTCGTCCATGATCTCGTGGACGCGGACAATGTCCGAGGCGTCGCGGACGAAGGACAGTGCCACCAGGTCAACACCGCGGCGCATGGCCCAGCGGAGGTCGTCCTCATCCTTTTCGCTCAGCGCGGGCACGTTGACGGCCACGCCGGGAAGGTTGATGCCCTTGTTGTTGGACACCATGCCGCCAACAGTCACCTCGGCGACCACCTTGACGTCGTCAACGGCAGTGGCACGCAGGGCCACCTTGCCGTCGTCGATCAGCAGGGCGTCGCCCACGTTGACGTCCTCGGTGAGGCTTTTCAGCGTGGTGGAGCAGATGTCCTTGGTGCCGGGAACGTCCTCGGTGGTGATGGTGAAGGTGTCACCAACGGCGAGGGCGTGCGGGCCGTCAACGAAGCGGCCCAGGCGGATCTTGGGACCCTGGAGGTCGGCCATGATGGCCACGGCCTTGCCCAGGTCCGCGGCTGCCTTGCGGACGTTCTCGTAGGTGTTGTCGTGCACGGAGTAGTCGCCGTGGCTCATGTTCATGCGGGCAACGTCAACACCGGCTTCCAGTACCGCGAGTGTGTTTTCGTAGCTGGCGATGGCCGGGCCGAACGTAGCCACAATTTTTGCGCGTCTCATATACCTACCCTATTGGTCTCTTGCATTGGTTAAGTTGTCACGGAGGTGAACCTCCGGTGTATCGCTAGAGGACGGCGATGGCGCGGTCCGTCGGGGCCACGGGAGCGGGCAGGATGGTGCTGCCCATCAGGTACTTGTCCACGGCTGCGGCGGCGGCGCGCCCCTCGGCGATCGCCCACACAATGAGCGACTGGCCGCGGCCGGCGTCACCGGCCACGAAGACGCCCTCGGTGTTGGTCATGTAGTAGCCGTCGCGGGACACGTTGCCGCGGCCGTCGAATTCGGCCTTGACCTGCTCGGTGATGCCGGCGGGTTCCGCTCCGGTGAAGCCCAGGGACAGGAACACCAGGTCCGCGGGAATGATCCGCTCCGTTCCGGCCTTGGGCAGGCGCTTGCCGTCAACGAATTCCGTCTCGGCCACCTTGACGCCCGTCAGCTTGCCGTCCTCGCCTACGAACTCCACGGTGGAGGCGAGGTACGTGCGCTCACCGCCTTCCTCGTGGGCGCTGGCAACCTCGAACAGCGTGGGGAACGTCGGCCACGGCTGGTGGCCGGCGCGCTCCGACGGCGGCTGCTTGCCGATCGCCAGGGTGGTGACCGAGGCTGCACCATGCCGGTGCGCAGTGCCGAGGCAGTCCGCGCCGGTGTCGCCGCCGCCGAGGATCACCACGTGCTTGCCCTGGGCGTGGATCTGGTTTTCGATGGTCTCCCCGGCCACGGCGCGGTTAGCCGGAACCAGGTAGTCCATGGCGAAGTGGACGCCGTCCAGGTCGCGGCCCGGGATGGGCAGGTCCCTGGGGACGGTTGCGCCGGTGCAGACCACCACGGCGTCGTAACGCCGCCGCAGCTGCTCCCAGGTCACGTCGGTACCCACGGCGACGCCAGTCCGGAAGCGGGTGCCTTCCGCCTTCATCTGCTCGACGCGGCGGTCCACCTGCTCCTTTTCCATCTTGAAGTCGGGGATGCCGTAGCGGAGCAGGCCGCCGATCTTGTCGTCGCGCTCGTACACGGCCACGGTGTGGCCCACTCGGGTGAGCTGCTGCGCCACTGCCAGCCCTGCGGGGCCGGAGCCGACGACGGCTACCGTCTTGCCAGTCAGGCGTGCGGGAGGCAGGGGCTCCACCCAGCCGTTGTCCCAGGCCTCGTCAATGATGGAGACTTCCACCTGCTTGATGGTGACCGCAGGCTGGTTGATCCCCAGGACGCAGGAGGCCTCGCACGGTGCCGGGCAGAGACGGCCGGTGAACTCCGGGAAGTTGTTCGTGGCGTGGAGGCGCTCGATGGCTTCCTCGCCCTTGTCCCGCCACGTGAGGTCGTTCCACTCGGGAATCAGGTTGCCCAGCGGGCAGCCCTGGTGGCAGAACGGAACGCCGCAGTCCATGCAGCGGCCGGCCTGGGCCTTCAGGGTGCCCTTCTCCTGCGCCTCGTACACTTCCTTCCAGTCCATGATGCGGACGGGAACGGGACGGCGCGGCTGGGTTTCACGCTGGCGTACTTTCAAAAATCCGCGTGGATCAGCCACCGGTTACCTCCAGGATTCGGGACCACACTTCTTCGCCGTCGGGGTCCAGGCCCTCTTCGATGGCGTCGAGACGGGTCTGCAGTACGGCAGCGTAGTCGCGCGGCAGCACCTTGGTAATGCGGGCGGCGGTGTCATCGAAGTTTTCGAGGAGGCGCGCCGCCAGCTGGGAATCAGTTTCTTCAACGTGCTTGACCAGCAGGCCGTGCACAATGTCGCGGTCCTCGGCGTCCAGCTCGCGGAGCTGGAGTTCGCCGGACTGCAGGGCGTCCTTGTTGACGCGGGCAGCGTCCAGGTCAAGGACGTAGGCGGTACCGCCGGACATGCCGGCGCCGAAGTTGCGTCCGGTGCGGCCGATGATCAGCGTCTGGCCGCCGGTCATGTACTCACAGCCATGGTCGCCGATGCCTTCGACCACGGCGGTGGCGCCTGAGTTGCGGACCAGGAAGCGTTCGCCCACCTGGCCGCGCAGGAACATCTCGCCGCTCGTGGCGCCGTAGCCGATCACGTTGCCGGCGATGACGTTGGTCTCCGCCTTGAACACGTTGGTGCGGTCCGGGCGGACGATGATGCGGCCGCCGGAGAGGCCCTTGCCCACATAGTCATTGGAGTCGCCGAACAGCCGCAGGGTGATGCCCGCGGGCAGGAACGCGCCCAGGGACTGGCCGGCGGTGCCGCTCAGGGTGATATCGATGGTGTCCGTGGCCAGGACATCGGTGCCGAACGTCTTGGTGACGACGTGCCCCAGCATGGTGCCCACAGAACGGTCCGTGTTGATGACGTCCACGGCAATCTTGACCGGGCTGCGGTCCGTCAGTGCCTCGGTGGACATGGTGATGAGGCGCTGGTCGAAGTGCTTGTCCAGCTCGTGGTTCTGGCCGGTCATGTTCCGCAGCGGGGCGTCGTCGTCGAACTCCAGCCCGTGCAGGATGGGGTCCAGGTCCAGGCCGTCGGCCTTCCAGTGGTTGACGGCGTCCCGGGCGTCGAGGACCTCGGCGTGGCCGATTGCCTCCTCGAGGCTGCGGAAGCCGAGCTCGGCCAGGATTTCGCGGACTTCCTCGGCAAGGAACTCGAAGAAGTTGACCACGAATTCCGGCTTGCCGCTGAAGCGTGCGCGGAGTTCCGGGTTCTGCGTCGCCACGCCCACCGGGCAGGTGTCCAGGTGGCAAACGCGCATCATGATGCAGCCTTCCACCACCAGCGGGGCGGTGGCGAAGCCGAATTCCTCGCCGCCGAGCAGCGCGGCGATCACCACGTCACGGCCGGTCTTGAGCTGGCCGTCAACCTGCACCACCACACGGTCGCGCAGGCCGTTGAGCATCAGGGTCTGCTGGGTCTCGGCCAGGCCGAGCTCCCACGGAACACCTGCGTGCTTGAGCGAGTTCAGCGGCGAGGCGCCGGTTCCGCCGTCATGGCCGGAGACCAGTACGACGTCGGCCTTCGCCTTGGTCACACCGGCGGCAACCGTGCCGATGCCCACCTCGGAGACGAGCTTGACGTGCACCCGGGCCGAGGGGTTGGCGCGCTTGGCATCGTAGATGAGCTGCGCGAGGTCCTCGATGGAGTAGATGTCGTGGTGCGGGGGCGGGGAAATGAGCCCGACGCCGGGCGTCGAGTGCCGCGTCCGGGCCACCCACGGGTAGACCTTCTGCGCCATGAGCTGGCCGCCCTCGCCGGGCTTGGCGCCCTGGGCCATCTTGATCTGGATGTCGTCCGCGTTGGTCAGGTACAGGCTGGTCACGCCGAACCGGCCGGACGCGATCTGCTTGACGGCCGAGCGGCGCTTGGGGTCGAGCAGGCGGTCAACGTCCTCGCCGCCTTCACCGGTGTTGGACTTGCCGCCCAACTGGTTCATGGCGATGGCCAGCGTCTCGTGGGCCTCCTGGGAGATGGAGCCGTAGCTCATGGCACCCGTGGAGAACCGCTTGACGATGCTGGAGACAGGCTCCACTTCCTCCAGCGGAACGGGCGGGCGCTCGTTCTTGAACTTGAGGAGGCCACGGAGTGTCATCAGGTTCTCGGACTGGTCGTCCACTCCCCTGGTGTACGCCTTGAAGATGTCGTAGCGGCGCTCACGCGTGGCGTGCTGCAGCCGGAACACCGTTTCCGGGTTGAACAGGTGGGGCTCGCCGTCACGGCGCCACTGGTACTCGCCGCCGCCCAGCAGCGGGCGGTGGGGCTGCTCGATGCCGCCCTCGGGGTAGGCCATCTGGTGGCGCGCGGAAACCTCCGCGGCGATGACGTCCAGGCCCACGCCGCCAAGCTGCGAGTGGGTGCCGGCGAAGAATTCGTCCACCAGCTCCTGGCCCAGGCCGAGCGCCTCGAACGTCTGGGCGCCGGTGTAGGACGCCACCGTGGAGATGCCCATCTTGGACATGATCTTCAGGACGCCCTTGCCGAGGCCCTTGATCAGGTTGTACACGCCGTCCTGCGGGGTGACCCCGGTGACGTCGCCGGCGGCAATCAGCTGCTCCACCGACTCCATGGCCAGGTACGGGTTGACGGCGGAGGCGCCGTAGCCGATCAGGACGGCCACATGGTGCGTCTCGCGGACGTCGCCGGCTTCCACCACCAAGGCAGTCTTGGTGCGGTTGGCGCTGCGCAGCAGGTGGTGGTGCACGGCGCTGACCAGCAGCAGCGACGGGATGGGCGCCCACTGGGCATTGGAGTCACGGTCGGAGAGCACCACGTACTGCACGCCGCGGTTGATGGCACCGGACACCTGCTCGCAGATCTCGGTGAGCCGTGCGCGGAGTGCATTCTCGCCGCCCTCGGGGCGGTAAAGCCCGCGGACCTTCATGGCCACCTTGTCGCCGTCGGCGTTTTCAATGTTGGCGATCTTGGCGAGCTGGTCGTTGTTGATCACCGGGAACGGCAGCTGGACCTGGGGCTGGCGGACCTGCTTGGTGTCCAGGAGGTTGCCGTTGGGGCCAATGGCACAGGTCAGGGAGGTGACCAGTTCCTCGCGGATGGCGTCCAGCGGCGGGTTGGTCACCTGCGCGAAGGACTGCACGAAGTAGTCGAAGAGCAGGCGGGGGCGCTTGGACAGCACCGCCACCGGGGTGTCCGAGCCCATCGCGCCCAGCGGTTCAGCGCCGGTGCGGGCCATCGGGCCGAGCAGGATCTTCAGTTCCTCGGTGGTGTAGCCGAAGGTGCGCTGGCGGATGTTCACCGACGCGGCCGTGTGGACCACGTGCTCGCGCTCGGGGAGTTCGTTGAGGTCGATCAGGTTGTCCTTGACCCACTCCGCCCACGGGTTGGCAGCGGCGACCTCGGCCTTGACCTCCTCATCGTCGATGACGCGGCCGGCTTCGGTGTCCACCAGGAACATCTTGCCCGGGGACACACGGCCCTTCTTGACCACCTTGGAGGCTTCGACGTCGATGACGCCCACCTCGGAGGCGAAGACGATCAAGCCGTCCTCAGTGATCCAGAAGCGCCCGGGACGCAGGCCGTTGCGGTCCAGCGTGGCGCCCACCAGGCTGCCGTCGGTGAAGGAGACGGCGGCGGGGCCGTCCCACGGTTCCATCAGCAGGGAGTGGTACTCGTAGAACGCGCGTCGGGCCGGATCCATGGTGGCGTGGTTTTCCCAGGCCTCGGGGATCATCATCATGATCGAGTGCGTTATGGGGCGGCCGGACAGCCACAGCAGCTCGGCCACCTCGTCGAAGGACGCGGAGTCCGAGGCGCCCGGGGTGCAGATGGGGTACAGCTCTTCCGGGGTGTCGCCCAGCAGCGGGTTGGCCAGCTGCGACTGGCGGGCGCGCATCCAGTTCCGGTTGCCCTTGACCGTGTTGATTTCGCCGTTGTGCGCGATGGTGCGGAACGGCTGGGCCAGCGGCCAGGACGGGAAGGTGTTGGTGGAGAAGCGTGAGTGGACGATTGCCAGCTTGGTCTTGAAGCGCTTGTCCGAGAGGTCCGGGTAGAACGGCTCCAGCTGGGCGGTGGTGAGCATGCCCTTGTAGACAATGGTGCGCGAGGACAGCGAAGGGAAGTAGACGCCAAACTTGTTCTGGGCCCGCTTGCGGATCCGCCAGGCGCGCGAATCCAGCTCATTGCGGTCCAGTTCCTCGCCGGTGGCGGATGCCAGGAAGGGCTGGGAGAAGTAGGGCATGCAGGCGCGTGCCATGGCACCGACCAGGTCCGCGACGATGGGCACTTCGCGCCAGCCGAGGACCGTCAGGCCCTCGTCGGCTGCCAGGCCCTCGATGCCGGCCTTCGCGGCGTCTGCCTCGCGCTGTTCGGCGGGGAGGAAGGCGGTGCCGGCCACGTACTGGCCGGGAGCGGGAAGTTCGAACTCCGTGACCGCGCGGAAGAATTCGTCCGGGATCTGCATGAGGAGGCCCGCGCCGTCACCGGTGCCCTCGTCCGCGCCCACGGCACCGCGGTGCTCAAGGTTGCGCAGGGCGGTGAGGGCGGCGTCCACGATGTCATAGCCGGGCTCGCCGCGGAGGGTGGCGATGATCGCAAGACCGCAGGCGTCCTTCTCCTGCTCCGGGTTGTAGAGCCCGGCCGCCTCCGGCAGGGCTGCGAAGCGCTTGAACGGCGACATGGCAGTCTCAGGCTGGTCCGGTTCTGACCAGCTGGGAGTGTGAAGAGTTTGGGTCATGGGAGACGTCCTTCCTCCTGATCGTGCGTATGGAAGGGACACCGTTGGCCCCACTCGTCGGCGCCGCTCTGATGGGCACAACAAAGTGTTATTTACTGGAAATTGTAGGTCAGCATGGCCTGCTGAACTAACAGTTACGCAGGCCCCTGCCCCGGGCAACACCGGACAGCAGCTCTATGCTGTCCAGGGTGGCCCCGCTGCCACGACGCTGTGGTGATTGGGCGCTTCGAGCGGTGGCTCTGCTGCCCTGCCTGGCCCGCGCGCTACTTGGTAGCGCCGGCTTCCGGCGCGGTTCCTGTGGCAGTGCTGCCGGACTTTCCGGCGGCCGTTGCGTCCGGTCCGGGCGTTGGGCCCGCCGGTGCAGCCGCGGCCTCTTCCGTTGGCACGGAAGCACGCCGGGAACCGTTTTGGTTATCAGGGAGATTATCACGCGATTCACTATCTGAGACAACAGTGTCCGGATCACGGACCTCGTCGACGGCCGCTCCTGCGGCCTTCGGACCGTCAGACTTCTCCGGCTCACGGCCCGGCAAGTACACGGTGTCCCGCCCGGTGCGCTTTTTCCTTCCCAGCAGGATGAAGGCCGCCAGGGCTGCCAGGAAAACGAAGATGCTGGTCCAGACGTTCAGGCGGGTGGTGATGCCGAACAGTTCGATCTGCTCGGCGTCATCTATCCGCATCGCCTCGATCCAGACCCGGCCCAGTGTGTAGTACATGGCGTAGAGCCAGAAGAGCCTGCTGCGGCGGAAGTTGAACTTCCGGTCCAATGCGAGCAGGAGGACGACGCCGGCCAGGTTCCACAGCGATTCGTACAGGAACGTGGGGTGGAACAGCGTGTCCGCCGGAGTTCCGGCCGGAAAGTTGGGGTTGTCGGCGTCGATCTGCAGGGCCCACGGCAGGGTGGTGGGGCCGCCGAAGAGTTCCTGGTTGAAGTAGTTGCCCCAGCGGCCGATGGCCTGGGCCAGCAGCAGTCCGGGGGCGGCGGCGTCCAGGAAGGCGCTGAGCTTGACGCCGCTGCGCCGGCAGCCGATCCAGGCACCCACGACACCCAGCACAACGGCGCCCCAGATGCCGAGTCCGCCGCGCTGGATCTGCGGTATGAGGGACAGGTCGCCGGTGCCATCGAATCCGGGGCCGAAGTAGGCGTCGGGTGAGGACACCACGTGGTAGAGGCGGCCGCCGATGATGCCGAAGGGGATGGCCCAGACCACGATGTCCCAGACGCTGCCTTCAGGTGCGCCCCGGCGGGCCCAGCGCACGGAGGTCAGCCAGAGGCCCGCCACGATGCCCGCCAGGATGCACAGTGCGTAGGCGTGGATGCGCAGCGTTCCCCAGGGAAGGGGAATATCGAACCCGGACCAGTCCGGGCTCGGAATGCTGGCCGGCACCAGGGCGGCTGCCTGAAGGAGGGTCTGCATGGGTTTAGGCTTCTTCCTCTGTCAGTCCGGTGCGGCTCAGTCCGGTGCTGAGGTCCTTGGTGAGGGCAGCGACGGCGTCCACACCGCCGTCGCGGATTGCTGCCACCAGGGCGGTACCCACGATGACCCCTTCGGCGTAGGCGGCGATCTCGCGGACCTGGCCGGCGTTGGAGACGCCGAGGCCCACGCACACCCGCTCGGCGCCGGCGGCGTGTGCCGCTGCCACCACGTCCTTGGCCGCGGTGCTGACGGAGGTCCGGGCACCGGTGACGCCCATGATGGACACGGCGTAGACGAAGCCCCGGCTGGCGTCCACCGTCCGCTGCATGCGCTCCGTGGTGGAGGACGGCGCAACCAGGAACACGCGGTCCAGGCCGTACTTGTCGGAGGCTTCCATCCATTCGGCAGCCTCATCCGGAATGAGGTCAGGGGTGATGAGCCCTGCTCCCCCGGCCTCGGCCAGGCGGCGGGAAAACTCGTCCACGCCCATCCGGACCACAGGGTTCCAGTAGGTCATGACCAGGACGGCGGCATCGGTCCTGCTGGTGATGCCCTGCACGACGTCGAACACCTGGCTGACGGAGAACCCCTTGGCCAGCGCCTCGGTGGTGGCGGCCTGGATGACCTGGCCGTCCATCACGGGGTCGGAGTAGGGAATGCCGATCTCGATGAGGTCGGCACCGTTCTCAGCCAGGGCGATGCCGGCGGCGATGGTCTCCTCGACGCTGGGGTAGCCGGCGGGAAGGTAGCCGATGAGGGCTGCGCGGCCCTCGGCACGGGCCTTGTCAATGGCGGCCGCTGACTTGCTGGTGGTCTGTGCAGTGGTCACAGCTGTTCCCCCTCTTTGCCGATTTCCGACTCGGCGGAATCCTTGTCCAACAGGTTGAACCATTCGGCTGCGGTGGCCACATCCTTGTCCCCGCGGCCCGAAAGGTTCACAATGACGATCTTGTCCTGCGCCGTGCCGCCGCTGGCCGCGGCTTCGGCGGCGAGGCGCTGGCCCACCTTGATAGCCCCCGCCAGGGCATGGGAGGACTCGATGGCGGGAATGATGCCTTCCGTGCGGCACAGCAGCCGGAAGGACTCCATGGCCTCGCTGTCCGTGATGGGCTCGTAGCTCACCCGACCGATGTCCGCCAGGTAGGAGTGCTCGGGGCCCACACCGGGGTAGTCGAGGCCTGCGGAAATCGAGTGCGACTCGATGGTCTGGCCGTCGTCGTCCTGCATGAGGTAGGAACGGGCGCCGTGCAGCACGCCGGGCTTGCCCAGCGTGATGGTGGCCGCGTGGCGTCCGGTGTCCACGCCGTCACCGCCGGCTTCGAAACCGTAGATCTTCACGGACGGATCGTCAAGGAAGCCGTGGAAGATGCCGATGGCGTTGGAGCCGCCGCCGATGCACGCGCAGACAGCGTCGGGGAGCCGGCCTTCCTGCTCGAGGATCTGGGCGCGGGCTTCCTCGCCGATGACTTCGTGGAAGTACCGGACCATGGCCGGGAACGGGTGGGCCCCGGCTGCGGTGCCCAGGAGGTAGTGGGTGTTGTCCACGTTGGCCACCCAGTCGCGCAGGGCGTCGTTGATGGCGTCCTTGAGGGTCTGCGATCCGCTGGTCACGGGGATCACGGTGGCGCCAAGGAGTTCCATGCGGGCAACGTTCAGCGCCTGGCGGCGGCAGTCCTCGGCACCCATGTACACCACGCATTCGAGCCCCATGAGGGCAGCGGCGGTGGCGCTGGCCACGCCGTGCTGGCCTGCGCCGGTCTCGGCGATGACGCGGGTCTTGCCCATCCTCTTGGCGAGCAGCGCCTGGCCGAGGACGTTGTTGATCTTGTGCGATCCGGTGTGGTTGAGGTCCTCGCGCTTGAGGAAGATGCGCACGCCCCCGGCATGCTGGGAGAAGCGCTTGGCTTCGGTCAGGAGCGACGGCCGGCCGGAGTAGTTCTTGTTCAGGTCGGCGATCTGGGCCCGGAATTCGGGATCTTCCTTGGCCTTGTTGAAGGTTTCCTCGAGTTCGTCCAGCGCGGCGATCAGGGATTCCGGCATCCACCGTCCGCCGTAGCTTCCGAAATAGGGTCCCGGGGCGTGCTTGAGGGACTCTCCCTGCAGGAATGCTTCGGCGGCATTGTTGTCAGTATTGTTGTCGGCGTTGCCGGAGGGTGCTTCAGCCATCAGTCCCGTCCTCTTCCAGTTGGATGTTTCTCAAAGTGTGGTTCCTGCGGGCCGGCCGTGCAGGACCGGCCGGCGGGGCACAGCCCCGCCTTCTGCTCCTGCACCTTTGTGTGCGTCAGCCGCGGGCGGCAATGGCGGCGGCGCCTGCCGCCTTGAACTCGGCGATCCGCTCCTGCGGTGTCGAGTGGCTCACCAGGGCCTCGCCGACGAGGACGGCGTTGGCGCCGCTGGCGGCGTAGTGCGTGACGTCGTCGGCGTCCCGCACGCCGGACTCGGCAACCACCACTGCCCCGGCCGGGATCTGCCCTGCCAGCGAGGCGAAAACGGAACGGTCGACGTCGAGCGTCTTCAGGTTCCGTACGTTGACGCCGATGATGCGCGCCTGCGCGGCAACGGCCCGCTCGATTTCCTCTTCGGTGTGCGTTTCCACCAGCACGTTCATGCCAAGTTCGCGGCTGAGGGCGCTGAACTCGGCGAGCTGGGCGTCGGAGAGCGCGGCAACGATGAGGAGGATCAGGTCCGCGCCGTGGGCGCGGGCTTCCCAGATCTGGTACTCGTCAAGCGTGAAGTCCTTCCGCAGGAGCGGAACGTCGACGGCGGCCCGCACGGCGTCGAGGTCCGCGAGGGACCCGCTGAAGCGGCGCTGCTCGGTGAGGACACTGATGACGGAGGCACCGCCGTCGGCATACTGCCTGGCGAGGGACGCGGGGTCCCCGATAGCGGCGAGGTCCCCCTTGGAGGGGCTGCGGCGTTTGATTTCCGCGATGACTTTAAGCTCAGCCCGGGAGGGCGAAGGGCCGCCGAGCGCTGCCCAGGCGTCGCGGGCAGGTGCCGCGGCCTGCGCCAGGTCCTTCAGTTCAGCCAGTGAAACAAGCTGTTTCCGGGCCTCCATATCCTCCCTGACACCGGCGTTGATGTCATCGAGAACAGTGGACATCAGTGGCCGGAGTTCTTCAGCTTGCTGCCTTCAACGCCGTAGCCTGCCTTGCGCATGATGTAGCCCAGGATCAGGCCGAGCACCATGACGCCGCCGCCGGCAATGAAGATGGGGGTGTTGGCAATGACGAACGCGATTGACATGATCAGGGCGCCGACCAGCATCACGATGACGCAGGTCCAGGCTGCGGGGCTGTTGCCGTGGCCAAGTTCCTGGCTGTGGTCGATGACGCCCGGGGCTACCGTGCGGGTGCCGGACTTGGAAACGGACGCAGGTGCTTTGCTCATGGAAATCTCCTCAGGGTGAATACTGCTTACATTCTGCCATTTTTTGGCCCGCAACCGTTTATCGGGCGGCGCGCTGCCGGTGCCCGGTGTCCGCGCGGGGCGCGTCAGGTGGGATCGTCGCCGCGGGAGAGCCGGTCCCAGCTGTCGATCTCGTCGACGGGACCCGCCGCCGCGGGGCTGCCCGCCGCCGGTGCGTCATATTTCGTCCGGGCTTTCCAGTGCCGTCCGGCGGGGACGATCACCAGGGCAGCCAGAGCCAGCAGGCATCCGGCCACGACGGCGAGGACCGGGAATGCTGTGACAGCCACCTGGGCCTGGCTTCCGGTGACGCCGGTCGCTTCCGCTATGGATCCCTGGGCGGCGGCCAGCGGGCTGGCGAGGACCGTCGCGGCTGCTGCGACAATTCCGGCGGCGGCCAGGACGATGATGGCGGTGATGATCCACCGGGCAATCCGGCCGGCAATGGCGGCTGCCAGGCCCCCGGCGAGGGCCACCAGAGCCAGGGCCGTGACGGCGGTGGCCGCCTTGCTGCCCTGCACCGGGAGCGGTTCCTGCGCGGCGCCGCCCTGGCCAAGCTGGTTGGGATCGAGGGTCACACTGATCCAGGTCTGGGTGGTGGTGCCGAAAACCGCCAGCGCCAGCACGGCAATGAGCAGTACCAGCGTGGACTTACGGGCCCAGGCCGGCGCCGCGGGACCCTTGGCCGCAGCTGCCGCCTGCCCTGCGCCTGCCTGTCCCGATACGGGTTCCCGTGCTGATGAGGGTTCCTGTGAGGCTTCCGGACGGGGCATCAGGAGTCCGACCCGCCGGGAAGCGAGTCCGCGGAGATGTTCTGCAAGGTGCCCGCGGTGTGGACGGCGCGGAGGGGCGCCGCGGCCTTGTTGACGGTTTCCAGGGCCTCGGTGTCGTTGACCGAATCAGCCACGATGCCGCCCCCGGCCTGGACGTAGGCGCGCCCGTCCCGGATCAGCGCGGAGCGGATGGCGATGGCCATGTCCATGTCGCCGGCGAAATCCAGGTAGCCCACCACTCCGCCGTAGATGCCCCTGCGGTGCGGTTCGAGTTCATCCAGGAGCCGCAGCGCACGTGGTTTGGGGGCGCCGGACAGTGTGCCCGCCGGGAAGGTTGCCTTCAGCACGTCGTAGGCCTTGGCCTGGGGCGACAGCTGTCCCACCACGGTGGAGACCAGGTGCATGATGTGGCTGAAGCGCTCCACCTCCATGAACTGGGTAACGTCCACCGTCCCCGCCACGCAGACCTTGGACAGGTCGTTCCGTGAGAGGTCCACCAGCATCAGGTGTTCAGCGCGTTCCTTCTGGTCCGCCAGGAGTTCCTCGGCGAGTGCCTTGTCCGCCTCCACCGTCCGGCCCCGAGGCCGGGACCCGGCAATGGGGTGGGTGATGACTTCCTCACCGGTCACCGTCACCAGCGCCTCGGGCGAGGAGCCAACAATGGAGTACTCCCGGCCGTCAGCGTCCTCGAGGCTGAAGATGTACATGTAGGGGCTGGGGTTGGTGTTCCGCAGGACCCGGTAGACGTCCAGGGCCGATGCCTGGCACTCCATTTCGAAGCGGCGGGAGATGACCACCTGGAACACCTCGCCGTCCACGATGGCCTCCTTGCCGCGGTCCAGGGCAGCCAGGTACTCGGCCTCGTCCCAGCGTTCCTGGACGCTGGAGGCGAAGTCCAGTGCCGCGGGAGCCAGGACCGAGACGGGCTGCGCCACGGGGGTGCTGACCTTGGCGAGCAGCGCTTTGACCCGGGCCACAGCGTCGTGCCAGGCCTCATCCACCCGCTCGGAGCTGTCATCGAAGTTGATGGCGTTGGCGATAAGCAGCACGGTGCCGTCGACGTTGTCGTGGACGGCCATGTCCGTGACCAGGTTCAACGCCATTTCGGGGAGCTGCAGGTCGTCCTCGGGCGGGCTGACCAGGCGTTCCCAGTGCCGGACCGTTTCCCAGCCCAGGAATCCCACCAGGCCGGAGGTGAAGGGCGGCAGTCCGTCGAACCTGTCGGTGCGGAGGGCTTCAATGGTGTCGCGGATGGCGTCCACCGGGCTGCCGTCCACGGGGACCCCGGCGGGAGGCTGGCCCAGCCAGTGCGCGTTCCCGTCCTTGGTGGTCAGCGTGGCCCTGGACCTCGCGCCGATAAAGGAGTAGCGGGACCACGCCCCGCCTACTGCCGCGGATTCCATCAGGAAGGTGCCGGGCTGGCCGTTGGCGAGCTTCCGGTAGAGGCCGATGGGGGTCTCGGCGTCCGCGAGCACCTTGAGCCGGACAGGGACGACGCGGCTGTGCCCGGCCAGCTCCCGGAATTCCTCGAGGCCCGGGCTGATGATTCCAAGGTCCTGCATGGCTATGCTGTTCCGCCTGTTCTCGTTGGTCCGTCTGCGCCGGCGCCTGTAGGTGTGCTTGCGGGGGCAGCCGGCCCTCCCCCGAGGGTCCGCAGCGGGCTGCGGTTCCTGAGTTGTTCAGCCTGCCTGGCCGGTGGTGACAGCCAGGTCCCGGCCGTCGAAGCAGGTCCGGGTGCCCGTGTGGCACGCTGCGCCCACCTGGTCCACCCGCACCAGCAACGCGTCGCCGTCGCAGTCCATCGCCACGGACTTGACCCACTGCACGTGCCCGGAAGTGTCCCCCTTGCGCCAGTACTCCTGGCGGGAACGCGAGTAGAAGGTCACCCGCCCGGTGGTCATGGTGCGGTGCAGCGCTTCATCGTCCATCCAGCCCAGCATGAGGACCTCGTTGGTGTCGTACTGCTGCACCACGGCGGCTACGAGGCCGGCACTGTCGCGCTTGAGCGCGGCGGCCAGTTCGCCGGGAAGCGGGCTTGGGTTTGCTGCGGCGGCCGGGCCGGGCGCGGCAGCCACGGGCACGGCAGAGCCGGGGTTCGGGACGGGGGCGGGGTACTCAGACATCAGGTCAAGTCTAGTGCCTGCGCCGCGGCCCCGGATGTGTGTGAACAACGGCACGCCAGCAGGGGCAGCCGCGCTGCCCAACTCCGCGCCTGTCATGCTAGTTTCACAAGTGATGCATTTCGTCGAACCGTCCCGAGAAGTCCTGGCCGAGACCCTGCTTGCGGCCGGTCCTGATGCGCCCACGCTGTGCAAGGGCTGGCGCACCAGGGACCTTGCCGCGCACCTGTACCTGCGCGAACGCAAGGCAGCCGTAGGGCTGGGCCTGATCATCAAACGGCTGGCCAAAGCCTCGGACCAGGCCACTGCCAGGCTCGCCGCGAAACTGACCACCGCCGAAGCGTACGCAAAGCTGGTCAACACGTTCCGGGCAGGACCGCCTGCGCTGTCCCCTATGAACATCAAGGCCCTCGACGAGAGCTCCAACCTCATCGAATACTTCGTGCACACGGAGGATATCCGCCGCGCCGTTGACCGGTGGGCGCCGCGGGCACTGGACGAGGCGTACTCGGAGGCTCTCTGGGACGAACTCGTCAAGCGCGCCGCGATCCTTTACCGCGGCGTTGACCTGGGAATCGTCCTGGTTCGCCCGTCCGGGCCCCGCCACGTCGCCAAGCGCGCACCTGTTTCGGTGGCCATCGTGGGCGAGCCGGGCGAGCTGCTGATGCACGCCCACGGCCGCACCCGCCACGCCCTGGTGACCTTCGAAGGCCAGCCCGACGCCGTCGCCCTCCTCCAGTCAGCCGAAGTAGGCCTTTAACCCCCAACTAAGTAGCGCTAAGTGTCGTTATGAGCCCTCAAGACGACACTTAGCGCTACTTAGTTGGGTTGGGACACGCTTTAGCGGACTTCGAAGCCTGCGTTCCGGATGGCGTCCTTGACCTGGGACATCATGTTGTCCGGTCCCCAGTGGAAGATCGATGCTGCCAGCACGGCGTCTGCACCCGCGGCGACGGCCGGGGGGAAGTGGGCAGGCTCCCCTGCTCCGCCGGAGGCAATGATGGGCACCTTGACCGCAGCCCGGACCAGCCTGATGAGCTCCAGGTCGAAGCCGTCTTTGGTGCCGTCGGCGTCAATGGAGTTGAGCAGGATCTCGCCCACGCCGCGGTCCGCGGCTTCCCTGGCCCAGGCAATCGCGTCGATCCCGGTACCGGTCCGTCCGCCGTGGGTGGTCACTTCAAATCCCGACGGCGTGGGCTGGGAACCGGGGCGGGTGCGGCGGGCATCGAGGGACAGGACGAGCACCTGGGAACCGAAGTGCCGGGTGATCTCATCGATGACATCGGGCCGGGCGACGGCTGCGGTGTTGATGGACGCCTTGTCCGCGCCGTACCTCAGCAGCTTGTCCACCTCGGCAACACCGCGGACGCCGCCGCCCACCGTGAGCGGAATGAAGACTTCCTCCGCGGTGCGGCGGACCACGTCAAAGGTGGTCTCCCGGTTGCCCGAGGACGCCGTGACGTCCAGGAAGGTCAGCTCGTCCGCGCCGGCGTTGTCGTAGCGGTGCGCCAGCTCCACGGGATCGCCGGCATCCCGCAGGCCCTCGAAGTTAACGCCTTTGACGACGCGCCCGGCGTCCACGTCGAGGCAGGGAATGACGCGTACTGCTACTGCCATGGGAGCTCCTGGAAATTCTGGCTTGTGCTGCGCTGGGTTGTTAAAGCGCGGGTTGGTACTGCGGGGGCCGGCTCAGATGCGGCAGGCGTGGATGCTGCTGACCAGGATGGCGCGTGCACCGAGGTCGTACAGCTCGTCCATGATCCGGTTGGTTTCCTTCTTCGGGACCATGGAACGGACGGCCACCCAGTCGGAATCCCGCAGCGGGGAGACGGTGGGCGATTCCAGGCCGGGGGTCAGCGCGGCGGCACTTTCCACCAGTTCCTTGCGGATGTCGTAGTCCATCAGCACATACTGGCGGGCCACCAGCACGCCCTGGAGGCGGCGGATCAGGACCTCGATCTCCTTGGCGGTGCCGTTCGCAGCGCCGCCTTCGCCGGTGCGGCGGATCAGCACGGCCTCGGACTTCAGGATGGGATCGCCGAAGATTTCCATTCCGGCGGCCTTGAGGGTGTTGCCGGTTTCCACGACGTCGGCGATGGCGTCTGCCACGCCCAGCCTGACGGATGATTCAACGGCGCCGTCCAGGCGGACCACCTTGGCGTTGATGCCCTTCCCGGCGAGGTAGCCGCGGAGCAGGCCGTCGTAGCTGGTGGCCAGCCGCTTGCCCTCAAGCTGCTCCACCTTGGCGAAGTCCCCGACGGGACCTGCAAAACGGAATGTGGACGCCGCGAAGCCCAGCGGAAGGAGCTCTTCCGCCTCCACTTCGGCATCCAGGAGAAGGTCGCGTCCGGTGATGCCGACGTCGAGCGTCCCCTGGCCGACGTACACCGCGATGTCCCGCGGGCGGAGGAAGAAGAACTCGATGTCGTTGTCCGGGTCCACCATAACGAGTTCACGGGTGTCCCGCCGCTGGCGGTAGCCCGCCTCGGAGAGCATGGCAGAGGCGGCTTCGGACAGGGAGCCCTTGTTGGGGACGGCTACTCGCAGCATTGGGGGTCTTTCTGGTGTGGGGAGGTCTAGGTGTTCAGGCAATGCAGGCCACGGCGGGCACCGGCGGCGTGGAGCGCGCCGGACCGGTGGCTACAGATGCTTGTAGACGTCTTCCAGGGTCAGGCCTTTGGCGAGCATCAGAACCTGCAGGTGGTACAGCAGCTGGGAAATTTCCTCTGCCGCGGCTTCATCGGATTCATATTCGGCAGCCATCCATACTTCGGCTGCTTCCTCAACGACTTTCTTGCCGATGCCGTGCACACCGGAGTCCAATTCAGCGACGGTGCGGGAGCCTTCCGGGCGGGTGGCTGCCTTCTCGCTGAGCTCAGCGAACAGCGTCTCGAAATTCTTCACGCCCTCCAGCCTACTTGCTGCAGCCCACAGGGCGCTTCCCGGGCCGTTGCATGACGGGCGCGATGTGAGCGAATACACAAGCGCGCCCGTCCTGCGGGCTCCGTTACTTGCCGTACTGCTTGAGCACGACGGCGGTGGCCAGCGCCGCGGTGACGGCCTCGTGGCCTTTGTCTTCCTTGGAGCCGGGAAGGCCGGCACGGTCCAGGCCCTGCTGTTCGGTGTCGCAGGTCAGGACGCCGAAGCCCACCGGGACGCCGGTGCGCACGCTGACGTCGGTGAGTCCCGACGTCGCTGCCTGGCACACGTAGTCAAAGTGCGGGGTTCCGCCGCGGATGACGACGCCGAGGGCCACGACGGCGTCGAAGTGCGGTGCGAGCCGGGCGGCGGCAACCGGCAGCTCAAAGCTTCCCGGTACGCGCAGGACGGTGGGCTCGGCGATGCCGGCGTCCTTCGCTGCCCGGAGCGCTCCGTCCAGCAGCCCGTCCATGATCTGGGTGTGCCAGCTGGCCGCCACAATCGCCAGCCGCAGCTGGGACGTTTCTGCGGGGTTGAGGGTGCTGAGGTCGATATCGGGGGCGCCGTGTCCGCTCATGGGTCAGTCTCTTCCGTTCAGTGGTGGTGTGTGTTGTCAGTGCCGGGGCCGGAGGGCAGGCCTCAGCCGGTCAGTCTTGTTCGTGGTCGAAGGTTTCCGGGGTGGTGACGGGAACAGCCACCACATGGGTGTCCAGCAGCAGCCGATGTTCCATGCGGTCCTTCTTGGTGCGCAGGTAGCGGATGTTCTCGTCGCGGGACGGCACTTCGGTGGGAACCATCTCCACTACCTTCACACCAGCCCGTGCCAGCCTGTTCTGCTTGTCCGGGTTGTTGCTCAGGAGCCGCACCTCATGGAGTCCCATCTCCGCGAGGACCTGGGCCGCGGCGTTGTAGGAGCGGGCGTCCACGGGAAGGCCCAGCTGCTCGTTGGCCTCGACCGTGTCGAAGCCGGCCTCCTGCAGTGCGTAGGCCTTGATCTTGTTGGCCAGGCCGATGCCCCGGCCTTCCTGCCCCCGCAGGTAGAGCAGGGTGCCGCCGTTTTGCTGGATCATTTCCAGGGCGAAGGCAAGCTGCTCCCCGCAATCGCAGCGGTAGGACCCAAAAATGTCGCCGGTGAGGCATTCCGAGTGCAGCCGGACGAGGGGGGCCTTGCCGTCCTTGGGCGGGTTGGGGGAACTGACGGCCAGGTGCTCCACGCCGGTCACCAGGTCGGTCCAGGCCTGCGCCACGAAATCACCGAAGGCCGTGGGCAGCTGCACTATCGGGCCGCCGCTCACGGGGTGCGGGGCAACGCCGCTGCTGCTGCGCTCCTGACCGTTGGCGGAGGACCCGTGGCTTATCGGGGAAGCCCCCAAACCGTCCCGGGAATTTCCGTGGCCGTTCGGCGAACCGCTGTTGCGGGCTGTCGAAGAGGTCATCGTGTCTCCTTCTTGCCGCCCGCAACTTCGCGGGCGCTCTCCGTGGGCTGGGCTTCCCCCGCTGCGAGGTAGGCCGCCAGATCCTCTATGGAGATCAGGGGGCAGCCATGCTCTGCCGCGAAGGTCCGGAGCCCGTCCAGGCGCATCATCTCGCCGTCGTCGTACACAACTTCTGCTATCACGCCCACCGGTTCGAGGCCGGCCAGGCGGCACAGGTCCACCGCAGCCTCGGTGTGGCCGGGGCGTTCCCGCACACCACCGTCAACTGCACGGAGCGGAAATATATGCCCGGGCCTGGTCAGGGACGCCGGCACGGCGTGGGGGTCGGCCAGGACCCTGGCGGTAAGGGCCCGGTCCGTGGCGGAGATTCCTGTGCTCACACCCAGCGCGGCGTCGCAGGAAACGGTGTACGCGGTTCCCTTGGCGTCCTCGTTGACCGACACCATGGGAGGCAGCGCAAGGGCATCCGCCCGGTCGCCGGACAGCGGAACGCAGATGACGCCCGAGCTGTAGCGGATGGTCCATCCCATCAGCGCGGGGGTGGCATGCTGTGCCGCGAAGATGATGTCGCCCTCGTTTTCGCGGTCCTCGTTGTCCACCACGAGCACCGGCCTGCCGGCGGCCATGGCCTGCACTGCCACTTCAATCGAGTCGAGCCCGCGGGCATCGGGGGCAGGAACGACGCCTGCCGGCGCTGCCTCTGGTTCGAGCCGGAGCACGGCGTTCACAGTGCACCTCCGTCAGCAGCTGCCGGCGCCGAAGTCCTGAACGCAAGGAGGCGTTCCGTGTACTTGGCCAGGACGTCCACCTCGAGGTTGACCCGGCTGCCCGTGGTCTTGGAACCCAGCCCGGTTTCGGCCAGGGTGGTGGGGATCAGGCCCACTTCGAACCAGGGCTCGGGCTCGGCGGCCTCGCTGACGGCGGTGACGGTGAGGGAGACGCCGTCGATGGCGATCGAGCCCTTTTCCGCGATGTAGCGGGCCAGGTTGGCGGGCACGCCGAACCGGAGCCGCTCCCAGTTGCCCAGTGCTTCCCGTTCCAGCAGCACGCCGACGCCGTCAACATGCCCCTGCACCACATGCCCGTCCAGCCGGCCGCCCGCAGGAACACAGCGCTCAAGGTTGACGGAGTCGCCGGGCGCCAGTTCGCCGATGGTGCTGCGGACCAAAGTCTCCCCCATCACGTCGACGCTGAAGTCCGCGCCGTTGATCCCGGTGGCCGTCAGGCAGACACCGTTCACGGCCACGGAGCCGCCCAGGGCGAGCCCTTCAGTGCTGCCGGGCGCATGCAGCCGGAGGGTGGCGCTGGCGTCCCCGTCCCGCTCGACGGACAGAACGTGCCCTTGTTCGGCAATAATTCCGGTAAACATCAGTGGCCTTCCTGGGCTTGTTCCGCGGTTGCGCGGGATGGTTGGGGGTCTAGGGCAACGGTTCGTTGCGGTCTCAGGTGGAGTCTCAGGTCGCGGCCCAGCCTGCGCACGGCACCGCCGTCGGACTCGTCCCATTCCCACTGCTGGGCGTCGGCGAGGGTGGTGATGCCGAGGCCGTCCAGGGCCGGTGTGCCGGAGCCGAGCAGGGTGGGCGCCAGGTACACGATGAGCTCATCCACGAGTCCGGCGGCAAGGAACGCGCTCAGGATGCGCGAGCCTCCCTCGACCATGAGGTGGCGGGTCCCGGACGCGTAGAGCAGGGACAACGCCTCGTGCGGGTCGCGGGTGCGCAGGTGCGTGACCCGCCCGTCAGTTCCGCGTACGGCGGCCCCGCCTGGGACGTCCCGCAAGCCCATGACAGCCCGGACCGGCTGGTTCGGCGCCGGTGTTCCCTGTGGGTCGCGGGCGGTGAGCCGGGGGTTGTCCACCAGGACGGTCTGGGTGCCCACCAGGATGGCGTCGATCCGCCCGCGGATGGCGTGGTTGTCCGCGAGGGATTCCGGGCTGGATATCCACTGGCTGGTGCCGTCCTGGGCAGCGATGCGGCTGTCCAGCGTCTGGGCGATGTGGAGGGTGACGAAAGGCCGCTTCGCGGTCACCGCCTCGAACCACTGCCGGTTCAGGTCCAGGGATTCAGCGGCTCCCAGGCCGCTGCGGACGCGGACGCCGGCGGCCCGCAGCGTTGCCGCTCCACCTGCCGCAGGGTCGTGCGGATCGTCCACGGCGTAAACGACGTCCGTTATTCCGGCGGCAATGATGGCCTGCGCGCACGGGCCGGTGCGCCCGAGGTGGTTGCAGGGTTCCAGCGTCACCAGCATGGTGCAGCCTGAGAGATCCACGCCCGCTGCTGCCGCCTGGGCGATGGCGTCGGCCTCCGCATGCGCGGTGCCGGCGCCGCGGTGGAACCCGGTGATCAGGTGGTTGCCCTCAGGATCGACGACGACGGCGCCCACCAGGGGGTTCGCCCCGCGCGGGCCCCGCAGGGCTGCTTGCAGCGCAGCCTCCATGGCCCTGGTCTCGCCTGCGCTGAAGGCGGTAACGACGCCGTCGGCGGGCTGGAGCGGGTGGCCCGGATGCAGGGCGGTGCCGGCTCCGGCACCAAGAGATTGTGTGGCCGCCGTCATGCCGCGACCATCGCCACGGCTGCGTCCCCCGCTGAAGCGGCGGGACGTCCGGCATCTAAGAGCCATCGCTTGGGGTTCATTCCGTGTCGTTCCTTCCCTCTCGAAGCGCGATGGCTCCGGGGGTATACGACAGCAGAAGGCTGCGGGACCGGGACGGCCCCACAGGTACAGCTGTACGTGCTTCTCTCATCCAGACTTTAACTGTCGGTACCGGAATTTCACCGGTTCAACCGTCTGCCGGGCTTTCCTTGCGGAAGGCACCGGCTCGCGGGTCGCGGACTGTCACCGCCGGTTCGGACTTACACCGACCCCGGAGCACGTATGTGTGTTGCTATTGTGCCATAACCGGCACGGGCTCCCGCCTATTCCGCAGACGCCGCACGTAACGAACGGCCGCCCTGCATGCGGAGCCGTTCAATGGCAGCGGCGGGGTCGTCAGCGCCGTAGACAGCGGAGCCGGCAACAAAAACGGTGGCGCCGGCGTCGGCTGCCCTGACGATGGTTTCCTCCGTGATGCCGCCGTCCACCTGGATGGCCACGTCCGCTCCGGACCCGTCGATGGCTGCCCTTGCCCGCCGGATTTTTGGCAGGGTGAGGTCCAGGAAGGCCTGTCCCCCGAACCCGGGTTCAACGGTCATGATGAGCAGCATGTCCAGCTCGGTGAGCATATCCAGGTACGGATCCACAGGGGTTGCGGGCCGAAGCGCCATCCCCGCCTTCGACCCCCTGCTGCGGAGTTCGCGCGCCAGCTTCACCGGGGCGATGGAGGCCTCGGCATGGAAGGTGACCGACGCCAGGCCGGCGTCGGCAAATCCCGGCGCCCAACGGTCGGCATCGGCGATCATGAGGTGCGCGTCCAGGGGGATGGGGCTGACCGCCTGGATGCGCTGCACCACGGGCAGTCCGATGGTCAGGTTGGGGACAAAGTGGTTGTCCATAACATCCACGTGCACGGCGTCAGCGGTGCTGATGCGCTGCAGTTCCGCCTCCAGGTTGACGAAGTCGGCGGAGAGGATGCTCGGGTTGATGCAGCATTGCGTCACGGGGTTGCCTTTCACTGGGTCTGTTGTTCGCTTTCGCCTAGGCCTTTTTATGGATGAGTGCCAGGAACATGGCGTCCGTCCCATGGATATGCGGCCAGAGCTGGGCCGTGGACTCATGGCCCGCCTCCAGCTTCCCCGGAAGGCTGACGGCGTCCAGTGCTGCCCCGGCGTCCAGGAGCTCCAGGTCGTCACGCTTGCGGAGGGCATCGGCAACCACTGCGGTGGTCTCCGCCGGGTGCGGGGAACACGTCACGTAGGCCACCACTCCCCCGGGCCGCACGGCTGCCAGCGCCGAGGCGAGGAGCTCGCGCTGCAACGGACCGAGGTCCGCCAGGTCTTTGGGCGACCGGCGCCAGCGGGACTCGGGCCGGCGCCGCAAGGCGCCCAGCCCGCTGCAGGGAACGTCCACCAGGACGCGGTCAAAAGAGCCGGGCCGTTCGGAGCCGAGGTCGCGGCCGTCACCGGTGCGGACCTGCCATGTTTCGGCCGGCACGGCCGAGAGGGCCTGGCTCACCAGCTTGGCCCGGTGTGGGGCGGGCTCATTGGCCAGCAGCGTGGCGCCCTGCTGCTTTGCCAGTGCGCCGAGCAGGGCTGCCTTTCCACCGGGGCCGGCACACAGGTCCAGCCATGCCTCGGCTTGTCCGGCGCCTGTCCCGCCCGCCGGCCCGCCAAGATCGACGGCCGCCATGGCCCGGGCCACCAGCTGCGAGCCAACGTCCTGGACGCGGGTGGTTCCTTCCCGGACTGATGAGAAGCGTCCCAGGTCACCGCCACTGGAAAGAGCCGAACCCTCGACGAGCCCACCCGGAGTAGCGCCGTGTTCCAAGGCCTCGTCCAGGTTGCCGAGCCCCGGGAGGGCTACCAGGTTAACCACGGGGGCAGCGTTGTCCGCTTCCAGCAGGTTGTTGATTTCATCGGCGGAGCGCCCGTGTGCAACCAGTGACTGGCGCATTGCGCGGACGATCCATTCGGGGTGGGCGTAGCGGAGCGCAGCGATCTTCGTTGCGTCGGTCTCCCCGGCCACGAGGTCGTCCAGCCACTCCTCCAGGGTGTGCGCGGCAACTTTGCGCAGCACGGCATTGATGAGCGCAGACGGGCCTGCCCCGATCACGGCGCGCGCCAGCCCGACGGTTTGGTCCAGGGCGGCGTGTGCCGGCACGCGCATGGCGAGCAGCTGGTGCGCCCCGATGCGCAGGGCATCCAGGATGGCGGGATCCAGCTGGTCCAGGGGGCGGTCCACGCAGCGGGCCAGGATGGCGTCGTAGGTGCCTTGGCCGCGCAGGGCGCCGTAGGTCAGTTCGGTGGCGAATCCGGCGTCGCGCTTGTCCAGCCCGTGGTGGCGGATCCGTGCCGGCAGGACAAGGTTGGCGTAGGCGTCCTCCGCCGCTACGGCGCGCAGGACTTCGAAGGCGACAAGACGGGCAGGATCCGCCCGTCGAGTGCGCTGGGACGGGGCGCTGTCCGTGAAGCTCCGCTGCGGACCGCGGTTGCGTTCACGGCCCTGGGCGTTACGGCGGCTGTTGTCCCGGGGTCCGCCTTTGCCGCGGCCCTGCCCGGAGTTGCCCTGCCCGCTCCCACGCCCGCCTGGATTGCCGCCGGACCCGCTCATTCGAACACCACGCTTTCAAGGGAAGCCATGCCGCGTGCCCAATCAGCCGCGGCCATCATCTTTTTGCCTGCCGGCTGGATCCTGGTCAGTTCCACCGCGTGGGAACCTGTGCCCACCAGCACGCTCTTGCCGTGCAGCGCCAGGGCTCCCGGAGCAAGTGTCGTGACGTCCGGACGCAGCCGGACCGGTTCCAGTTTCACCCTCTGCCCGTCCAGCACCGTCCACGCACCCGGTTCGGGAGTGACGCCGCGGGCCTGCCGGCTGATGGCAAGGGCGGGATGGCTCCACTTCAGGTGGCCATCCTCAAGGGTCAGCTTGGGCGCCAGGGACACCTCGCCGGCCTGCGGCTGCGCCGAGGCCTTGCCTGCCCCAATGGCGGACAGCGTCTGGGCCAGGAGGACCGCACCGCTGCGGGACAGCCTTTCCAGGAGTTCGCCTGCGGTGTCCTCGGGCCCCACGGACTCGGTCAGGGTGCCGAAGACGGGGCCGGTGTCCAGCCCCTCTTCCAGCAGGAAGGTCACAGCCCCGGTGACGTCGTCCCCGGCCATGACGGCGCGCTGCACGGGCGCCGCTCCGCGCCACGCAGGCAGCAGGGAAAAGTGCAGGTTGATCCAGCCATGCCGGGGAACGGCCAGGGCGGCAGGCGGAACCAGCCCGCCGTAGGCAACGATGGCGGCCACATCAGGGTTTACGTCAGCGATCCTGGCGGTTGCCCCGGCATCAACGCGGGCTGCGCGGATGACCTCGATTCCGAGTTCGGCGGCGCGCGCAGCCACGGGCGACGGCGTGAGGACGCGCTTGCGGCCCACGGGGGCGTCGGGGCGGGTCAGCACGGCGACGACGTCGAAGCCTGCCTCCACCAGCGCATCAAGGGACGGGACGGCGACGGCGGGGGTTCCCGCGAAGAGGACCCTCACCCGGCGTTACCGGCCGCTCCGGGACCAAAACTGGAGCCGGGCAGGGAGCCGCCGAAGCTGGATCCGACCGTCTTGGCGCGCTTGGCGGCCGTCCGCTCTGTGACCGAGCCGTAGTTGGCATTACGTATGGACCGCAGGGCGGCCTTGCGGTCTTCCCCCTCCAGCCGGTCGGTGTAGAGGATGCCGTCCAGGTGGTCGTTCTCGTGCTGGAAGCACCGCGCGAGCATCCCTTCCCCTTCCACCGTGACGGGGTTGCCGTGCATGTCCACGCCGGTCACGCGGGTGGAGCGGAAGCGCCGGACGGGAAAGCCAAGTCCGGGAATGGACAGGCAGCCCTCCACCTGGTCGTCCTGGTAATCCTCGCTGTTTTCCAGGACGGGGTTGATGATGTGCCCTTCCACGCCGTCAATCCGGTAGGTGAAAACCCTCTGGCTGATGCCTACTTGGGGCGCGGCCAGGCCTGCACCGTCCACGTCCTCCATGGTTTCGGTCATATCCGCGACCAGTTTGGCCAGCTCCGGCCCGAATTCCGTCACGGGATCGGCCACTGTGCGCAGCACAGGATCGCCGATGATGCGGATATTCAGGATAGCCATGCGCAGTAATTCCTTACAGTTGGCGGGAAAGGGAACCTGTCCAGTTTAGGCGCAGTCATATGGGCCGCCGTCAAACGCCTAAGCAGTCTTTACGTGTGCCAGCGGCGGCGGGGCGATGGGAAGCAGCGCGGCACCGGCGCTGATGGTGTCCGCCGAGAGCTCCCACACCCGCCTCAAGGCACAGAACTTCCACCAGTGGTGCTTGAGGACCTCGGGATTGGCCCGCACAGGACGCACTTCGGTTTCCCCGATGGCCACTGCCAGGAGGACGGGGTCCTCCCCGTACTTCCACGGCTCCCAGGTCCCGGCCACGGGATCAACAAGGCTCTCTTCCGCCTTCATCCCGGCGACAAGCTGCATCACCACCTTGTCATCGAGCGGTTTGACCAGGCCGTCCCGGGTGGTGCCCTTGGTCTTGTAGTCGATAAGGCAGACGCGGCCGTTGATGCGGGCCACCAGGTCCAGGGTTCCCGCGTATCCCACTGCGTTGTTCCAGACCGTGATTTCCGGGGCGATGGGCTCCACCCGGTACAGCTCCCACCACTCGTCAAAGCGGACCGCGAAGGCTTCCTCGCCGTTGGCTGCCAGGGCCTCACGGGTTTCCTTCATGGCGTGCGGGCGGCCCAGGGCGCGGAGCGCCACCTGCTCGCAGTAGTTGTGCACCCGGTCCCCGCGCTTCGCGGCTTCATCGCGGTACGTCTCGGCCGCCCTGGCTGCCCGGCTGACGGCCTGCTTGATCTTGGCAGGGCTGCCCAGGCAGTCCGCCAGCAGGGGATCGTTCGCCAGGCTGCTCGCGCCCATGTAGCCGAACCAGCCATCCAGTCCGTGCGGCTGCTGGCTGATGACGGTGGTGATGGACGGAACCGAGTACTGCTCCGACGTTGAGCGGGCGTACATCCGGCCGTATTCGGTGGCGTGGGCGAGGAGTGGAGCTGTCATGGAAAAAACTCTTTCACAGGGGGCCGACAAAATCAGCAGGCACGGATCCGCGCACAAAAAAGGTCCGCTTCCGCTGCGCGCGGAAACGGACCTTTGTGCGGTGGGCGATACTGGGTTCGAACCAGTGACCTCTTCGGTGTGAACGAAGCGCGCTACCACTGCGCCAATCGCCCTGATGCACTTGAATGCTAGCCGACGCCGCACCCAATTCAAAAATCGGCGCTTCCGGCCCCATCCCCAGGCAGCCAAAAGCGCCCCGACCCGCCCTGCACCCTGCCGAAGGTGGCACCCAGGCGCGCATCCGTCGTCGTAAATTACACAGCTGTAAGTAGGCCAAAACCGCGCCATTGCTGGGAAGAAAGGACACAAAGGGCAATCGGGGCGCCGGCGATTTGGAGAATCCTTGAACCTCCTATATTGTTTTTACTCGTTGGAACGCGAGGAAATGCCGGAAACGGCAGGGAATCAGCCTCCAAAATGCGGACGTAGCTCAGCTGGTAGAGCACCACCTTGCCAAGGTGGATGTCGCGAGTTCGAATCTCGTCGTCCGCTCGCAGGACACTGTCACAGCAACGGTTCTCCGGAACCGACGCTTACACGGTGGGTTGGCCGAGAGGCGAGGCAGCGGCCTGCAAAGCCGTATACACGGGTTCGAATCCCGTACCCACCTCGGTGAAAACCATGGTTTCCGGATCACCTCCGGATGGACATGGGCGATTGGCGCAGCGGTAGCGCGCTTCCCTGACACGGAAGAGGTCACTGGTTCGATCCCAGTATCGCCCACCAAGCAAGGAAACTTGCTTCATGCAGTTCGACCGGCCCCCCGCCGGAACGCACTTCATATCTGCGGACGTAGCTCAGCTGGTAGAGCACCACCTTGCCAAGGTGGATGTCGCGAGTTCGAATCTCGTCGTCCGCTCTCTTGTTTCTTAAGATCCCATCAGCCGGTCTTCCGGTTCCGGGCGATTGGCGCAGCGGTAGCGCGCTTCCCTGACACGGAAGAGGTCACTGGTTCGATCCCAGTATCGCCCACATGCAGCAGCTCCCCGGAGCTGCTTTTTTCGTGCCCGGCCACCGTGTGCGCCCTCATCCACGGCGCCCTTGCCGGAGACATACGAACGGCAACCACTGCAGGCAGGCGTGCATCCGCTGCGGGCGAACGCCTTGTACCCCTGATTTCCTTGGCAGGCCTTCCGGACGGCGCTAGGATCGAATGCGGAGGAGCGACCTGGCTCCGCGATTGAAGGGAGGTGCTCGTGGGACTGATTGACGATCTAAAGGGCAAGGCTCAGGGTCTCATCCGCGGCAACGAGCAGGCCATCAAGAACGGCATCAACAAGGCCGGTGATTTTGTGGACACCAAGACCGGAGGCAAGTACTCGGGCCACGTCAACAAGGTCCAGGATGGCGCTTCCAAGCTCATTGACAAGAACGGCACCCCGGGACAGGCACCTGCCGCCGAGCAGGTTCCGCCGGTCACTCCCGTCAACCCGGTTCCGCCGGCTGACAGGACTCCGTAAACAGGATTTGGCCAGGGTCTTGCCCTAGCACGTCAAGGGGGTGCAGGTCCCGCCGGGAGGCGGCACCTGCACCTTTGGCGTTTAAGCGGGACGTTCAGCCGGCATGCCCAGGCCGATTGAGGCTTCACGAAACAGGGCCGGTAACCTGCCCCTATGGCGAAGTCCCCCGCATATCCCACGGCACAGCAGTCACCCGGTCGGCACAAGCTCGATTCCCGCCCCGTTGTGGCTGGTATCGTCACCGCGCTGGTGGGCTTCACGTCCTCCTTCGCCGTGGTCCTGGCCGGGCTCAGGGCAGTGGGCGCCAGCCCCGCGCAGGCGGCGTCCGGACTGCTGGCACCGACCGTGGCCGTGGGCCTGGGGGTGCTCTGGCTTTCATGGCGTTCCAAAGTGCCGGTGACCCTCGCCTGGTCCACGCCCGGCGCTGCCCTGCTGGCAACGTCCGGAACGGTCGACGGCGGGTGGCCGGCCGCCGTCGGGGCCTTCCTTGCCACCGGGGTGCTGATCGCCATGACCGGCCTGGTCCCGGCCCTGGGGCGGCTGATGGCAAGGATCCCGGCGACCCTTGCGCAGGCCATGCTCGCCGGCGTCCTGCTGCAGCTCTGCCTGGCACCGTTCAAGGCACTGGGGACAGTCCCGCTGTTCATTGCGCCGGTCATCCTGTGCTGGCTGCTGATGATGAAGCTGGCGCCCCGCTGGTCCGTCCCGGCAGCCCTGCTGGCGGCCCTGGCCGTGATCGGGATGTCCCTGGCCTCAGGGGGCACCTCCCTGGGGGAGGGCGAAATCCTTCCAGCCCTTGAATGGACCACGCCGGCCTTCAGCCTGCAGGCCATGGCGGGTATTGCGCTTCCGCTGTTTGTGGTGACCATGGCATCGCAGAACGTCCCCGGCGTGGCAGTGCTCCGGTCTTTCGGCTATGACACCCCGTGGCGTCCCGCCATGCTGGTGACCGGTGCGGGCACCGCGGCAGCAGCGCCGTTCGGCGCCCACGCCATTAATCTCGCCGCGCTCAGCGCCGCCCTGGCAGCCGGTGAGGAGGCAGGGCTGGACCGGCACCGCCGGTGGGTGGCCGGCTTCACGTCCGGGCTTGCCTACCTTGTGCTGGCTGCGTTCTCCGCCGCGCTGGTGACCCTGGTGACGGCCGCACCGGCCGGCATGCTCGAAGCCGTGGCCGGCCTGGCACTCCTGGGGACCCTGGCCGGTGCCGTGTCAGCCGCGCTGGCCGATGCGGAGGACAGGATAGCCCCGGCCGTCACCTTCCTCATGGCGGCCTCGGGCCTTGCCTTCGCCGGTATTGGGTCGGCGTTTTGGGCACTCGCTGCCGGGCTGGCGGTCCGCCTGGTGCTAAGGCCGCGCAGTCCCGGAGCAACAGGCTGACCGGGCCGGACCGCCGCTAGGACGGTTCGTGGTTCTGGCCTTCGCGGGCCAGTGCGGTGAGCCTGGAAACGGCGCGGAAGTACTTCTTCATGTAGCCGCCCGTCATCATTTCCTCCGTGAACAGCTGGTCGAACGGAACACCGCTGGCGAGGATGGGGACATCCTTGTCGTAAAGCCGGTCAGCAAGCACCACGAACCTCAGCGCCACGGCCTGTTCGGTGATGGTGTGGACGTTGCGCCACACCACGCCGTCAATGCCGTCAATGAGCTGGCGGTAGCGGCTGGGGTGCACGCCCGCCAGGTGATGGATCAGCGTGCTGAACTCGTCCTGGGCCACCGTCTTCCCATCGAACTCCGCCTTCATGTGCGAGGACAGTTCGCTGTTCTTCAGGGGCGCCGGCGCTGCGGGCAGTCCGCGGTGCCGGAAGTCTTCCCCGTCGATCCGGAGGACGTCGAACTGGTCCGCGAGGACCTGGATTTCACGCTGAAAGTCGACGGCTGCGAACCTGCCGTCGCCCAGCGATCCGGGCAGGGTGTTGGAGGTGGCTGCGAGCTTTACCCCGGCGTCGGCCAGTTCACGCATGAGCCGGGACATGAGGACGGTGTCGCCGGGATCGTCGAGCTCGAACTCATCGATGCACACAAGTTTGTAGCTGCTGAGCGCGTCCACCGTCTTGCGGAAGGACAGCGCACCCACCAGGTTGGTGTACTCCACGAAGGTGCCAAAAGCTTTGGGGCCGGGCGAGGCATGCCAGAGCGAGGCGAGCAGGTGCGTCTTGCCGACGCCGAACCCGCCGTCGAGGTAGATGCCGGCTCGGGTTTCGTCCTTCTTGGCGAAGAACTTCTTGAACAGTCCTCCCCCGCCCGCGGAGCCCACGCCGTCGGCAAACCCCTCCAGCGCCCTGACGGCCGCAGACTGGCTGGGCTGCTTGGGATCGGGGCGGTAGCTGGAAAAGGAAACCTGGCCGAACCGCGGCGATGGATAGAAACCTTTGAGGAGCTCATCCACCGAAACTGCCGGAGTGCGGGCGGCAAGCTGTTCGATCTGTACCAAGGGGGTCCGTTCTGCTGGTGGTTGGTCCCCAGAAAGAATACGGCAATGCGGCGCCCCGTTTCCGTCCCATGATGCGCCACGCATTGCTCCCGCATACTGCGTCACCGGTTCCGGCCAGCGCAGCGTGATGAAGGCAACATTTCGTCCTGTTAACGGAATACGGACACCGGCCGGGGTGCTGGCTAGTGTGGAAGCAGGTCCCAATGCCGGCGCCGCCAGGTCCAGCAGGCTCCCCGTGTCCTCAATGAAAGGCCAAGATCATGCCCTACCCCGTTGAACAGAACGAGAAGTTCGCAGCCTACGCCCACCCGGAACGGCTGGTGTCCACCGGGTGGCTCGCTGCCGCCATCGAAAGCGGCGCCGTCGCCAACGGTGAGCTGGTGGTGGTCGAATCTGATGAGGACGTGCTGCTTTACGAAACCGGGCACATCCCCGGCGCCGTGAAGATCGACTGGCACACCGACCTGAACGACGACGTCACCCGCGACTATGTGGACGGAGCCGCGTTCGCCGAGCTGGCGGCGTCGAAAGGCATCTCCCGTGACAGCACCGTGGTCATCTACGGGGACAAATCCAACTGGTGGGCTGCCTACGCCCTCTGGGTCTTCACGCTTTTTGGCCACCAGGACGTGCGCCTGCTGGACGGCGGCCGGGACAAGTGGATTGCCGAAGGGCGCGAACTCACCAGGGAGAAGCCGGCCCCGGCCAGGGGTGACTACCCCGTCGTCGAGCGCAACGACGCCCCCATCCGTGCCTTCAAGGAGGACGTCCTTGCCCACCTGGGCAAGCCGCTCATCGACGTCCGCTCCCCCGAGGAATACACGGGCCAGCGCACGCACATGCCGGCGTACCCGGAGGAGGGCGCCCTCCGCGGCGGCCACATTCCCACGGCTGCCTCCATCCCCTGGGCACGCGCCGCCGCAGAGGACGGCACCTACCGCAGCCGTGCGGAACTTGAGGCCCTCTACCTCGACGAAGCCGGGCTGGCCGAAGGCGACGACGTTGTAGCGTACTGCCGCATCGGTGAGCGTTCCAGCCACACCTGGTTCGCCCTCAAGTACCTCCTGGGCTTCGATTCCGTCCGCAACTACGACGGTTCCTGGACCGAATGGGGCAACGCCGTGCGGGTGCCGATCGCCAAGGGCGCAGAGCGCGGTTCTGTTCCTGTTGCCGTCGGTTCCTGACGCGGCCCGTGCCGCAGCAATTGCGTAGACTTGAACCGATGACTACTCAAGCCTTGCCTTCCGCCCTCGCGGCCATCGTGGACGATTTCCAGGCCATGTCCGAACCCGAGCGGCTGCAGCTGCTGCTGGAATTCTCCGAGGGCCTGCCGGAACTTCCGGACCGGCTCAAGGACCACCCTGAGCTGCTGGAGCAGGTGGTGGAGTGCCAGTCGCCGCTCTTCCTCACTATCGAGACGGAGAACGACGGCGGCCCGGCCGGCGCCGTGCGCTTGTTCTTCAAGGCTCCCGCAGAGGCCCCGACAACGCGGGGGTTCGCCGGCGTGCTGCACGAGGGCCTGGACGGGTTGTCCGCGGAAGAGATCCTCTCCGTCCCGGACGACATGCCTGAACTCCTCGGACTCACCCGGGCCATCACGCCCCTCCGCATGCGCGGCATGACCGCCATGCTGGGAAGGATCAAGCGCAAGGTCGCTGCCGCGTCCGGCGTGCGCTCCTAGCCGCAGCCCGGACCAGCATTATGGCCCGCAGGAACGCATCACAGGGAACCCCGGCAACAGCGGCGCTGACCGCGGCCGGGGTTCCGTTCGTGCTGCACCCTTACACGCACGATCCGACCGCCGCCAGCTACGGGGCGGAGGCGGCCGAGGCCCTCGGCATTGATCCCTCACGGGTTTTCAAGACGCTGATGGTTGAGGTGGAGGGCCGGCTGGCCGTGGGCATCGTCCCGGTCAGCGGAACCCTGGACCTCAAGGCGCTGGCCACCGCCCTCGGGGCCAAGAAAGCGGCAATGGCAGATCCGGCGGCAGCCCAACGGCGCACGGGCTACGTACTGGGAGGCATCTCCCCGCTCGGCCAGCGGCAGCCCTCCCCCACCGTCCTGGACTCAAGTGCCCTGGCCCTGGAGACCCTGCTGGTCTCCGGCGGAAAGCGCGGCCTGGACATCGAACTGGCACCGGCTGACCTGGTCCGCCTCACCCAGGCAGTGACAGCACCGATCGGTACGCCGGCCGCCTGATTAGGCTCAGGAACTGGCCGGGGCCAGCGCGCCCGGATTCAGCCTGGGCGCCAGCTGCTGCCGCAGCCACGCCTTGACCAGGCTTTCCCACCGCTCCGGATCGACGTTCCATTCCTTGGTGTGCCGTGCCTGGTGGAAGGGCTCGAAGGTCACCATCTCCGGGTTCCGCTCGGCGAGCAGGGCCGAGGGCCCGTACGGCACGTATTCGTCGTCGACACTGTGCAGCACCAGCGTGGGCGTGCGGAGTTCCACTGCACGGGACACCCAGTCCATCGCCTTCAGGTCCACCGGGGCAGACAATCCCGTGAGGCGCCTCCCCAGGGGATGCCCCAGCATGAGTTGGCCATACCGGCCCACCAGGGAGGGAATCCTGTTCAGCTGTGCATGGTGGGCCAGGACGTTCACCCAGTCGGTGACGGGCGCATCGAGCACCATCGCCCGGATCAGGTGCCGGCAGCGGGAAAGGTCGGCCGCCTGCAGGCAGATGGCGCCGCCCATCGACCAGCCGAACAGCACGATTTCTTCCGCACCGTTGGCCAGTGCGTACTCGATCGCCGCCTCGACGTCACGCCATTCCGTGGAACCCAGGCCGTACCGGCCGTCGTCGGCGGAGGGGGCAAGGCCGTCGTTGCGGTAGGACACCAGGAGGCTGGTCAGCCCCAGCTCCAAAGCGGGGCCTACGGCGCGCAGCGCCTCCTGGCGCGTGGCTCCGCGTCCGTGCACCATGACCGCCCAGGTCCGGGCCGTCCCGCCGGCCCGGACAAGCCACGCCGGGGCCTGCCCCCGGTCAACGTCAATCATGACCTCCTCATACGGCAGTCCGACGGCGGCGGGGTCCGGATGGACAGCTCCGCTCCACCAGCCGCGGCGGGCGGTGGAGAGGTCCCCGGAGTAGACCGCCTCAACGTCCCGCAGGACGGTCCGCTCGGCGGGCGAATAGGAAACGATGCGGCCGATCCGCGCGTGCCCTTTGCCGCCGTCGAAGAAGAATCCGTAAACACCGTCCACCGTGGTGTCGTCCGTGGCGGCGAAGATCGCCTGCTGCCGCTGGCCGTCCCTGATGAGCGCGAGCATCTCCTGGTCTGCTGCCCGCTGCCGTGCCGGTGTGATGACCCGCCGCGCGAAGTACACCGCGAGCGCCGATGACCCCGTGGCCAGGAGCCCTGCCACGCCACCTCCGCCGATCGCGCCGCCGATCGCCCATTTGGCCCGCAGCGACATCCCCCCGGAATCGGGGCTGGTCTGGACGGGGGCGGGGCGGGTTCGCTGGAAAGATGCCATGAAACTATTCTTACCGGCCCGGGACGGATGCCCGCATTCCGCCGCGTGCGGTCATGGCCTGCCCGCACCTCCGGACGGCGCGGCTGCCACTGCGCAGGGCAGCGCTGCAGGACTAGGCTAGGGCCATGAGTGAACCCATCGTCATCCTGACCGAAGAACCCCTGGGGGCGGACGACCGCCTGAACATCGAACGCCTCGTGGACGGCGCGGATACCCGCCTGGTTGTCCTGGTGCCGGCAAACACCGAGCGGCACCTGCTGGTGGACTTCCTCGAGAACCTTTCGCTGCTGGACATCGCCAAGGCCTTCCGGGAGTTGACCTCCCACGCTCCGGATCCCACCCAGGAACGTGCCAAGGCCGCTGAGACCCTGTCCGTGTCCCTTGCGGCCCTGGAAGGACTGGGTTCAGGCGTCACGGGGGAAGTCGTGGACGGCGGCGCTGTCAGTGGCCTGGTCTCGAAAGTACGTGAGACCGGCGCTGCGCAGGCAGTAGTGATTACCCGGCCGCACGCCGTGGCGGACACGTTCCACACGGACTGGGCCAACAAGGCACAGGACCAGCTGGGAGTACCCGTGCTGCACCTGTACGCGGGCTCGGGATTTATTGGCGACTCGTGAGCGTTGACAAGGCTATGAGCATCTTCGGAAACAGCATCTTCGGACACAAGGCCCCCGACACAGCTCCGGAAGCGGCGTCCGCTGTGGGCGGCAAGGGCGCTGAAAAGACCGATGCCCAATGGCGTGAGGAGCTCACGCCCGAGGAATACCATGTGCTCCGCCAGGCGGGGACCGAGCGTCCGTACACCGGTGAATACTGGGACACCCACACAGCCGGCGTCTACCAGTGCCGCGCGTGTGGAACAGAACTCTTCACCAGCAAGGAAAAGTTCGATTCCCACTGCGGGTGGCCGTCCTTCTGGGCCCCGCTCGCTGAGGGGAACGTCCGCTACATCCACGACCGCACCTTGGGGATGGACCGGGTGGAGGTCCGCTGCGCATCGTGTGATTCCCATTTGGGCCATGTGTTCGAAGGCGAGGGTTTCGGAACCCCTACGGACCAGCGTTACTGCATTAATTCCATTTCGATCCGGCTGGTCCCGCAGGAGGATGCGCAGGTCAGCGGAACGGAACAGGAGAACTGATCCCCCAGCTGCGGGCCTCCTCCCGTGGCAGATTGGGCACCTGAGCCTAACGCTTTCTTAGGCTAAGACCATTTCGGCATTAGCCCTGCTGGTTGCTTGCTACGCTCGGCATCAGGTAGCAAGCAACCAGAAAGGCAGCCGACGATGACCGAAACCCTGACCACCGCCGTCACCGGGATTTCCGCAGAGAACCAGGACTGGAAGCGGCTCAAGGCCGCCGCCACTGCCCTGCAGGCCCTCCAGGTCCAGGACGGTTCCATCCCGGACGCCGCGCACCACTCCGAGGCCGCGTCCCTGGTGGAGGACATCGTCCGCGCCGTCCGCGCCCTGGCCCCCGCCTTCCCGCACGACGCCGCCTACCTGGACGCCGTGTGCGCGGATTTCTCCAGCTGGGCCGGCACCGCGTTTGCCACTCCGGACTTCCTGTCCTCCCTCCTCGCCTTCCAGCCGCAGGAGCAGCGCCGGAACGGCCTCCAGCACCTGGTCGTCTTCCCCATGTACACGCAGAACGGCAGCAGCAGCCGCCTGGTGGAGGCAGTCCTGGTCGAAGTGATCTGGCCGGAGTTCATTGCCGGCCTCGAGGCGGGCGACTACGCGAACAAGCTGTTCGTTCCCATCCGCTTCGTGGACTTCACTGCCGGCTATGACACCAATTCCGCCGTGCTGTTCCCGGAGACCGTCGCCGTCAGCAAGACCCCCACCTTCACCTGGGGGGCCATCTTCGCGGACCGGGAAGCGGCCAGATTCCGCCGCGTCCTCAAAGCCGCAGCCGAGATCACCTGCCTGGAACTGCCCGAAGGCGCAGCGGAGTTGCTCGCCGACCAGGACCTGACCGAGGCCACGTTTGTCATGTGGGACCTGATCCACGACCGGACGCACATGCGTGGGGACCTGCCGTTCGATCCGTTCATGATCAAGCAGCGGATGCCCTTCTTCCTGTACTCACTCGAAGAGCTGCGCTGCGACCTGACGGCGTTCCGCGAATCGGTAAGGATAGAAAAAGACGAGGACGCCGATCCCGAGGCCCGGCGCCACGCCAAACTGGTGCAGTACGCCATCCTCTTTGACCGCATCTTCCGGTTCGCGATCACCGGCAGCCGGGTCCGGAACTACGACGGCCTGGGCGGCCAGCTCCTGTTCGCCTGGCTGCACCAGCAGCGGGTCCTGCACTGGACGGACACCCGGCTCACCATCGACTGGGACGAAGTGGCCAACGCCGTCATCGCCCTCGGCGCGAGCATCGACGAGCTGTACTGGCGCTCCATCGACCGGCCCAAGACTGCCCACTGGCTGGCCGCGTACCAGCTGATTTCCGCGACCGTCACTCCCCACCCGGCGTCCGTCTGGGCGAAGGGCCCGGAGGCCCTGCCGCTGGCCGGCCCGCCCCGCGGCCTCACCGACCAGGTGCTGGACGACGAATTCCCGCTGTCCATGTTCTACGAAGCGCTGGAGAAGAAGATGCGCCCCGTCATCGAGTCCACGGCCGGCATCACCGGAGCCTCTGCCCTGTGACACAACGGCGGCTGAACGTACTGGTCACCGGCGGCAGCGGAGCGTCCGGCATTGCCGTGGCCCGCGCCCTCCGGGAAGCGGGCCACCGCGTCTTCACCGTGGGGTCGGACCAGGCCAGGATCAGTGCCGCGGCCGAACAGGCGGGCGACGGCGTTGCCCCCTTCGTGTGCGACCTCGCACGGATGGAGGAGGTACGCCAGCTGCGGGCCGAGGTCTCCGCTGCTGCCGGGCCGATGGATGCGGTGATCCACCTGGTGGGCGGCTGGCGGGGCGCGCGCGGCATCACGGACCAGACGGACGAGGACTGGGACTTCCTGGAGCGGGGAGCCATCACGACGCTCCGCAACGTCTCGCGCGTTTTTTACGACGACGTCGCCGCCTCCCCCGACGGCCGCTTCGCCATGGTGTCCTCCACCGCCGTCGCCAAGCCCTCGGCGGCGGCGGCCAGCTATGCCGCAGCGAAGGCAGCCGCGGAGGCCTGGACCATGGCCGTGGCGGACGGTTTCCGCCGGGACGCCGGCAAGGTCGACGGCGGCACGGCGGCCGCCGTCGTCCTGGTGGTCAAGGCCCTGGTGGATGAGGGGCTGCGCCGCAGCCACCCGGAGCGTTCATTCCCGGGGGCGACGGACGTCGGGGACCTGGCGCGCGCCGTCGTCGGCCTCTTCCAGGCCCCTGCCGCGGAACTGAACGGCAGCCGGATGCTGCTGGCGCCCTGACCTACCTAGACTGAAAGCGTGAGCAAACCCATGACAACAACTGCTGAAACCGCCGCCGGGATCCGCCTCCACGATCCGAACGTGCGGGGCTTCGCCTCGGACAACTATTCCGGGGTCCACCCGGAAGTCCTCGCAGCGCTGGCTGCCGCGAACGACGGCCACCAGGTCTCCTACGGCGAGGACGACTACACAGCCAGGCTGCAGGAACTGATGGAGGAGCACTTCGGGCCCGGGATTGAGTGCTTTCCGGTCTTCAATGGCACCGGCGCGAACGTCCTTTCGCTGCAGTCGCTGCTCCCCCGCTGGGGGGCGGTGGTCTGTGCCTCAACGGCCCACATCAACATGGACGAAAACGGCGCCCCCGAGCGCGTCGGCGGCATCAAGCTGCTGCACGTTCCGACGCCAGACGGCAAGCTCACGCCCGAACTCATCGACCGGGAGGCATGGGGCTGGGGCGACGAGCACCGTGCCCAGCCGCTCGCCGTCTCCATTACCCAAACCACCGAGCTTGGCACGTGCTACACGCCGGAGGAGGTCCGCGCCATCGCCGACCACGTCCATGCCCGGGGCATGAAGCTCCACATGGACGGTGCCAGGCTGGCCAACGCCGCGGCCCACCTCCAGGTTCCGCTGCGCGCCTTCACCCGCGACGCCGGCGTGGACATCCTGTCCTTCGGCGGAACCAAGAACGGCCTGCTCTTCGGTGAAGTGGTGGTGGCCCTGAACCCGGAAGCCGCGCACGGGCTCGTGTACCTGCGCAAGATGAACATGCAGCTGGCGTCCAAGATGCGCTTCATGTCCGCGCAGTTCATCGCGCTCCTGGAGGGTGACCTGTGGCTGCGCTCCGCCGCCCACGCCAACGCCATGGCCGCCCGGCTCCGCGCCGCCGTCGACACCATCGACGGCGTCCAGCCCACCCAGAAGACCGAGTCCAATGGCGTGTTCGCCATCCTCCCCGAAGGCGTGGCTGACAGGCTGCGCACGTCCTTCCGCTTCTACGACTGGAATGAGGCTGCCAGGGAGGTCCGCTGGATGTGTTCCTTTGACACCACCGAGGAAGACGTGGATACCTTTGCTGCCGCCATCCGCCGGGAACTCCGGCAGCGTGAGGGATGACGCTGCGGGCACCAGGGCAGGGGGCGGGCGGCGAGCCTACCCGCCCGGCCCGGCCCGGTTGCGTAACCTGCGAAGGTGAACGCACTTGACCAGGTTCCCCCGGAGTTTCTCCACGCCTTGGGAACCCTCAGGAAAGCCCAGTGCCGCCGGGAGCTCCGCCTGGCGGAGATTCCGGCGCCTGCCCGCCTGGCGCCATTTGCCGTGGCCCTCGGTGCCGAGGTTTATGCTCCCGGCGCCGGCACGGCCGGAACGCCGCTCCACGGCCCGGCTGCCATGGCACTGGCCGCCGCGTCGGGAACGGAAGACGACGGCGGCACGGAACTGGCAACGGGCCGCTTCATCCTCCTGCACGACCCGGACGGGTCGGAGGTCTGGGGCGGGGAGTTCCGCATCGTCACCTATATCCGCGCGGAACTGGAGCCCGAGATGGGCAACGATGAGATGCTCGGAACAGTCGCCTGGACCTGGCTCGTGGAGGCACTGGAAAACCACAAGGCACCGTACCGGGCAGCGGGCGGTACGGCCACGCGCGTCCTCTCCGAAAGCTTCGGCACCCTCTCGGAGCGTCCTGGTTCCATTGATATTGAACTCCGTGCCTCCTGGACGCCAGCCACATCCGATGTCAGGGCCCACCTCGAGGCGTGGTCGGATATGGTCTGCACGTTCGCCGGACTGCCGCCCCTGCCGGACGGCGTCACGCCGCTGACGCACCGGCGGCGGAACTGAGGGCCCTGGCCGGTGGCGCACAAAGGGCGCCCAGGGACGGAAGGCAGCACTTTGCAGGCCCGCACGATGTCCCGCACGCAGGCGCGGACCGGCCGGCCGGTAAACTAAGGGCATCATGACCCCTAACATTCCGGATAACACCACGGCCGGCGTCCCGGCTGCTGATACCGCACCCCACATCACGGTGGAAGGCTTTGACAGCCCCGTCCCCGAAATCGTCGAACTTGCGGCACCACGGGACGGTGTTCCGCTGGTGATCGAAACGCAGTCCGGCCTGGAGCGCTGCGCTGCGGCCATAGCGGCAGGAACGGGGCCGGCTGGGGTTGACGCTGAGCGTGCTTCCGGTTTCCGGTACGGGCAGCGCGCTTTCCTGGTCCAGATCCGGCGTGAAGGCGCCGGTACCTGGCTGATCGACCCCGAGCCCTTTGGGAACCTGGACATCATCAATGACGCCCTGCGCGGCGTCGAGTGGATCCTGCACGCCGCAAGCCAGGACCTGCCCTGCCTCTCCGAACTGGGCATGTGGCCGGACAAACTCTTTGATACCGAACTCGCGGCACGGCTCGCCGGCCTCCCCCGTGTGGGACTCGCGGCCGTCATCGAACAGCTGCTGGGCTTCGGGCTGGCCAAGGAGCATTCGGCCGCCGACTGGTCCACCCGCCCCCTGCCCGAACCCTGGCTGCGGTATGCCGCACTGGACGTTGAGGTCCTGACGGAACTACGGGAGGAGCTGATCGAACTCCTGGAGGCCGACGGCAAGCTGGAGTACGCCGAGCAGGAGTTCGCTGCGATCCTGGCCGCAGGACTGCCGCCGGCCCGCGTCGATCCCTGGCGGAAGACTTCAGGGCTCCACCAGATCCGGGACCGCCGGCAGCTTGCTGCCGTGCGGGAGCTGTGGCTGGAGCGGGACTCCCTGGCGCAGAAGCGGGACGTTGCGCCCGGGAGGCTGATCCCGGACTCTGCCCTGGTGGCCGCAGCCAAGGCGATGCCGTCCACGGTGCCGCAACTGCTGGGGACCAAGGGCTTCCACGGCCGGGCTGCCCAGCGGGAGGCTCCCCGCTGGCTGCGGTGCATCGCTGCAGCCCGGGACCTGGATGAGCTCCCGCCGCTGCACCTGCCCACCAATGCGCCACCCCCGCCGCGCGTGTGGGCCGACCGCGATCCGGCTGCAGCTGCCCGGCTGGCCACCGCCCGGCCGCTGCTGCAGGCGCGGGCCGAGGAGTTGAACCTGCCGCTGGAGAACCTGCTGACCCCTGACTACCTGCGGCGGGTGGCCTGGCGGCCACCGGCGGATGTCAGCGAGGACGCGATTGCCGCGGAACTGCGCGCACTGGGGGCACGGGACTGGCAAGTGGAACTGGCCGCCCCCCTCATCTCCGACGCGTTCCTGCACCCCCAGCCGCTGCCCGCCAAGGAACCCAAAGCGGACGCAGCCCCGGCCGGCCAGTAGCCGCAGCCAACAACTCCCCAAACGCTCTCTCACTCAATGCCGGTCCAACCCAGACGCTCTCTCACTCGATGCCGGTCCAACCCAAACGCTCTCTCACTCGATGCGTGTCCAACCCCAACGCTCTCTCACTCGATGCGCTTTTTGGCGGCGCTCTCTCGCTGTACTTGAGGATCAAAGTGAGAGAGCGTTTGCCAATACGATGCATTAAGTGAGAGAGCGTCCCATCAAACGGGGGCCTTGCGGGCTAAGTTACTCACGAGTAACATCGAAGGTATTGCCGCCAGGCTGGCTGCCGCATCCCGGCATGCATCCGGCGCCTACGTCTCGATGAGGAGTTATACGTGAGCCACCAGGAAAGCGGCGCATCCATGCGCACTGTCCGGGACGTCGTCTTTGTGGACGGCCTCCGCACACCGTTCGGCAGGGCCGGGGAAAAGGGCATCTACGCGGGCACCCGGGCTGATGACTTGATGGTGAAATGCATCCGCGAACTGCTGCGCCGCAACCCCTCGTTGCCGCCGGAACGGATTGATGAGGTGGCGATCGCTGCCACCACCCAGACCGGAGACCAGGGCCTTACCCTGGGCCGGACCGCCGCGCTGCTGGCCGGCCTGCCCAGGACGGTCCCCGGCTTCGCCATCGACCGGATGTGCGCAGGGGCCATGACTGCGGTGACGGCTGTGGCCGGCGGAATCAGTTTCGGAGCCTATGACGTGGCGGTGGCAGGGGGCGTGGAGCATATGGGCAACCACCCCATGGGTTCAGGCGCTGATCCGAATCCGCGTTTCATGTCCGAGCGGCTGGTGGACCCCGCCGCCCTCAACATGGGGAACACCGCAGAGAACCTGCACGACCGCTTCCCGTCCATCACCAAGGAACGCACGGACGCGTATGCCGTAGCCTCCCAGGACAAATATGAGGCCGCCCGCCGCGACGGCCGCATCCAGCCGGACCTGGTTCCCGTGGCAGCCATGAAGCCCGGCCAGGGCTGGACGCTCCATACCGTGGACGAGCCGCCGCGGCCCGGCACCTCCCTGGCTGACCTCGCCGGCCTCCGCACCCCGTTCCGGGCGCACGGGCGGGTCACTGCGGGTAACGCCGCGGGCCTGAACGACGGCGCAACCGCCGCTGTCCTGGCATCGTCCGACGCGGCGGCGGAGCTTGGACTGCCGGTCAGGATGCGCCTGGTCAGCTACGCCTACGCGGGCGTTGAACCGGAAGTCATGGGCATCGGCCCGGTGCCGGCCACCGAGAAGGCCCTGAAGAACGCAGGGCTGGCTATCGGGGACATCGGCCTCTTTGAGATCAACGAAGCTTTTGCCGTCCAGGTACTGAGCTTCCTGGAGCACTTTGGCATTGCCGACGACGACCCCCGGGTCAACCGCTACGGTGGCGCCATCGCGGTGGGCCACCCGCTGGCCTCCTCCGGCGTGCGGCTGATGACCCAGCTGGCCCGGCAGTTCGAGGAGGACCCTTCCGTCCGGTACGGCATCACCACCATGTGTGTTGGCCTTGGCATGGGCGCCACGGTGGTCTGGGAAAACCCCCACCACGCCGACTACAGCGGAGCCCGGCCGGCAAACTCCGCCACCCACACCGTTTCCGAAGGAGCCGCATGAGCGCCGAAGATTTCACCCGACTTGCCGACCTGTTCCCCAACGAAACAGTGACGCATTCCTACGTCCAGGACATCGAACTGCCCGCACCGGCCGGGAAGCAAAGCCCGGGCACGTTCGCCCTCATCACCTTGGACAACGGCCTGGACCATTCCAAGCCCACCACTCTGGGGCCCAACACGCTGGTGGAGCTCGGCAAGGTCCTGGAAGGTCTGCGGGAACGCGCTGACCGGGGTGAGATCGTCGGCGTCGGAGTAACCGGCAAGCCCTACTACCTGGTGGCGGGCGCCGACCTGTCCGCCGTCAAGAACCTGGACCAGCGCGAGCACGGGCTGTGGATGGCGCAGTTGGGCCACGACGTGTACAGCACGCTGGCCGGCCTGGGCGTCCCCAGCTTCGCGTTCATCAACGGCGCGGCACTGGGCGGAGGGCTGGAGATTGCCCTCCAGTCCACCTACCGCACGGTCTCCACCGGGGCGGGCGCACTTGCGCTGCCGGAGGCCGTCCTGGGCCTGGTCCCGGGCTGGGGCGGCGTGTACATCCTGCCGCGCCTCATCGGCCCGGAAAACGCCGTGAAGGTAATGATTGAAAACCCGCTTAGCAACAACAAGACCCTGACCGGGGCCCAGGCGTTCGGCCTCGGCATCGCGGACGCCCTGTTCGAGCCGGCAGATTTCCTGGAGCAGTCCCTTGCGTGGGCGGCCGGCGTCATTTCCGGCGCCGTGGTTCCGGAAAGGGCAAACGCCGTCGATCCCGCCGATGCGGCGACCGCTGCACAGTGGGATGCTGCCGTCAAGGCCGGCCGGGCCTCCGTTGACGCGAAGACGTCCAATGCGGCGCCGGCGCCGGGGAAGGTCCTGGACATCCTCGAGGCAAACCGCACCATGACCCAGGCGGAATCCGCTGCCCTCGAATGCGAAACCCTCGCCGACCTCATGCAGACCGACGAGTTCCGTGCCACCGTGTACGCGTTCCTGGACCTCGTCCAGAAGCGCTCCAAGCGCCCCGCAGGCGCCCCGGACCGCAAGCTCGCCCGTCCTGTCACGAAGGTGGGCGTTGTTGGCGCGGGCCTGATGGCCAGCCAGCTGGCACTCCTCTTTGCCCGCCAGCTCAAGGTCCCCGTGGTGATGACGGACATCGACCAGGCCCGGGTGGACAAGGGCGTGGGCTATGTCCATGCCGAGGTGGACAAGCTGCTGGACAGGAAGCGCATCAGCCAGGACGCTGCCAACCGGACCAAGGCCCTGGTGACGGGGTCTGTGTCCAAGGACGCTTTCGCGGACGCCGACTTTGTGATCGAAGCCGTCTTCGAAGAGCTGAACGTCAAGAAGCAGGTCTTTGCGGAACTCGAGGCTATCGTCTCACCCGACTGCATCCTGGCCACGAACACCTCGTCACTGTCCGTCACTGCCATGGCGGAGGACCTGCAGCACCCCGGGCGCGTTGTGGGCTTCCACTTCTTCAACCCGGTGGCCGTGATGCCGCTGCTGGAAATCGTCCGCGCCCCCAGGACAGACGACGCCGTGCTCGCAACCGCCTTCGAGCTGGCCAAGGGACTGAGAAAGACGGCTGTGCTGGTCAAGGACGCCGCCGCGTTCGTGGTCAACCGCATCCTGCTCCGGCTGATGGGAGAGGTGACGGCAGCGTTTGACGAGGGCACCCCCGCTGAGGTGGCGGACAACGCCCTGCGGCCCATGGGCCTGCCCATGACGCCCTTCACCCTCGGCGCCATGGTGGGGCTCCCCGTAGCCCAGCACGTCCAGGAGTCGCTGCACGCTGCCTTCGGCGAACGCTTCGCCGTGTCTGCCAACCTGCAGAAGCTCATCGACAACGGCGTGAAGAGCCTGTGGGCAACAGGACCGGACGGTTCGCAGGAAATTCCGGAGTCCACGCTGGCGCTGATGTCCTTCGGCACCTCCCCTTCAACGTCGGAGCAGGTGCTGCGGCGCACGCAGGATGCCCTGGCGGAGGAAATCGGCCTCATGCTCGCCGAGGGCGTGGTTGCCGCTCCCGAGGACATCGACCTCTGCATGATCCTGGGCGCGGGCTGGCCCATGTTCCTGGGCGGCATCACCCCCTACCTCGACAGGGTAGGTGCCTCAGAGCGCGTCAACGGACGGCGCTTCCTGCCGCCGGGAGTGGCATCGCGCCCTGCCTGATTAGCCGTCCAGCCGGCCGCCGTCGAGCGTCACCACGCGGTGCGCCACGGCCCGCGCATAGTCAAGGTCATGCGTGACCAGCACGACGGCGGCGCCCTCCCCTGCAGCGGAACGCACCGCAGCGTCCAGCAGGGCAAGGCCGCCGCCGTCCATCGCCACGGTGGGTTCGTCCAGGGCGAGGACTGCCGGTTTGCGGGCAAGCACCGTGGCCAGGGCGAGGAGGCGCTGGCCTGATGCGGGAAGTTCGGCGGGGTGCGCGTCGGACGCCCCCGCAAGGCCGACGGCGGACAGCGCCTCCAGGGCACGGCCGGCGGCCTCGTCGGGGTGGAACAGGCGGTCCAGGCCGAAACGCACTTCGCGGAGGGCGGTCCGCTCGAACAGCTGGTCCCGGGGCTGCTGGAACAGCAGTCCCACGGAACGTGCCGCCTCGCCGGCCGGCTCCCCTGCAATGTCCCTGCCGTTGACCAGCACGCGGCCGGCGGTGGGCCGCAGGAGACCGTTGACATGGCGCAGCAGCGTTGATTTTCCTGCTCCGTTGGGGCCGGTCACCGCCACGATCTCGCCGCGCCGGACGCGCAGGCTGATGCCTTGAAGCACCTGAGCGGAGGCATGGGCTGCAGTGCTTCCGCCCCGGATCCGGCGCCAGGTTGTCCTGCCGCTTGCTGCGTTGCCCCTGGTGCCGTAGCCGAAGCAGACCCCGCGGAGTTCCAGCGCAGGGACACCGGCGCCGCCGCGTGGCAGCAGACGGTCCGCGTGTGCCGCCCCGGCATGGTCCACGGCCGGTGCAGGCGCGCCGCCGGAGGCCCGAATTCCGGGCGGCAGCAGCCCGGAGCCGGCCTGCAGCCCGGCCGGGGTGCCGCTTCCAGTGACGCTGCCGTTCTCCAGGACAACCCAGGTTCCGGCGGCCAGGAGCGGCGCGTCGACCACCTGGCTGAGAACCACGACGGCGGTTCCGAGCCTCACGAGGTCCTGCAGCAGGCGTGCCAGCCCGGCAGTTCCCGCAGTGTCCAGCGACGCAAAGGGCTCATCCATGATCAGCACCCGCGGCCCGGCGATAATGGCGCAGCCGATGGCGAGGCGGCGCATTTGCCCGCCGGAAAGCGAGCCCGGATCCCGTTCCAGGAACTCCGTGAGCCCGAGGAGGGCTGCAGTGTGCTCCACCGCGGCTTTCATGGCCTGCCGCTCCACTGCCGCGTTTTCCAGCCCGAACGCGAGTTCTTCCGCCACAGTTGCCCGCACCGTGGACAGGACGGCGGCGGGGTCCTGGGGAACGAAGCCAACGTGGCGGCCCCATTCCGCGGGGTTGATCCGCGGGTCGCCGCCAGCGCCGAACTCCAGGCGCGTGCCCGCGAGTTCAAGGAAGCCGCGGAGGGTGCCTCCGGTTCCGGGCGGAAGCCATCCGGACAGCAGCCGGCCCAGGGTGGACTTGCCGCTTCCGGAGGCCCCGAGGACGGCAGTCAAGGTTCCCGGAGCGAGGTCGAGATCAATTCCCTCCAGCACGGGGAGCCCGTCCCCGTGGTAGGTGAAGCTCCGGATGCCGGCTGACAGTACCGGCAGGGATTCCGTTGAGTGCGGCGCGACGGACATGGCTCAGCTTCCTGCCTGGGTGAGCAGCAGCCGCGCCGCGACCGCGGCTGCTGCGGCGGCCAGCAGGGCGGCCCGGAGCACGCGCTGGCCCCGCGGATCCGGAACGGCCCGGTAGCTGGTCCGGGGCCCGGGATTGCTGAAGCCCCGCGCTTCGAGGGCCGCTGTCCGGGTGCCGGCATCCTCGATCAGGGATAGGACCAAGGGCACTGCCTGGAGCCGGAACGCGGCCGCGCGGTGCAGCAGTCCGCGGCGGACCACCAGTCCGCGGGATTCCTGTGCCTGCCGGATCCGTTCCACGCGGGAGGTGATGGCCGGCAGCAGGGTCAAGGTGGAGGCCAGCACGAACGCGAACCGTCCGTGGAGACCGCGCGAGGACAGCACCGCCACCAGGTCCGGCACGCGGACGCTGAAGGAGAACACCAAAAGGGCAAGGACCACCGCCCCCAGCTGCGCTGCCCTTTCCAGGGCGAAGGCAAGCCCCTCCGCGGTGACGCGTGCCATTCCCCATTGGGCCAGGACTGTCCGCCCCTCGGGGAAGAACAGCCCGTGCATGACCAGCAGCGACAAGCCCAGCGGGAGCAGCACTGCCGCTGCCGCGGGCAGCAGCCTCCGTGCCGTGCCGCTCCGGGCCGAGAGGGCCACGGCAGCACCCATGACGGCGAGGGACAGCGGCAGGCTGGCTGCCGCCGTCGTTATCACTGCCGTGCTGCCGGCGGCTGCCAGGGAGGTCAGCGGGTGGAGGCGCATGGGCAGGGTGGTCAGGAGTCCTGTCCGGGTGTGGTTCCGGCCAGCACGCGGTGCCGGCGGACAAACGGGAACTGCAGGCGCGCACGGCGGGGAAGGGCGTAGGCCAGGACTGCCACCACGGTGAAGACGATCGCCTTGTCCATGGGATCGGAGATGAGCGCCTGCTTGGTAATGGCGGCCAGCAGGGTGTCCCCCATGGACCGGAAGGCGCTGACGATGGCACCGGTGGCCACGCCGGAGGTGCCGCCGAAGACGAAGGCCGCCACCGGCGCGGACACCACTCCCCCAATGATCCCGGTGACGAAGCCTGCAACGGGGGCGAGGTAGAAGCGTCGGAACATGCCGTGGCGCGCGGCGAGTCCCGCCAGGCAGCCGATCAGTGCGGCGCCGGCTGCGAAGGGCAGCACCGTGGGGTTAAAGAAGGACCAGACAATGCTGCTGAGCGCTCCGGTGGCGGCGCCTGCAGCCGGTCCTGCCAGCACGGCGATGAGGACCGTGCCGATCGCATCGAGGTAGAACGGGACCAGGGTGCTGCCCACGAACTGACCGAGCACGATGTTCAGCACCAGGGCGACGGGGATCAGCACCACGGTGGAGGCCGGCAACGCCGGGAGGACGGCGACGATCAGCAGGATGGCACCCGCCAGGAAGCCGGAGAGGGCAATGAGGGCGGACGCGCTGCCGGGCCCGCCGGTGATGTCAGCCGGCTGGTTGAGCACAAGGTAGATGTAGGTGGCGGCGATGGCCACCGCGCCAAGGATTTCCAGCAGGCGGCGTTTGCGGGCGGCGGCCGGTGCCGGGGCGGGCATCGTCAGGGAGGGCGACATGGAGTTCCTTCAGGGTGCGCGTGGAGGCCCGGGAGTCCGGGCCGGTGGAACGCTGCGTATGTCACCTCGGCAGCTGGCGGCAGGCTGCTGCGCCTGTTCCGTCCGCGATTATTCTACTGGCGAAGCACCGCTGCCGGGGCATCCGGTCCCGGACTGCCCTAGACTGCCCGGACAGGCAAATTCCGCCTGCCGTTGCCGTGGAAAGACCCGCCATGCCCCACTATGACCTCGCCATCATCGGATCCGGCTCCGGCAATTCTCTGATCACGCCATATTGGGACAACAAGCGGGTGGCCCTCATCGACGGCGGCGTCTTCGGCGGCACCTGCCTCAACGTGGGGTGCATTCCCACCAAGATGTTCGTGTATCCGGCCGGGCTGGCCGCGGCGCACCATGAGGCAGCCCGGCTCGGGGTCGACCTCAGCCTGGACAAAGTGCACTGGAACGGGATCCGCGACCGGATATTCGGCCGGATCGATTCCATCTCCTCAGCCGGCCGGGACTACCGGGCAAAGGAACTGGACCATGTTGACCTCTATGAGGACTACGCACACTTCACCGGGCCCCGGGCCCTGCGGACCGAATCCGGTGTAGATATCACGGCTGAGCAGGTTGTGGTTGCCGCAGGCTCCAGGGCCGTCCTGCCCGATGTGCCGGGAATCGGCCTGCCGCAGGTGCACACCTCGGACACCGTGATGCGGATCGACGGGCTGCCGGAAAGGGTGGTGGTGGTTGGCGGCGGATACATTGCGGCTGAGTTCGCGGGGATCTTCCACGGTTTCGGCTCGGTTGTAACCCAGGTCAACCGCTCGCACCGGCTGTTGCGCGGGCACGACGCCGACATCTCCGTGCGGTTCGCGGCGGCTGCAGCAAGCCGGTGGAGGCTGGAACCGGGCTTCTCGCTGCAGTCCATCAAGGACACCGGCACCGGCACCGTTGAGGTGAACTTCGCCGATGCCGAGGGCCGGCCGCTGTGCGTCCCGGCGGATGTTGTGCTCCTGGCCACCGGCCGGGTTCCCAACACGGACCGGCTGGGCGTGGAGGCCGCCGGGTTCGACGTGGACGACGACGGAACCCTGGCCGTGGATGCCAGGCTGCGGGTCCTTTCCCACGGCGAGCCGCTGGACGGCGTCTACGCCCTGGGCGACGTAGCCAACCGGTACCAGCTCAAGCACGTGGCCAACCGGGAAGCCCGCGTGGTGGCGCACAACCTGGAGCACCCGGACCGGCTGCGCCGCATCGACTACACCGCAGTGCCTGCCGCAGTCTTCTCCAACCCGCAGGTGGCATCGGTCGGCCTCACCGAGGAAGAAGCCCGGTCACGGGCAGCCGCGGGAACCGACATCGTGACCGCCGTCCAGGACTACGGCACCACCGCCTACGGCTGGGCCATGGAGGATGGCGAAGGAGTCGTCAAACTTGTGGCCGAAAAGTCCTCAGGCAGGCTGCTGGGTGCCCACATCCTGGGTCATGAAGCATCCATCCTCCTCCAGCCCCTGGTCCAGGCCATGGCCGGGTCGGTGCCCGTCCATGAGCTGGCCCGTGGCCCGTACTGGATCCATCCGGCGCTGACCGAGGTGGTGGAAAATGCCCTCCTGGCACTGGACGTCGACCTGCCGGAGGACGCCCCGCTGTAGTTCCGCCGTCGAAAGCGGCCGCTAGGCGAGCCGGGCGGCGAGGCCGCCCACCGCTGAGACCAGCTCGGTGAAGGCCGCTGCGGGATAGTTGGCGGAGACCACGCGGGCGTTCGGCGGTGCGCCCCAGAGTCCGCGGAAGTCTGCCACCGTGGTGCCAGCCAGGAGCGGCGACCCGGTCTCGACGTCCACCGTGGCTGGACGGGCCTCAAACTCCAGGGTGCCCGCTGCGACGCCGGCGGCGAAGAAGTCGTGGACGTGGGCCAGGTATCCCTGGTCGTAGTGCCGGTGGAACTCGAAGTAGAACCGCAGGGCGTCGGACAGGTGCCGGACGAGGGTGTTGTCCGAGGTGCTGCGCAGTCCCTCGGGTTGTCCAGGCAGCACCAGTTCGGGGATGCGGGCACCGGCCGCTTCCGCCAGCCGGCGCACGTGGTGGGGGTGCATTTCCATCCGCTCGGTGGTGTCCAGGGAGCAGACAATGGGAAGTTTCTCCGGTGCCCGGCCCCGGAAAGCGGCGTACACTTCCTTGGCGGCGTGCGGGTCCACGTGGGTGTTCCACTCCGCAGTGGGCGTGGTGTTGCCTTGGTGGTAGAAGCTGCCGCCCATGATCACCACCTTGGCGAGCAGTTCGGGAAGTTCCGGTTCCTGCCGCAAGGCCAACGCAAAGTTGGTCAGCGGCGCAGTGATGAGGGCGGTAAGCTCCCCTGGCCGGTTGCGGGCGTGTTCAACCCAGAGGTCGACGGCGTTCCGCTCCGACACCGCCCCGGCCGGCTGGGGCAGGACCGCGTAGCCAATTCCCTGCGGTCCGTGGGTCTCGGGAGTGGTGAGCAGCGGTATGGCCAGCGGTTCGCGTGCGCCGATGGCCACTTCCACTCCGGGCCTGCCGCACAGTTCGAGCAATGCCAGGGTGTTGCGCGCCACCTGGTCCGCGTCCACGTTCCCGGGGGTGGCTGTCACGGAAACGAATTCCGTATCGGGCAGGGCGGCAAGGTAGGCCAGGGCCAGGGCATCGTCGATGCCCGTGTCCACGTCCAGCAGGAAGGCGCTCATCCCGGTCCTAGAACAGGGCAACCCTGGGAGCGGCAGGGAAGATGCTGTCCAGCTCCGCGAGGTCCTTCTCCGAGGGCGCCCAGCCGGCTGATTCAGCGTTCTGGCGGACCTGTTCCGGCCCGGTGGCGCCGGCGATGACGCTGGCCACCGAAGGCTGGGCTGCCAGCCAGGAAAACGCAACCTGGATTTCGGTCAGGCCGCGTTCCCGGGCGAAAGTGCTGAACCTGCCCAGTTGGTCCCAGTCGGCGTCGTGGACCAGGTGCTGGCGGGTGTGGCTGAGGCGCGATCCGTCCGGGGCATGGCCGGGCGAGTACTTGCCGGTCAGCAGTCCGTTCGCGAGCGGGAAGTAGGGCAGGACGCCCAGCCCGAACTCCTCTGCCGCCGGCGTCACCTCAAGCTCCGCGCGCCGATCCAGGAGGTTGTAGTGGTTTTGCGTGGAGATGAAGCGGGCGCATCCCAGTTCCCGCGCAACGTACTCCGCCTGGGCGATCTGCCAGCCGGCACGGTTGGAGTGCCCGATGTAGCGGACTTTGCCGCTGCTGACGAGGGTGTCCAGTGCTGACAGGGTCTCGTCGATGGGGGTCAACGGGTCCGGCGTATGGAACTGGTAGAGGTCGATCCAGTCGGTGCCTAGCCGCCGCAGCGAGGCTTCCACGGCCTGGATGATGTAGCGGCGTGAGCCGCGTGCACCGAGGTCCGGGCCGCTGGCACCCTTCATGTCCATGCCGAACTTCGTGGCCAGGACAATGTCCCCACGCCTGGCGCCGAGCGCCTTCCCGAGCATCGCCTCACTGAGCCCTGGTTCCCGCCCGTACGTGTCGGCGACGTCGAACAGGGTGATCCCGGCGTCGATCGCTGCGTGGACGACGCCGTCCGTGGCCTCCTGGGATTCGGTGGCGGTGTTGGCGCGGCCGAGATTGTTGCAGCCAAGGCCCACCGTGGACACGGTCAGGCCTGACTTGCCGAGGCGGCGGTAGGTGGGCATGGTGCTCCTAGAGGCTGAAGCCGGCAGCGGGCTTGGCGGAGTGCTTGAGCTTGAAGGTGGTGGGCTCAGTGAAGGGGGCGGCACCGATGCTCAGCTTGGTAAAGTCCAGGTCCTCGCCGCGGATGCAGACCTTGACGGCGTTAACGGCTTTGTTCACCTCCGGGCACAGGCAGAAGATGTTGAGCTTGTAGTCGGTGAATTCGGAGCGTTCCACCGTCCCCAGCCCGCGCCAGGCCAGGTGGCTGATGAGGGCGTCCGTGGCTTTTTCCTCCAGGTAGCGGTCCCTGTCGGTGCCTTCCCGGGTCTTCAGCGCGAACTGGGCCACCACCCAGAACTGTTCCTTTTCCGGGATTTCGGCGTAGCCGTCTTCGGCGCACTGGGCTGCGAAGGCGTCCAGGAGGCTCTCCGCCGCCTCGGGCGTGGCGACGTCCGTTTCCTCGGTTTTGCTCTGGTGCCCCACAACGCCGTAGTTCATCACGAACTGGCCGTAGTCCTCGTCATACCACGCCTCCCGGAAATGGAGGGTGCCCTCGTCGTCGCGCTTGTAAACCCTGACAATTCCGCTCATGACCGTCCTTTGGTAAACCATTCGGCGTCAGTGCCGTCGAACGGTGCGTGCTGCGCCTTCACGGCCTGGTAAAGCTGGTCCGCCGATGCCTGGAGGGATTCCACCAGTACTGCGGGATAGTCCATGGCAACGCGGTGTTCCGCGAATTCGTCCTCGTCATCGATGAACACGCCCCTGCCGGCCGTATGGACGACGTCCAGGTCCATGTCGATGACGTGGAATTCGGTGACTGCGGGGCGGATGGTGCTCCACTCGTGGGCCACGGCAAGGTCGATGTAGACCCGCATGCCGCCCGGATGGGCGTCATCGTAGAAAGTGGCCACCCAGTCGCCTTCACGGGGCACCAGGAGCACGGCATCTGATTTGGTGTAAAACGCCGCGCCCGGGCGCGAACAGAATTCATTGGTGCCCTGGAAGATCCACCAGCCATGCCGGTCCTCGCCGAGGTAGCGTCCCGGTACCACCCAGTGGGCTTTGCCGTTCCATTTACGGTTCCGTGCCACCACGAGCTGGCCGGGCTCCAGGTTCTCCGGTACCCGCGTTGCTGCCGTATGGCTTTCCCCGACAGGCTCCCCCAGGACGCCGGGGTATTTCAGCTCAGCCTCTCCCCTCACAGGATCGGAAGGCTGCCGGTGGTGGGGTGCTGCTGGCCGGGCAGGGGACGCGCAAAGGGGACCTTTGTGCCGAGGACCTGCGCGACGACGTCGTGCGTGATCTGCTGGGCGGTCAGGCCGACGCGTTCAAGGATCTGGGCGCGGGTGCCGTGGTCCAGGAACTCGACCGGCAGGCCGACCTCGTTCAAGGCCGTATCCACTCCGGCCGCCCGCATTTCCTGGCGGATCCGCGAACCGACCCCGCCGGCACGGACGCCGTCCTCGATGCAGATCACCAGGCGGTGGTGCGATGCCAGCGCGATGATGGAACGCGGGACGGGCAGGACCCAGCGCGGGTCCACCACGGTGGTGCTGATGCCCTGCGCGCCGAGGCGGTTGGACACGTCCAGCGCCAGTTCGGACATGGCGCCCACGCTGACGATCAGGACGTCGTTCTCTGTGGAACCGCTGGGCCGCCGGGCCAGCACGTCCACGCCGTCGCTGAGGCGTTCAAGCGCTTCCACTTCCGCCCCGACGGATCCCTTCGAGAAGCGGACCACGGTGGGTGCATCGCCGATTGCCACGGCTTCGCGCAGTTCCTCGCGAAGCCTGCTGGCGTCACGGGGCGCCGCCAGGTGGAGTCCGGGGACGATCTGGACCATGGACATGTCCCACATGCCGTGGTGGCTGGCGCCGTCCGGCCCGGTGACGCCTGCGCGGTCCAGGACGATAGTGACGCCGGCCTTGTGCAGGGCAACATCCATCAGGAGCTGGTCGAAGGCCCGGTTCAGGAAGGTCGCATAGACGGCCACCACCGGATGCAGCCCGCCAAAGGCCATGCCGGCGGCGGAGGTGAGGGCGTGCTGTTCGGCGATGCCGACGTCGATCACGCGGTCCGGGTGCCGGGCCGCGAATTTGTGCAGGCCGACGGGGATGAGCATGGCTCCGGTGATGCCGACGACGTCCTTCCGCTCATCCGCGATGGCCGCTATTTCGTCGGCGAAGACCGAGGTCCAGGACTGGGCGCCGGCGGCACCTGTGGGCTCGCCGGTTTCGGGGTCGATGATGCCGACGGCATGGAACTGGTCCGCCTCGTGGGCGCGGGCGGGTGCGTAACCGTGGCCCTTCTCGGTCATCGCATGCACAATGACCGGGCCGCCGTAGTGCTTGGCTGTGGAGAGGGCGTGCTCCATGGCCTGGAGGTTGTGGCCGTCCACGGGGCCGATGTACTTCATGCCGAGGTCCTCGAACATGCCTTGCGGAGCCCACCAGTCCTTGATGCCCTTTTTCATGGCGTGCAGGCTCTTGTAGGTGAACTGGCCCGCCGGTCCCCCGTTTTGGAGTTTCTTTTTCCACCAGTCCAGCGCCACTTCGTATGCCGGTGCGGTCCGGAAGGAGTCAATCGTGGGGCGCAGGGAGGCGAGGTAGTCCGCGAAGCCGCCGACGGTGGGCGCGTAGGACCTGCCGTTGTCATTGACCACTATCACCACGCGGCGTTTCTTGTCCGCGGCGATGTTGTTGATGGCTTCCCAGGCCATGCCGCCGGTCAACGCACCGTCCCCCACCACGGCGACAACGTACCGGTCGCCTTCACCGGTGAGCTGGCGGGCGCGGGAGATGCCGTCCGCCCACGACAGGGAGGATGAGGCGTGCGAGCTCTCGACGATGTCGTGCTCGGATTCGGCCCGGGAGGGGTATCCGGAAATTCCGCCCTCCTGGCGCAGCGTGCTGAAGTCCTGGCGCCCCGTCAGCAGCTTGTGGACGTAGGACTGGTGCCCGGTGTCGAAGACGATGCTGTCACGGGGCGAGTCGAAGATGCGGTGCACGGCAAGGGTCAGTTCCACCACGCCGAGGTTTGGTCCGAGGTGCCCGCCCGTCTGGGAGACGTTCGTGATCAGGAAGTCCCTGACCTCCGAAGCCAGCTGCTTCAGCTGGTCTTCGGACAACTCGTTCAGGTCCTGCGGATTCCGGATGGTCTCCAAGATTCCCACTGACCCCTCCTTCAGGTGGTAGACGTGCCGTTTAACTCTAACGCCTTGGGCCGCGGGACAAGGCTCACCTGCACAGCCGAAGCCCCGGCTGGTCGGTGACCGGCCGGGGCTTCGGAAGGTGGTGCCTGCTGTCAGGAACCGCTAGTTAGCGGAGATCTGGCGCAGGACGTACTGCAGGATTCCGCCGTTGCGGTAGTAGTCCGCTTCACCGGGGGTGTCGATGCGCAGGACGGCGTCGAACGTCTTCGAGCTGCCGTCCTCGGCAGTTGCCGTGACCTTGAGGGTCTTGGGCGTGGTGCCCTCGTTCAGGGCGGTGACGCCCTCAACCGAGAACGTCTCCGTGCCGGACAGGCCCAGGGTTGCGGCGGATTCGCCGGCCGGGAACTGCAGCGGCAGGACGCCCATGCCAATGAGGTTGGAGCGGTGGATGCGCTCGTAGCTCTCGGCGATGACGGCCTTGACGCCCAGCAGGGCGGTACCCTTGGCAGCCCAGTCACGGGAGGACCCGGAACCGTATTCCTTGCCGGCCAGGATCACCAGCGGGGTGCCGGCTGCCTGGTAGTTCTGCGCAGCATCGTAGACGTAGGCCTGCGGGCCGCCGTCCTGGGTGAAGTCGCGGGTGAAACCGCCCTCGACGCCGTCCAGGATCTGGTTCTTGATGCGGATGTTCGCGAACGTACCGCGGATCATCACCTCGTGGTTGCCGCGGCGGGATCCGTAGGAGTTGAAGTCCTTGCGCTCCACGCCGTTGGCCAGGAGGTACTGGCCGGCAGGGGTGTCGGACTTGAACGAACCGGCCGGGGAGATGTGGTCGGTGGTGACCGAATCGCCCAGCTTCAGGAGCACGCGGGCGCCCGTGATGTCCTTGACCGGCTCCGGCTTGGCCTGCATGCCCTCGAAGTACGGGGGCTTGCGGACGTACGTGGAGTTCGGATCCCAGGCGAAGGTGTCGCCGGCGGGAGTGTCGAGCGCCTTCCAGCGGTCGTCACCCTCAAAGACGCCTTCGTAGCCCTTGGCGAACATTTCCTTGTCGATCGAGGAATCGATGACCTGCTGGACCTCAACCGGGTTGGGCCAGATGTCCTTCAGGAAGACGTCGTTGCCTGCTTCGTCCTTGCCGAGGGCATCGGTTTCGAAGTCGAAGTCCATGGAACCGGCCAGGGCGTAGGCGATGACCAGCGGCGGGGAGGCCAGGTAGTTCATCTTGACGTCCGGGTTGATGCGGCCTTCGAAGTTGCGGTTGCCCGAGAGGACAGCTGCGACGGCGAGGTCGTTGGCCTGGATTGCTTCGGAGACCTCGGCTTCCAGCGGACCGGAGTTGCCGATGCAGGTGGCGCAGCCGTAGCCCACGATGTAGAAGCCGAGCTTCTCCAGGTAGGGCGTCAGGCCCGACTTCTCGTAGTAGTCGGTGACAACCTTCGAGCCGGGGGCAACGGAGGTCTTGACCCACGGCTTGGCCGTGAGGCCCTTTTCGACGGCGTTGCGTGCCAGCACAGCGGCGGCCAGCATGACCGACGGGTTGGACGTGTTGGTGCAGGACGTGATCGATGCGATGGTGACCGCACCGTGGTCCAGCTCGAACTCGCGTCCGTCGGCCATCTTGACCGGAACCGGGCTGGAGATGCGCCCGGCGCCGCCGTGTGCCGCCGAGTACTTCGGGGGCTCGCGGTCGGTGTCGGAGATGTGGGTCGAACCAGCCGTGAAGGAAGGCGCGTCGGAGGCCGGGAAGGACTCCTCAAGCGACTCGTCCAGGGTGCCGGCGTCGGCATCGTGGGCGACGTAGTTCTTCAGGTCGTGGCGGAATTCGTCCTTGGCCTCAGTCAGTTCGATGCGGTCCTGCGGGCGCTTGGGGCCGGCGATGGACGGAACAACCGTGGACAGGTCCAGTTCCAGGTATTCGGAGAACTTGATCTCGCGGGAAGGATCGTGCCAGAGGCCCTGTTCCTTGGCGTAAGCCTCTACCAGTGCCACGTTCTGGTCTGACCGGCCGGTGAGGCGCAGGTAGTCCAGGGTGACGTCGTCGATCGGGAACATGGCAGCCGTGGAACCGAATTCCGGGCTCATGTTGCCGATGGTGGCGCGGTTGGCCAGCGGCACAGCGGCAACGCCTTCGCCGTAGAACTCCACGAACTTGCCCACAACACCGTGCTTGCGGAGCTGCTCGGTGATGGTGAGCACCACGTCGGTGGCGGTGGCGCCGGCCGGGATGGAGCCGGTCAGCTTGAAGCCCACAACACGCGGGATCAGCATGGAAACGGGCTGGCCCAGCATGGCTGCCTCGGCTTCGATGCCGCCGACGCCCCATCCGAGGACGCCCATGCCGTTAACCATGGTGGTGTGGGAGTCGGTACCGACGCAGGTGTCCGGGTACGCACGGAGCGCACCGTCAACTTCGCGGGTCATGACCGTGCGGGCCAGGTATTCGATGTTGACCTGGTGCACGATGCCGGTTCCCGGCGGGACAACCTTGAAGTCGTCGAACGCGGTCTGGCCCCAGCGCAGGAACTGGTAACGCTCCCCGTTGCGCTGGTATTCGATCTCCATGTTGCGCTCCAGCGCGCCGGAGTTGCCGAAGGCATCGATCTGGACCGAGTGGTCAATGACCATCTCGGCAGGCGCCAGCGGGTTGACCCTCTTGGGATCGCCGCCCAGTTCCTTGACCGCTTCACGCATCGTCGCCAGGTCAACCACGCAGGGAACGCCGGTGAAGTCCTGCATGATCACGCGTGCAGGCGTGAACTGGATTTCTGTATCGGGCTGGGCATTGGGATCCCAGCCTGCCAGGGCGCGGACGTGATCGGCAGTGATGTTCGCGCCGTCCTCGGTCCTCAACAGGTTTTCAAGCAATACCTTGAGGCTGAACGGAAGGTTTTCTGCACCTTCAACGGAGTTCAACCGGAAAATTTCGTATTCGGTTCCGGCTACATTAAGTTTGCCTTTTGAACCGAAGCTGTCCACAGTGCTCATCGCAGGACTCCTCTCGCAACAGTTTCATCTTTGTCGCGCGGTTGACCGCCTGCTAGTTAGGAGGCCCTAATTAGATCCGGGCCCGAAAATTGCACACGGCCGGCCGTGATTACGGAGCGCGACGTGGGACTACTACGGCCATCGTAGTCGAAAACGACGGTGGCATCATGGACCGGTCCTCAGGCGCGCGGCGTCAACAGGGCCACCGTCTCCAGGTGGTGGGTGTGTGGATACAGGTCGAAGGCCCGGAGGCCTGACAGGTCCCACCCGGCCTGGCGGAAGTACCCTACGTCCCGGGCGAACGACGCCGGGTCGCAGGACACGTAAGCAATGGCACGGGGCTGCGCCTCAACCAGCTGCCCGACCACGGCCTTCCCCGCGCCCGCCCGCGGCGGGTCAAGGACCAGGGCGTCAAAGTTCCGCGGTTTCTGGCGGAGGACCCGCTCCACCCGGCCTTGGACGATCTCCACCTGCGGCGCTGCATGCAGGTTCTTGCGGGCGTCCCGGCTGGTTCCGGGAGCCCCCTCCACGGACAGGACAGAACCCGTCTCCCCCACGGCGTCGGCCAGGACGGCAGTGAAGAGTCCGGCGCCCGCGTAGAGGTCGGCCACCACCGCGCCGGGGTGCAGGAAGCCGCCATCCTTGAGGAATTCTGTGACACCCCCCACAAGCGCTCCGGGCGCGTCGCGGTGGATCTGCCAGAATCCGGCACCGGTTACCCGGTAGTCATGGCCGGCCGCGGTTTCCTGCACCCAGGTGCGGCCCCGCACCTGGGTTACGGCCTCGGTAGCGGGGTCAAAGGTGGCTACGGACACCTCGCCGGGCAGTTGGGCTGCGACGGCGTTAAGCCGCTTGGGCTTGGTTCCCGGACCTGGTGCCAGCAGCACCAGCGGACGTGAGCCGTTGGCCGGGGCGGCCACTTCCACCCGGTCGATGCCCTGCAGGTCGAGGTCCCAGAGGCGCAGGGCGTTGATGGCATCGACGGCGAGGGGCATCTCCCGGACGGGAACGATGTGCGTGGAGCGGTGCGCGTGCATGCCGAGCTTCCCGCCGGGGGTGACCGAGAAACTTGCGCGCGTCCGCCACCCGAGGCCGTTCCCGCCGTCGTCCTGTCCGCCCACTGCTTCAACGCTGGGGCCGGCTCCATCCGGCAGCTGTCCGACGCCGGCAAGGCGCGTGAGCTGTTCAGCCAGGACCTCTGCCTTGAGGCTGCGCTGCCGGGCCAGCGTCATGTGGCCAAACTCCGCTCCCCCCACCGGGGGATGTCCGTGGCCCCACGCCCGCAGCGAATCGGCGGCATGCCAGAAGTGGTCCACGCGGTCCGGGGAGGCGGCAAGAACCTCCACGACGTCGGCCCGCCAGAATTTGGCCTTCTCTTCGGCATCCGTCAGGCGTACCCGCACCTTCTCGCCGGGAATGCCGTGCCGGACGAAAATTACGCGGCCCTCGTGCCTGGCGACGCAGTGGCCGCCGTGGGCCACCGGGCCGACGTCGAGCACTATTTCCGTGCCGGTGGCTCCGGCGGGTGGCTGGTGAGTCGTGTGCAACGGGGCCTTCGCAATCATTGGACGTCCTGCAGGTTCTTGGCTTCTTCGGATGATTTCAGCTGCCAGGGAACGCTCGCCACCATGACGCCTGGTTCAAAGTGCAGCCGGGTCTTGATGCGGAGCGCTGTCTGGTTGTGGACCAGCTGTTCCCACCATTTGCCCACCACGTATTCGGGGATGTACACAACGATCAGGTCCCGGGGCGAGTCACGCCGCATCTGCTTGACGTAGTCCATGATGGGCGTGACCGTCTCGCGGTAGGGGCTTGCCAGGACCGTCAGCGGCACGGGGATCTCCAGCTTGTCCCAGTCGGCCACGGTCTGCGCGGTTTCCTCCGGATCGATGTCCACGGTGACGGCGTCAAGCCGGGAGGGCCGGGAGGCCCTGGCATAGGCCAAAGCCCGCAGCACGGGCTTGCGAACGTGGGAGACCAGCAGGACGGCGTGCACCCGGGTGGGGAGGGCCCGGGGCGAGGCGTCCTCGTCCACTGCCAGTTCCCTGGCCACGTTGTCATAGTGGGCTTTGATGCTCCACATGATCAGGAACAGGATGAACATGGCCAGCAGGGCAATCCAGGCGCCCTGCTCGAATTTGGTGATCAGCACGATGACGAGGACCGTGGCTGTCATGCCGAAGCCGATGCTGTTGATAACGCGTGATTTGGCCATGCGGCGCCGGGCGGCTTTGTCCCTGGCCAGTTTGAGCTTCCGGCCCCAGTGCCGGACCATGCCGAGCTGGCTGGCCGTGAAGGAGATAAAAACCCCAACGATGTAGAGCTGGATGAGCTTGGTGACGTCCGCATTGAACGCCAGGATCAGCACCAGGGCGCCCGCGGCGAGGGCAAGGACGCCGTTGCTGAAGGCCAGCCGGTCGCCCCTGGTCCGCAGTTGCCGCGGAAGGTATCCGTCCTGGGCGAGGATCGAGCCGAGCACCGGGAAGCCGTTGAAGGCCGTGTTGGCCGCGAAGACCAGGATGACGCCGGTGGCGGCCACCACGATATAGAACGGTATGGATCCCGGCCCGAAGATGGTGTGGGCAATCTGGCTGATGGCCGGCGTCTGGATGTACCCCTCGGGCAGCGGGTTGCCGTTGAGGAGGAACTCCGTTGCGGGGTCGAGGACGATGTGTACCTTGGTGGCGTTGGCCAGGTACATGATGCCCGCCAGCATGGTGGCGCCGATGACGCCCAGCAGCAGCAGGGTGGTGGCCGCATTCTTGCTTTTCGGCGGTCGGAAATTGGGCACGCCGTTGCTGATGGCTTCCACGCCGGTCAGCGCCGCTGCTCCAGACGAAAAAGCGCGCAGCAGCAGGAAGGCGCCGGCGAGGCCGACCAGGCCTTCGTCAAACCCGGGGGCCGGGACGATCGTGAACGCGGCGGAGGGTGCCTCCCCTAGTTGTCCGGTGGCCGCCTGGAAAATGCCCACGGCCGTCATGCCCAGGATGGCCGCCATGAAGAGGTAGGTTGGAATGGCAAACATGGTGCCTGCCTCTTTCACGCCGCGGAGGTTCACCAGGGCGAGGATCGCAACGCCGACGGCGGCAATGGCCGCCTGGTTGCCGTGCAGCGACGGGACGGCGGTGGTGAGGTACGTGGCGGCGGAGGAGATGGACACCGCGACGGTGAGGACGTAGTCCACCAGCAGCGCAGAGGCCACGGTGAGGCCGGCGTACTTGCCGAGGTTTTCGCCGGCGATCTCGTAGTCGCCGCCGCCGGATGGGTAGGCGTGGACGTTTTGCCGGTAGGACGCCACAACGGTGAGCAGGACCACCATGACGGCCAGGCCCACCCAGGGCGAGAACGCCACCGCGCTGACACCCGCCAGCGCCAGGGTGAGCAGGATCTCATCGGGTGCGTACGCCACGGAAGAGAGGGCGTCGGAAGCGAAGACAGGAAGTGCGATCCGCTTGGGAAGCAGCGTATGGGCCAGCCGGTCATTTCGGAATGGCCGGCCCACCAGCACACGCTTGGCGGCGTTCAATATTGTCAGCACCCCACAAAGCTAGTCTGATTCCCGGACGATGTCATGACGGGCGGCGGGCGGCTGCAGCCCGGACGCTGGCGGTAGAGTTCTAGCAGCAGGACCTTGACAGGATTACAGAGGAGAAACACCGTGGCGCATTTCGTGATCATGGGATGTGGCCGGGTGGGGGCGACGCTGGCACACACGCTGGAGGACGCCGGGCACTCTGTGGCCATCATCGACCAGGACGACCGTGCCTTTCGGCGGCTTCGGCAGGGGTTCACGGGCCGCAAGGTCACCGGTGTCGGCTTCGACCGGGACACCATGAAGCAGGCGGGGGTCGCTGAAGCGTACGCGTTCGCGGCGGTGTCCAGCGGTGACAACTCCAACATCCTTGCTACCCGCGTGGCGCGGGAAACGTTCCACGTCCCCCACGTTGTTGCCCGGATCTACGATCCCGGCCGTGCCGAGATCTACCAGCGCCTGGGCATTCCCACTGTAGCGGCGGTCCGCTGGAGCGCAGACCAGGTGCTCCGGCGCATCCTGCCCGAACAGCATCTCGCCGGTGATTTCCGGGAGCCCTCCGGCCGTCTGGTGCTGGCCGAACTGGACCTCGACGCCGGGTGGATCGGGCACCCGGTCAGCAGCATCGAAAAAGCCGCCGATATCCGGGTGGCGTACCTGACCCGCTTCGGTGAGGGAATCCTGCCGGCCGCCGGTACGGCGTACCAGGACGGCGACACCGTGCACGCCATGCTCCAGGTGGACCGCAGCTCACAGGTCGCCCAGATCCTGGCCAAAGCCCCTGCCAAGGAGTCCCAGTGAAAGTCGTTATCGTTGGCGCGGGAAGCGTCGGATCGTCCATCGCCAGGGAACTGCTGGCGCACAAGCATGAGATCCTCCTCATCGACCTCAAGCCGGAAGTGATCGGACGGAGCGGCTTGCGGGGGGCACACTGGCTGGTGGGCGACGCCTGCGAGCTGAGCACGCTCCAGGGGGCCAAGGTTGAGGACGCGGACGTCGTGGTGTCGGCCACCGGTGACGACAAGGTCAACCTGGTGGTCTCGCTGCTGGCCAAGACGGAGTTCGGGGTGGGGCGCACCGTGGGGCGGGTCAACAACCCCAAGAATGACTGGATGTTCAATGATTCCTGGGGCGTGGACGTTGCCGTCAACACGCCCCAGCTCATGACTGCCCTGGTGGAGGAAGCCGTGGAGATCGGCGACCTTGTCCGGCTGCTGACGCTCCAAACCGGCGTGTCCTCCCTGGTGGAGTTCACCGTCCCGCACGATTCGCACGTTATCGGCAGCACCGTGGGCCAGATCCAGTGGCCGGAGGACTCCACGCTGGTGGCTATCCTTCGGGACCACGCCCCCATCACGCCGAGCCGTGACGACGTGATCGACGGCGGCGACGAGCTGTTCTTCGTAACGACTATCGCCGCCGAGGACGAGCTGCGCGCACTGCTCTCCACCGACTCCTCGGAACCGCCGCAGCCCAGGCCCTCTGACGAGGCGGGACACCTGGAGCAGCAGGGCCCGGAGGATGACGGGTTCGACGGCTAGTCTGCCGCGGCCGGGCCGTCCTTCGGCTGGGACTCCGGCGTGGGCTGGGCCGGGGCCGGCCGGGTGACAAGCCAGGCGATCCAGACGCCGAGGATGTACAGCGGCGCGCCCATGATGAGCCGGGTGGTGGCAAGGGCAGCAAGTCCGTCCGGACCCATGAGGTAGAGCGGAACCTGTACCGCCAGCCGGAGCGCAAGGACCGCAACGATGATCCACGTGCCCAGCTGGTAGGCCTTGACCCGCGCCGGGTCCTTGCGCCAGTCGAGGCCTTCGTTCCGGATGAATCCGAAGAGCAGGCCCGCCACCGGCCATTTGAGGAAAATGGACAGAACCATCGCCAGGATGTACCCGGCGTTGGTGAAGAAGCCGGGCAGGTAGAAGTCCTCCGCCTTGCCGGTGGTGTTGGCCAGCCAGGCCGAGATGCCCACGCCCACCACGCCGGCGAGTGCCTGCGTCAGGGGCTTGCGCTGGACCAGCCGGACCACTGTGAAGACGGCGGCCGCGGCAAGGGCCGCCACAAGGGACAGCGTCAGTTCCCGGGTGACGGTGAAGGCCATGAGGAAGACGAGTCCCGGAGCGATGCTTTCGGCAATGCCCTGGATCCCGCCTGCGCTCCGGAGGACGTCGACGCGTCCGTCGTGGGTCCGGTGCAGTCCCGCCTTGGCGGCATATTCCGCTGCCAGGCCCGCCATGGGGGAAGGTTCCTGCGCCGGGCCCGGCGTTCCTGCGTGGCCGGGAGTATCCGGCCCCTGGGATCCGGCGGAGGGGTCGGGCTGGGGCGCGGTCATTCGTTCTCCTGGCGGGACAGTATTTCGTAGCGTGGGTTGAACATGGTGGGCAGCCCGTTGTTCGTGGAAAGCATTCCGTCCAGCCGGATCTCAGCGCCGGCTTCAATGCCCGGCACGCGCCGGCGCCCCAGCCACACAACGCGGAGCCTTCCGCGCCGTGCACCGGGCTGGGCGGAGGCTTTCCCCGGCTCGGCGTCGGAAACCATGGCGCTGAAGGCGGCAGCCTGGTCTGCCGGGAGGAAAGTCACCGATTCGATGCGCCCCTGGCAGGTGACACGTCCCTTCTCCGGGAGCTGGCTGATGGGGAGCGTGCCGGCGTGCCGGGGCACGCCGTCCGGTGCAGGATCAGCCAATCTGTGTGGTTTCCGGACCGCGTTCCGGCTCCTGGAGCGCGGGGGCGGGCTGCGCCGGAGCGGGCTGCGGGGCGGCGGACGGCGGCGGGGTGGCGGCTGCGTCCTTGGGCAGGCGGAGCTGCAGCAGGTCCCGCGGCGGCATGGGGCTGCCGCCCCGGATCACCACGACCTGCCTGAAGAGGGCTTCCAGCGGCTCGGCAGCGGCACGTTCCAGGGCCGCAGGGCCGCCCAGCACGCCACGGAGGAACCAGCGGGGCCCGTCAACGCCTACGAAACGCGCCACCCGGTACCCCTGGCTGCCGTCAGGGAGCCCGGCCGGGAGTTTCGCCACGAGTTCAGTGCCGAAGCTGCCCTCAATTTCCTCGACCTGGCCGCCCTGCGCCCCGACGGACTGGCCGATCTGCTCTCGGATTTCGTCCCACAGGCCTTCGGTCTTGGGGGCGGCGAATGCCTGGAGCTGCAGGCTCGATCCGTTGAGATCCAAGGTAACGGCCACCACGCGCTGGGTGGCTTCCTCAACCTCGAGGCGCAACTGCAGGCCATCGCTGGGGGCGATCAGCAGCGCGCCGAGGTCCACGTAGCCGTCGCGGCTGGTGATTTCCGATTCATCAAGCGGTCCGTTGGCGCGGACACCGGAGCCTGCCGCAGCGTCCTCCGGGGACTCCGCGGTGGTCAGGGAGTCATCCGGTTCGGATGCTTCGTCCTTCTTGGCTTTCCTGCCGAGCCCAAAGACCATGAGGGTGTCTCCTTAGTTGTGAAATGTGCCGGTCCGGCCCTGAGGGGGTCCCGCCGTCGTGCTCTGCCGCCTGCCGGCAAAGGGCCTGCCGGAACGGAAAAATGCTTGCTTCAGGCCCCGGGCCGCTTGAACCCGCCGGTGGACCCGAATCCTCCGGTGCCGCGCACGGATCCGCTCAATTCGTTGACGGGGATGAACTGGGCGTACTCAACACGCTGGATCACCATCTGGGCAATTCTATCGCCGCGGTGCAGCTCAATGGGCTGGGTGGCATCGGTGTTCAGCAGGGTGACTGCTATTTCCCCGCGGTACCCGGCGTCCACAGTTCCCGGGGCGTTGACGATGGTCAGCCCGTGCCTGGTGGCCAGTCCGGAGCGGGGGTGGATAAGGGCCACGAATCCCTCCGGCAGGGCAATCGCCACTCCCGTGGGGACGAGCTTGCGCTCTCCCGGCTGCAGGACAACGTCTTCCCTGGCACGGAGGTCAGCGCCGGCGTCGCCCGGGTGCGCGTAGGACGGCGCCTCCAGGCCCGGGTCCAGCATCTTCAGCTGGACCTGCAGGGTAGGGGCCGAGGCGAGGGGCTCATCCCCGGCAGGCGGGGCCGGGGGAAATGTGTCTACTGCTGCGGATTGATCAGTCACAGTCACTCACTCTAACCCGCGCCCGCGGATGGGACCTAGGCCGCGGGCGGCTGCCCACTGTGGACAACCTGCCGGGCCGGACCTCCCGGCGCGGGACGGCACCGGCCGGGATGAAATAGCCAGGGAAAGGTGGAAAGCTTGGTCCATGCCCGAATCCAGTTCCGCCGCGTCCGTTCCCAGCACTCCCGCCGCAGAGGCTGCCGTGATCTATCGCGAGAAGCTGTGGCCGAACGCATGGATCTGGATCATTGCAGCAGGCGTTTCCGGCGCTGGAATCCTGGTCTTCGCCCCCATCAGCGCGGCCGCCGGATACACTGCTGCAGTGGTGCTCTTTGCCATCATTGCCGTACTCCTGGTCCTTTCCACCCCGACCATCGTGGTGACCCGGAAAACACTCACCGTGGGGCGGGCCACCATCGAGCGCCGCTTTGTGGGCGCCGTCCAGCCGTTCCGGGGCGGGGAAGCGACGGCGGAACGCGGCACCCGGCTGAACGGGCTGGCCTACCTCTGCATCAGGGGCTGGATCGATCCGGTGGTCAAGGTTGAGATCACGGATCCATCCGACCCGACGCCGTACTGGCTGACCTCCACCCGCAGGCCCGATGAGCTGACGGCAGCCCTCTCCAGGCACTAGCCTGCAGGCCCTATTTGCCCGGATCTCCCGGAAAATCGCGGCGCGCCCTGCCCCTTGAGCCAAAACCCGGCCCCCGGATGGCAAAGTTTCGAGTGATAGCAATGCCAGGGTGGAGGATTTGTATGCAGGATCTACGGCTTGTAGGCGTACACGACGACGGGACTCACCTCCTGTTGAGCGGGGCCGGCGGCGAGATGTTCCAGCTGCCGATCGATGAAGCGCTGAGGACGGCCAGCAGGTCCGCGGTTAAGCCGCGGGTCGAGCGGCCTGCCATTCCCATGTCCCCGCGGGATATCCAGGCCCGGATCAGGGCCGGAGCCACAGCGGCGGATGTCGCCGAGGCTTCCGGGCTGCCGCTGGCCAAGGTTGAACGGTACGAGGGCCCGGTCCTGGCCGAACGGGAGTACGTGGCCCAGCAGGCCCGCAAGGTGGAAGTGGCCGCGCCTTCGCCCGGGCACGACATCTACCGTTCAGCATTCGGTGACAACCCGGCAACGTTGGGCGAGATGGTGGCGCACCGGCTTTCCGCGCATGGCATCGACCCCGCATCCGTGGAGTGGGATTCATGGCGCCGCCAGGACGGGACCTGGACTGTGTCTGCCACCTTCGAGGCGAAGAACGGCGGCGCACCGGGAATCGGCGAGGAGCCGCCCGCGCTGTGGACCTTCAGCCCGGCCCGGAAGTCCCTGCATAACGCCAACCGCTGGGCCCAGCAACTCAGTGAGTTGGAGCCCCTGGACGGACCGGTACCGGCCCGGAGGTTGTCCGCCGTCTCCGACCGGCCCTTTGATTTTGAGACCGATGCCGACTCCGCTCCCGGCAACCAGGGCGGCACCGCCGGCCAGGCAGCCGGCAAGGACAAGGAATCCGACGGCCTCCTGGACATGCTGCGCTCGCGCCGGGGCCAGCGGCTTGGCGTGGATGAGGATTCTGACGACGCCCTGGCACTGCTCCTGACCAACGGTGTTCCTGCCGCCCACCCCCGGCCCTCGGAGATCACCCCGGAAACGGAAGAACACGACGCCGGACAGGAACCGGACCGTACCGACGCTCCTGCTGCCCAGGGCGACTCCTTCGTCCGCCGGCGGGATGCCCGGCCGTCCATGCTGTCCCGGCTCAGCCTCCTTCCGCCCCAGCACGACCCCGCCGATGAGAACCTGCGGCTGCACAATGGCGTCAGCACGGACACCCGGGAGATCACCATCGTGGCTTCACCGCAGCGGGCCTCCGGCGACGCGGCAGCGGACGCGGCACAGGGCAACGGGAACGGCACAGCCAGTGGCGCGGGACTGGACGAATTGCTGGGCGGTGCCCCTAAGCGGCATTCGTCCCGGAACGACGACTCCTCCCCCGCCACCGGCCAGCTGCCGGAGGCGGGATCTCCCGAGCGCCAGCCTGCCAGGCCCAAGCGCTCCAGCGTCCCGTCCTGGGACGAGATCGTCTTCGGCACCCGCGGGGACTGACGCCCGGGCCGGCCGCCGACTACCGGGCCGGCGCGGCCGGCAATGAAACGAAGGACTGTCCCTAGGCGTCCGTACCGGTCCCGCCGGTGCCCCGCCACAGGCACGCATCCACCTCGAACGGCAGCAGCTGGTCCTGCTCGGCCATGAGGTTGGCACCATGTGCCGTGACGCGGCGCATGAAATGGCGGCGGCACAGCGTCTCGTATCCCACCACGGGGACGTGGCCTGCCGCCGTGGCAGCCGGGCCGTCCACGGCCATGTCCACGTCGCCGACAACAACCTGCGCGCCCTCGGTGACCATGACGCCGTCGACCGTGCGCGCGTTGTGCGTTGCCCGGCGGCCGCACCAGCACAGGGCTTCCACCTGCAGGACCTGCACCCGGTCCGCGAGTTCGATCAGCCGCTGGGAGCCGGGGAACAGCCGGGTGCGGAAGTCAGCGGTGATGCCGAAGGCAAAAACGTCCACGTCGATCTCGTCCACGACTTTCGCCAGCTGCTCCACCTGCTCAGGCGTGTAGAACTGGGCTTCATCGCAGATCAGGTAGTCCACGCGCTGGCCCAGGGTGCGCCGCCGCATGACTTCCTCCCAGAAATCCGTTCCGTCCACTACTTCCACGGCGTCGGTTTCCAGTCCAAGCCGGCTGGAGATACGGGACTCGCCGGCGCGGTCGTTGCGGCTGAACCGGACGCCGCCCCGGCCACGGACCCGGTGGTTGTGGTCCATCTGCAGCGCGAGGGTGGACTTGCCGCAGTCCATAGTGCCGGAGAAGAAGACGAGCTCAGCCACGGCGGGCACTCCTGCCGCCGGCTGTGAAGTACAGGAGCGGAACTTCCCGCTCGGCCTTGGTCAGCGATCCGTGCTGGCCCACGACCTCCATCGCGGTGGGGCGGACCCGCCTCGTGTCGTAGAGGGCGAGCTCGTCGCGGGCCGCAATCATCACGTCGCCGATCCTGCCCTCGACGGCGGGCCGGACCGGACCGAAAAGCCCCGCGGCTATGGCGTCTTCCCTGGTGAACGCCCAGATGCGGTTACCGAAGCGGCCGCGCCAGGCGGCGAGGAGCCGCTCCCGCGCACCGGCGTCGGATGCGTCATCCAGGTACAGATGCACCATCCGCGGTTCGCCGGCCGTATGGCGTACTCCCTCCACCAGCTGCGGATCCGCCGAGAAATCGAGGCGCTGCTGCTCCGGTACGTCGAGCATGCCGTGGTCCGCCGTCAGCAGGATGCTGGTGCCTGCCGGCAGGGAGGAATTCAGGCGCTTCATCACGGCGTCCAGCTCTTCCAGCTGGTGTTCCCACTCCGGCGACTGGCAGCCGTAGCGGTGCCCGGCCTTATCCAGCTCGTTGACGTAGAAGTACATCAGGCCGGGCCCGGGCGCTGCCAGCGCTTCGGCGGCAGCGGCAGTCCGGGCGTGGGAGGTGGTGGCGGGCATGAAGTTGCCGCCGCGGAGGGCGGCGCGGGTCATGGGTGAGTCCCCGAACTGGGGAAGGCTGACAGTGGTCACTGCGGCCTGGCCGGCAGCGCGTTCCAGCACTGTGGGGAACGGCTGCCATGCCAGCGGGTCAACCCCGGGGTCCCAGTTGCCAAGAAGGTTGACCACTTTGTCCTGCTCAGGATCCAGCACGTCGTAGCCCACCAGGCCGTGCTGGCCCGGGGGCAGGCCCGTGCCGAAACTGGCCAGCGCGGCGGCCGTGGTGGAAGGGAACGCCGAATCAAGCCACACCGGAACGGCGCCCTGGCCTGCCTGGATCACGGAGCGCAGGAAGGGGGTGTGGGCAGACTTCTGCTTCAGGAGGTTCCGGCCAAGGCCGTCGGCGACGACGACGCACACGCGGGACGCCGCGGGAAGGCCAAGGATGTTGGTGAACCCGTCGAGGCCCAGGCTGGCCGCGGCGCTGGTCAACACGTCCGCCACGGAACGCCGGCCGTAGGCGGGAGCGGACGGCAGGTCCGGCGCTTTGGCCGGACGGACGGCCGGGGCACCGGCCGGAGCAGGAACGCCGCTGGCGGGGGTTGGCGGGACGATGCCGGCGGGTGGGACGTTGCTGTTTGTTCGTCGTTCGTCCGGCATCTCAGCGCTGCTGGTGCCCGCGGCTGAGGCGGTTTCCGAACACGCCTGAACGCGGCCGGGCCGGGAGTGACGGGATGTGGGGCGCCGGGGCGGCAGAGCCTGTGTTCACGGCGCGGAGGGCGCGGGCAAAAAGCTTGGCGTCCTGGACGGCCTGTAATCCGTCCGCCTCGGCGCTGATCCGCAGGACGATGTCTTCCTGCGCAATGGTGCCGCTGTACCCGTGGTCAGCCTCGCACTGGGGATCACCGCAGCTGGCGGGGCCCATGTCCAGCCGCTGGCCGCCGGACCAGGCGATGGACAGCGTTACCTCGCGGACCGGGTCTGAAGGCTTGTAGTCCTGCGGCTGGGCGTACATGTAGCTGAGGACCACGGAGCGAATTTGGGCCACGGGCACGGACTCGGTGGAGATCTGTGCCACGATTTGCTCACCCGCCTCATCGAGCTGCTGGTCGTCCACGTGGGTGATCACCAGCATGTCCGCGGTCAGCACCAGCACGGTGATGTGGCGGCGCACCTCGGCACGGTCGAAGTGGGTTTCCAGGTGCACCAGGTGGGCGACGCACTCGCGGCCGTCCAGTGCGTCGTCCACCACGTCAGCCACCAGGCGCGGGTAAAAACCCGCCTTCTGGAGTGCGCCGTCAAGGCTTTGGCCCTGGGCACTGTGGCTGTGTGAGCTGTGGCGGACTGCCTGGTTTTCATTGCCGGGCGTTTCGGGCGCCGACGCGGGAGGCTGTGAGCTCATTCCCCCATTTTCACAGATCGGCCCGCCACATTGCTAACCGCGTCAGCCCAGCATGGCCCGGCGGGCGCTGTCGGTGCGCTGGGCCGCGTTGCCGATCCGGACATCCGCGGCGAGGATCACCGCCCCGGACACGCCGCACAGCACCGGGTTGAATTCCACCAGCGCGATTTCCGGGTGGCTGTCCTTGAGCCAGGCAAGCCTGCCGGCCAGGTCCTCAAGGGCGGCCACGTCCACGGCCGGCAGGCCCTGGTAGCCGAACAGCTTCCGGGCTGCCCGCGGCCCGCGGATGAAGTCGTGCACGTCTGCGGCGGACAGGGGCGGCACCCGGTGCGCCCAGTCGTCCAGCAGGTTGACGGCGTCCCCGGCCAGGCCGAACGAGATCACCGGGCCCAGGAGCGGGTCCTCAATGGCCCGGAAGGTACAGGCCTGCCCCACCGGCGCCATGCTCTGCACCTCCAGTGCCGGGTCGCCGTAACGGGACAGGGTCCGGCGCATCTGCAGGACGTTCAGGCGCAAGGACTCGGCGTCCTGGATATCAAGGCGGACTCCCCCGAGGTCCAGCCGGTGCCGCAGCGTGGGGTCGGTGGTCTTCAGCGCCACCGGCCACCCCAGCATGTCCGCCGCCTCAACCGCCTGGTCCGGGGTGTCGAAGCCAACCGAAGGCAGCACGGTGATGCCGTAATGGCCCAGCAGGGAGCGCGTGGCCGCCGGGTCCAGCTGCTTGAGCTGCTCCCCTTTCACGTCGCGGAGGAGGCCCTCCAGCTCGGCCCGTGCACGCTGCGGATCGCAGCCTTCCGGCTCAACGAAGTGCCCATGGTCGCGCGACACCCACTCCGAGTACCGCACGACGGCGGCGAGCGCGGCCACCGCAGCCCCCGGGTTGGAGAAGCAGGGGACAGCCTGCTCCGCGGACCCCACCATGCCCTCGACATAGACCGAGGGATCCAGGATCCCCGTGAACGCGGCCACCACGGGTTTTCCCGCCTTCACCGAGCATTCGGCCAGGACCTCGGCAATGCTGTCGACTGTAAGCCCGCGCGCGGGCAGCACCGCGGCGACGGCCCCATGGACGGCGTCGGACTCGAGGGCGGCGAGCAGGGACGAACGCAGGGCGGGAAGGGCAACCGACTGGCCGGCGTCGAGGTCCACGCCGGTCACCAGCCGGGCGACGTCAAGCCCATGGGACGACGCGCTGTCCGCCACCACTTTTCCGAGGGCCTGGGAGTTGCTGAAGATGGCCAGCCCCGGCCCGGCAGGCAGGGGCTGGTTGGAGACCACCTGCGCCACGTCCACAAGCTGCTCTATGGTTTCCACCCGGATGACGCCGGACTGGCGGAGCATCGCATCAAGCGCACCTGCGGGTGCCTGCGTGGTGCGCACGGCGTGGCCGGGCGGCAGCCGCAGCCCCATGGCATCGGACTTGGCCACAATGACCGGCTTGATGCGCGCCAGCCTTCGTGCCAGCCGGGAGAACTTGCGCGGGTTGCCGATCGATTCCAGGTACAGGCCCACGGCGGAGGTATCGGCGTCGTCCTCCCAGTACTGCATCATGTCGTTGCCTGACACATCCGCGCGGTTACCGGCGGAGAGGAAGGTGGACAGTCCCAGCCGCCGCCTGCTGGAGGCGGCGTAGAGCGAGACGCCGATGGCCGCTGACTGGGAGAACAGCCCCAGCCCGCCGCGCAGCGGCAGCGTGGGCGCCATCGAGGCGTTCAGCGAGACGGCCGGATGGGTGTTCACGATCCCCAGGGACGCAGGCCCGATCACCCGCATCCCGTTGGCGCGTGCCTGCCGCACCAGGTCGCGCTGCCTCATGAGGCCGCGTTCGCCGTCGTCCGCGAAGCCTGCCGACGCGATCACCAGGCCCTTCACTCCCGCCGCCGCACAGTCGGCGACGACGGCGGGCACTTCCTCGTAGGGGACGGCAATAACGGCCAGCTGCACAGGTCCAGGAACCTCGGAGAGCTTGCCGAAGGAGATCATGCCGGCCAGTTCCAGGGCCTCGGGATTGATGGCAAACACGGGCCCGGGGAAGCCGCCTTCGATGATGTGCTCCAGCAGCTGGTAGCCCACCGTCCCCCACTTGCGGCTGGCCCCGATGACGGCAATGGACAACGGCGTCAGCAGGTCGCGGACGCTCCTCGCCTCCGCGCGGTGCTCGCGGGATTCCATCACGGCCCGGGATTTTTCGGTGGGGTCGATGTTGAACTCAAGGCTGACGACGCCGTCGTCGAAATGCCGTTTGACGTCATAGCCGGCGTCGGAGAAGACCATCAGCATCTTGCGGTTTTCCGGCAGCACCTCCGCGCTGAAGCGGCGGATCCCGTTCTCGTGGGCTGCGGCGGCGAGGTGTTCGAGCAGGATGGAGCCGATTCCCCTCCCCTGGTGCGAATCGGCGATGTTGAACGCCACTTCGGCTTCGGTGGGGTCGTCCAGCCGGTCGTACCGGCCGATCCCTACGATTTCACCGCCAATGGTGATGACGAACGCCACCCGGTCCCGGTAGTCCACCTCGGTGAACCGCTTGAGTTCCTTGCTCGAAAGCTTGGCCTTGAACGCAAAGAAGCGCATGTAGATTGAATTCTGCGACTGTCCCATGTGGAACTTCTGGACAGCGTCCGCGTCCGAGGGGTGGATGGGGCGCAGATGTGCCGTCCCGCCGTCCCGGAGCACGACATCGGCTTCCCAATGTTCCGGATATTCGCCGTCCACGGGCTGTTCCACCATAGGCTTAGCCTAGCCAAAAACTCCCGCAGCACTGCCGCCTGCGGCCAACAAACCATTGCACCGCTCTGCAGAAGGATCCACCAACCCCATGGCCCGCCGCCAAAGTTCAGCCCCTCCCGAAGACACCACCCCCTACACGGAGAACATCGTGGACATCGATGTCACCTCCGAAATGGAAGGTTCCTTCCTGGAGTACGCGTATTCGGTGATCTACTCCCGGGCGCTTCCGGACGCCCGCGACGGGCTCAAGCCGGTGCAGCGGCGCATCCTGTACATGATGAGCGACATGGGCCTGCGCCCGGACCGCGGCCATGTGAAAAGCGCCCGCGTAGTGGGCGAGGTCATGGGCAAGCTCCACCCGCACGGCGACACCGCCATCTACGACGCCATGGTGCGCATGGCACAGGACTTCTCGCTGCGGCTGCCCCTGATTGACGGGCACGGCAACTTCGGATCGCTCGACGACGGCCCTGCGGCTCCGCGGTACACGGAAGCGCGGCTTGCGGCGGCTGCCCTGACGCTGACCAACCACCTCGACGAAGACGTGGTGGACTTCGTCCCCAACTACGACAACCAGCTGACCCAGCCGGATGTGCTTCCGGCCGCGTTCCCCAACCTGCTGGTCAACGGCGCCACCGGCATCGCCGTGGGCATGGCCACCAACATGGCCCCGCACAACCTGGTGGAAGTCATTTCCGCCGCCCGGCACCTGATTGCCCACCCGAACGCCACACTGGATGACCTCATGCGCTTCGTTCCGGGTCCCGACCTGCCCAGCGGCGGCCGGATCGTGGGGCTGGACGGCATCCGCGACGCCTACGCCACGGGGCGGGGGTCCTTCAAGACGCGGGCCAAGGTGGAGGTGGAACAGCTGTCCGCGCGTCGGACCGGCCTGGTGGTCACCGAACTCCCCTACATGGTGGGCCCGGAAAAGGTCATCGAGAAGATCAAGGACGCCGTCAACGCCAAGAAGCTGACCGGCATCAGCGACATCGTGGACCTGACCGACCGCAAGCACGGACTGCGCCTGGTCATCGAGCTCAAGAACGGCTTCAACCCCAACGCGGTGCTCCAGCAGCTGTACCGCTACTCGCCGATGGAGGACTCCTTCGGCATCAACAACGTCACCCTGGTGGACGGTCAGCCGCAGACCCTGGGCCTGGTGCAGCTGCTGACTGTGTACGTCAACCACCGGATCGACGTGGTCCGCCGCCGGACGGTGTTCCGGCTGGGCAGGAAGAAGGACCGCCTCCACCTGGTGGAGGGCCTCCTCATCGCCATTGTGGACATTGACGAGGTCATCCAGATCATCCGCTCCTCGGACGAGGCAGCCGCCGCCAGGGCTCGCCTGATGTCCATCTATGACCTCACGGAGATCCAGGCGAATTACATCCTGGAGCTCCGGCTGCGCCAGCTGACCAAGTACTCCCGGATCGAGCTGGAGAAGGAGCAGGACGAGCTGCGCCGCGAGATCGCGGAGCTCGAGGCGATCCTGGGCTCCGAGGAGCGGCTCCGGACCCTGGTGTCCGACGAGCTGGGAGAGATTGCCGAGGAGCATGGCACTCCCCGGCGCACCGTCCTCCTCGAATCCGAGGCCGTGGCACCGACCGTGGCCGCCGACCTTGCCCTCGCCGCCGGGAAGAAGGGCAAGGCAGCGCCGCTGGCCCTGGAAATCGCCGACGACCCCTGCTGGGCCATCCTGACCGCCTCCGGACAGGTGGCCCGCACCAGCAACCAGGAACCGCTGGCCGAGGCGGGACCCCGGGCAAAACATGACGTGTTCACGTCCGTGGTCAGGACCTCCGCGCGCGGCGAGATCGCGGCGGTCACCTCCCTGGGGCGGATGCTGCGCCTCCAGGTGATGGACATGCCGGTGCTGCCGCCCATGTCCGGCCTGCCCAACCTCGCCGGCGGGGTTCCGGCCAAGGATTTCCTTACCCTGCTCAAGGGGGAAACCCTGGTGGCGTTCGTGCCGCTGGACGAAGTGCTGGCCATCGGCACTTCCCAGGGCGTGGTGAAGCGGGTGCAGCCGGACTACCCCCTGAACCGGGAAGACTGGGACGTCATTGCCCTCAAGGACAAGGACTTCGTGGTCAATGTGGCGCCGGCGGGAGCCGATGATGCTGAGCTGGTGTTCCTGACCAGCCAGGCCCAGCTGCTGAAGTTTGGAGCCGCGAGCGTGCGCCCCCAGGGGCGGACAGCCGGCGGCATGGCGGGAATCAAGCTGGCGGCCGGTGACCGGGTGCTGTTCTTCGGCGCGGTCCAGCCCGGGGACGAGGCCGCCGTGGTGGTGACCATCGCCGGGACAACGGGCGCCCTACCCGGGACCGCCCCCGGCACGGCCAAGGTCACGGCGTTCTCCGAGTACCCCGTGAAGGGCCGTGCAACAGCCGGCGTGCGGGCACACCGCTTCCTGAAGGGCGAGGACACGCTGCTGCTGGCCTGGGCGGGGCACGGCCCGGCCAAGGCCGCCTCGGCTGCGGGGGTCGCCAGATCGTTGCCGCAGGAGCACGGCCGGCGGGACGGTTCCGGTGTCCCGTTGTCGCAGCCGGTGGACGTGGTGGGTCCCGCCATGGCGTGGCCTGATCCCGGCCAGGCGGCCTGATCCGGCCTAGACTGCATGCATGCCTATCGTTCCTGATGAGAAGGACTGGACCTGGGTCCTGACGCGTCCCTGCCCCGAGTGTTCGTTCGACGCCGCAACGGTAACCCCGTCCACCGTCCCGGGGAGCATCGACAACATGCTGCCCCGCTGGCGGGCCGTCCTGCGCAGGCCGGACGTGGCCGAGCGCCCCAATGGGCACACCTGGTCCGCGCTGGAGTATGCCTGCCACGTCCGGGACGTCTTCAGCCTTTTCGACCAGCGGCTGAACCTCATGCTCGAATCGGATGACGCACGGTTCGAGAACTGGGACCAGGACCAGACGGCTATCGACAAGGACTACGCCAACGCCGATCCGGCAGTGGTCAGCGCAGAGCTGACGGCTGAGGGAAAGCAGGCGGCGGAGTCCTTTGCCAGGGTCCGCGAATCAGAGTGGGGAAGGAAAGGGCTGCGCAGCAATGGCTCGGAGTTCACCGTCCTGACGCTGGCCCAGTACTTCCTGCACGACGTCGTCCACCACCTTCACGACGTGGACGGCTGAGCACCTTCCGCCACCGCGGCATACGCCGGCGCACCGTTGCGTCCTGCACCTCCGGCGTTCCCGGATCCGGCCAGCACCAGCCTCGCATCCTGCGGGTGGATGTCAGCCGGGTTGTGGGTCACCAGCACCACGGTCCGGTTGCCGAGTCCCGCGCGCAGGTCGGCCAGCATGGCCTCTGCCGATACAGCATCCAGGTGCGCTGTGGGTTCATCCAGCAGGATCACCTCCGCGCCCGTCATCAGCGTGCGCGCCACGGCCAGGCGCTGGCGCTCTCCCCCGCTCAGGAAGGCCCCGCCCGGACCGATCCTGGTGTCCAGCCCGGCGGGCAGGCGCTCCACCAGGCCCGCCAGTCCCACGGACTCCAGCACCTCCATCAGCCCGCCCTCTCCGGCCGGGCCGTTCGCGGGGGGCCTGCCCAGCAGCAGGTTCCCGCGGATGGTCGAGTCGAAGAGGTGGGCCTCCTGCGGACACCAGGCGGCCCGGCCGGTCACCCGGGCTGACCCGGCTGCTGCGGGGAGGAAGCCGAGCAGGACCGAGAGCAGGGTGGACTTTCCGGAACCGGACGGTCCCGTGACGGCCAGCCACCTGCCTGGCTCCGCAACGGCGTTGATCCCGGAAAACACCGGAGCACCGCCCGGCCACGCCACCGCGAGGTCAACGAGTTCGACGCCGGGAGCACCGGCCTGGCGGGCAGGCACCTTGTGCAGGCCGTCGGCTGGGGTGCCTTCGGGGCCCGCGGTGCCGGCGTCCAGGGCGCCCGAGGCGGATACGCGCCGCATGACTGTCCGTAGCGCGGGGAACTGGCGCACCGCCGTCGTCATGGCCGCGTAGGGCTCCACCAGTGCGAGGAGCATCAGCACGACCACCGCCGCCGTCGCCGGGGCCAGCCGGCCGCCGAGCACGGCGGGAGCGGCCAGCCAGGCAGCTGCGAAGGCAGCCGCGCAGCAGGAGGCGGTGGTGACCGCGTGCCCCAGTCCGTCTGCCCACGCTGACCGCTGGGACGCGCGGGTGGCGCTGCGGTCCTGGGCGCGCAGTCCGGCCAGCACCGGGGCGGCAACGCCGTTGGCATGCAGCTCGGCGCGGGCATCGAGGGCTGCGGAAATCCGGCGCAGGACCCCGGACCTCAGGACCTGCTCGGCGCTGGCCGATTTCCGGTCGGCCCACAGCGCCACGGCCGGGGCAAGGAGCAGGCTCGCTGCGGCGGCGGCCAGGACAGCCGGGACCGCGTCCGGCACCAGCAGCCAGGTGGTGGCCAGGGCCAAGGCGGAGACAGCGAGCGCCGTCACCGGCGGCAGCGCAACCCTCGGCAGGAGGTCCCGGACGGTATCGACGTCGTCAATGACCGTCCCGAGGACGTTGCCGCCCTGCAGCAGCCGGCGGAGGGCGAGGGCCCTGCGGCTCAGGGACTCCCAGAGCCGCCCCCGGAGGCGGGTGAGGGCGGCAAACACGGCGTCGTGGAGCAGGAGCCGCTCGCAGTAGCGCAGCACGGCCCGCCCGATCCCGAAGAACCGCACGCCAACAATGGCCGTCAGCAGGTACAGGATGGGCGGCTGCTCGCTGGCACGGATGATCAGCCAGCCGGACAGGCCGGACAGGGCGACGGCGAAGACGGCCGCCAGGGTGCCCACGACGGCAGCCGCTGCGAACTTGCCGCGGACCGGCGCCAGGAGCGCCGCGAGGAGCCGGGTTGTCTGGCGGGTGCCTGCGGCCCTGCGGGAGGGTGCGCCGGCACTGGCGTTTGCAGCCGGGGCAGCAGCGGAGGCCGGCCAGTCGTCCGCTGCGACGTCCACGGCACCCCGTGGTTTCGGCCCGGGCTGCTGCAGCGCGGCCTGTCCCGGCGCTGCGGCTGTGGCCAGCACCCCGGGCCGCATGCCTGGTTCCCCTGCCCGGGCTGGCTCTGCCTGGACTGGCTCTGCGTACGCACTCACCGGCACCAGGTGGTCAGCGAGGTTGCGGGTGCGCCCGTTGTGCGCCACGAGGATCACGGTGACGCGTCCGCGCAGGCGGCGGATCGCATCTTCCACCACCATGGCCGAGGCGTCGTCCAGGTGCGCGGTGGGTTCATCGAGCAGCAGTACTGTGGCCCCTGCCTCGATCCGGGCCAGCCCCCTGGCGAGTGCCACCCTCCGCAGCTCGCCGGGGCTCAGCTCTGCGGGGTGCTGGTGGGCCAGGTGGCCGGCAGCGGCCCGGGCCAGGCAGGAGCGTGCGGCCGCTTCCACGCCGGCGTGGCCGCGGGAGCCCTCGATTTCACCGGAGAGGTACAGGACCACCTCCTCCAGGACAGTTTCGGCGAGCATGACCGGATGCTGCGGCACCCAGGCCAGCGCGCTGCGGTCGATGCCCTGGAGGGTGCCGGTGACCGTGGTGCCGGCTCCGTCCCCGATGGTTCCCGCCAGCACGCCGAGGACTGTGCTCTTTCCTGCGCCGCTGGCTCCGTCCAGGGCGGTGATCCTGCCTTGCGGCGCGGTGAAGGTGAGCGGGCCGACGGCGGGGCCCGACCTTCCGCTGTAGCCTACGGTGAGGTCCGTGACGGAGACCGGGGCACCGGGCCGTCCCGCCCGGGTTGCCGGGAGCGGCCGGGGTTCGGGGGCCTCCGTAACCGCGGTGGTTTCCGCGAGGGCCACCCGCCCGTCGTCGCTGGCGTGGTGGGCGGTGCCCAGTTCACGCAGCGGGAGATAGCAGTCCGGGGCCAGGATCAGTGCCAGCAGGCCGGCTTCGAGCGGCATGTCCCCGTGCACCAGCCGGACGCCGATGAACACGGCCACCACCGCGACGGAGATGGTGGCGATCAGTTCCAGCGCCAGCGCTGAGAGGAATGCGGTGCGGAGGGTTCCCATGGTGCGGGTGCGATATTCCTCGGAGATCTCCTCCAGGGCCTTGCGCTGCGCCGTGGCCCGCCCGAGCCCCACCAGGACCGGCAGGCCTTTTGCCAGCTCCAGCATGTGGGCGGACAGCCTGCCGAGGGCCGCCTGCGCTTCGCGGACGTTGTCTTCGGTGTACCGGCCAATGAGCACCATGAACAGCGGCACCAGCGGTACGGTCAGGACAATCACCACCGCGCTGACCCAGTCCGCGAAGAGGATCCGTGCTCCCAGCAGCAGCGGGATCGCCGCGCAGTTCACCAGTGCCGGGAGGAACTGGGTGTAGTAGTTGTCCAGCGCATCCAGTCCACGGGTTGCCAGGACGGCGAGCCCGCCGTCGGCAGGGCCGGTTCCCCGGGCGCCGTTGCGCAGCGCCCGTTCGAGCAGCCCGGCACGCAGCTCCTCCTTGATGCCAAGGGCCGCGCGCCGGGCAGCGACGGCCTGTGCCCAGACGGTCAGTGACCGCAGGACCACGCCCGCCAGTCCCAACACAACCTGGCCTGCCCAGTTTTGGTCCCCCGCCACCAGTCCGGCCAGCACCGAGGCCACGGCCTGGCCCATCAGGACCAGCGACAGGGCCTTCAGGGCTGCCAGCAGTCCCAGCAGGTAGACGGCGGAGCGGGTGGCCGGGCCGGGAGGGAAACTTGGCCGCATGTCAGCCCTTCGTTGTGAAAGCCCTGGCGGCGATGGCCGGCAGGAAGCTGTGGGCCTCCGGGATGTGCGCTGCACTGACCCGGCGGCGGAACACCCAGTAGGTCCAGGCCTGGTAGGCAATGACAAGGGGAAGGCCGAAGGCCGCCACGATGCTCATGAGCCCCAGGGTGTAGTCGGAGGAGGACGCGTTGGAGATGGTGAGGTCATAGGCCTCGTTGAGGGTGGAGGGCAGCACCACCGGGAACACGGCCGCGAAGATCGATGCCGAACCCAGTGCCAGGAAAGCTCCAAGGGCGGAAAAGGCCTTGCCTTCCGCTCCCCGGCGGGCCCACACCCAGGCCGCTGCGGCGGCGGCGACAGCCACCAGGACAAGGGCCCAGGTCCAGGGCTTCCCTTCCAGGAACTGGATGCTCAGTGCCCACCCCGCGATGGGCAGGAGCAGGACGGGCAGCAGGCGCACGAACCATGTCCGTGCCCGGTGCCGCACGTCGCCGTCGGTCTTCAGGGCCAGGAAAGCCAGCGCGTGGATCAGCGAGAAACCCACGACGGCGAGGCCGCCCAGGACGGCGTATCCGCTGAACCAGGCCAGCGGGCCTCCCTCTCGGTCGCCATTGGCGTTCAGCGGCAGGCCGGTGGTGGTGAGCGCCAGCGCGGCACCCACGCCGAAGGCCGCGAAGAAGGATCCCAGCGCGATGGCCCAGTCCCAGCGGGCACGCCACCGGTCCGTGTCCACCTTGCCCCGGTACTCGAACGCCACCGCCCGGAAAATCAGGGCAACGAGCACCACCAGCAGCGGAAGGTAGAGGGCCGAGAACAGGGAGGCGTACCAGAGCGGGAAGGCGGCGAACGTGGCGCCGCCGGCCGTCAGGAGCCATACCTCGTTGCCGTCCCAGACGGGTCCGATGGTGTTGAGCAGGACGCGGCGCTCCGTGTTGTTGCGGGCGAAAAGCTTCATGAGCATCCCGACGCCGAGGTCGAAGCCCTCCAGGAAGAGGTACCCGGTCCACAGCACCGCGATGGCGATGAACCAGACGGTTGGCAGCAGTTCCATGTGTGTATTTCCTCTGCTCTTCGTGCGCGGCTTAGTAGGCGAACGCCAGGACGTCGTCGCCGGGTTTGCCGCCGCCCGGTCCACCGGATCCGGGGGTGGCGTCCTCATTTTCGTCGGCCGGTGCATGGACCAGCTCAGGCATGGCGGAGACCACTCCGCCGCGGATGTACTTCACCAGCAGCTTGACCTCAACCACCAGCAGGACTGCGTAGACCGCCGTCAGGGTGACCAGCGAGGCCAGCAGCTCCCCGGCAGAGACACCGGGTGATACCGCCGCCGCCGTGAACATGAACACCTGGTCGATGCCGCTGGGATCCGGGTTGGGAGCGACGACGAACGGCTGGCGGCCCATCTCGGTGAAGATCCAGCCGGCCGCGTTGGCACCGAAGGGGGCCAGGATGCCGAAGACGGCGAGCCGCATGAGCCAGCGGGATTCGGGGACGGTGCCCTTCCGGGTGATCCACAGCGCAACGAGGGCGGCGAGGGCCGCGAGCCCGCCGAAGCCGATCATCATGCGGAAACCCCAGTAGGTGACCTCCATGACGGGAAGGTAGTCGATCTCCTGGCCCGCGCGTTCGCCGTAGATGGGATTGTCCGGAAGGTGGGTCCCGTAGGCCTCCTTGTACTGCGGCAGGAGGCTGTTGACGCCCTGGACTTCGGTGGTGAAGTCGCCCTTCGCCAGGTAGGAGAGGATGCCGGGGACCTCAATGAGGGCAACGATGTCGTCGCAGTTCTGCGAACCAAGGTTGCCGATGCTCAGGACGGAGAACCCGGTGCCGTCATGGCAGGCGGCTTCCGCTGCGGCCATCTTCATGGGCTGCTGCTCGAACATCAGCTTGCCCTGGAGATCCCCGGTGAGGGCGGTGCCGGCGAAGGAGATCATGGCCACCACCGCGCCGATCCGCAGGGACCGGAGCCAGACTTTGTGGTCGTCGCGGTCCCGGCCGGGGATATCCGCCGATTCGCCCGGGATGACCCTGCCGTCGGCGCCGACCGTGTCGACGCCGTCGCGCCGCCTGCGCCAGAGGTGGTACCAGGCGATGCCCAGCAGGAAGCCGCCGGCAACGGCGAGGGCACCGAAGAGGGTGTGCGGAACGGCAACGAGCGCGGTGTTGTTGGTGAAGACCGCCCAGGCGTCGGTCATGACGGGCCGGCCGTCGATCATCTCCACGCCCACGGGATGCTGCATCCAGCTGTTGGCCACGATGATGAAGTACGCGGAGAAAATCGACCCGATCACAGCGATCCACAGGCACGCCAGGTGGATGCCGGGCTTGAGCTGCTTCCAGCCGAAGATCCACAGTCCCAGGAAGGTGGATTCGACGAAGAACGCCAGCAGCGCTTCCAGGGCCAGGGGCGCGCCGAAGACATCGCCCACGAACCGGCTGTATTCGCTCCAGGCCATCCCGAACTGGAACTCCTGGACGATGCCGGTGGCCACCCCCATGATGAAGTTAATAAGGAACAGCTTTCCCCAGAACTTGGTCATCCGGAGGTACTCGGGATTGCCCGTGCGGTGCCACGCCGTCTGCATGACTGCGACAACCAGGCCAAGGCCGATGGTCAGCGGAACCATCATGAAGTGGTAAACGGTGGTGATCCCGAATTGCCAGCGTGCGATTTCCAGCGCGTCCATAGCGTCCAAGGCGGTCCCTCGTGTCAGCGAATGCAGATCTTCTACGTTTTGTAGAACTCAACTTCTACCGAGTGTAGAACAACGGCGGCGGCGGTGTAAAAACCAGCTTCCACTGCCCGGGGTCGGCAGGCAAGGGCCACGTCACGCCACGTGTTCTACCCAACGTAGAAAGTCTTGGGAAAACCGGGTAAATTGGAGGTTGTAGTTCAAACACAGCATGCAGCCACTTCCGCCCGGCGGCGGTGGCGCGGGGAAACAAAGGAAAAGTGCAATGGCTAGTCTTGGTGAACTGGAACGGGCAGTGATGGATCTGCTCTGGGCGGGCCAGGAAGCAGCCACAGCCAACACGCTGCGGGACAGGCTCGCGCAGACCTCGGCCGGCCAGGACGGTGCTGCCGGCCACGAGGGCAAGGAGCTCGCCGTGACCACCGTGCTCACCGTACTGTCGCGGCTGGAGAAGAAGGGCCTGGTGGAGCGCGAACGCGGCACCCGTCCGCACCGCTACCAGGCAGTGTCCAGCCGCGAGGACCACACCGCCGAGCTGATGCACGAGGTACTGGGGTCGGCTCCGGACCGCGAAGCAGTGCTGGCCCGTTTTATCGGGTCCGTATCCGAGGGTGAAGCCGAGACTCTGCGCAAACTGCTTGGCCACCTCTAGCGGACCATGTTCTGGGCCTCGTACCTGCTGGCGGTCCTTGCGATAGTCCTGGCGTGGCCGGTGCCTGTCCTCCTCTCACGCGCGCAGTGGCCCGCCCGCTCACCCTTCACCGCCATGATCCTGTGGCAGGCGATAGCGCTGGCCGGCGGGCTGTCCATGATCGGCGCAATGCTCGTGTATGGCCTGGAACCGATCGGGGACAACCTGATCGCAGGCCTGCGGGCGCTGGCCGGCATGGTGCTCTACAACGCCCCCACCACGGCCCTGGGTTTCTGGCATATTTTCGCCCTGTCCGCAGCAGCGCTGCTCACCGCCCACCTGGTGTTCACCCTGCTGCTGACCTACTACAAGATTGAGCGCCAGCGGCGGCGGCACCGCGAACTGCTGTCCCTGCTGGCCTCGCCGTCCGCTGAGGGGACGGGAACCCTGGTCATCAGCCACAACTCCCCCGTGGCTTACTGCCTTCCCGGCGGCGCCCGGTCGGTGACAGTCCTCTCTGATGGCCTCATGGCGGCCCTGGAGCCCGCAGAACTCCGTGCGGTCCTGATCCATGAGAACGCCCACCTCAGCCAGCGCCACCACCTGCTGCTGTGGGCTTTCGCCGCCTGGCGGCAGGCGCTGCCCTGGCTGCCAACCACCCGCCTCGCGCAGGAATCGGTGAACTCCCTGATCGAGATGCTGGCCGACGACGTCGCGCTCAAGACCGAAAGCAAGGCAACGCTGATCAAGGCCATCGCCATTGTGGCCAGCGGGTCGGTCGGAACCAGCGGCGGCGCGGATCTCCGCCCGGAGGCCTCCAGCCTGGCGCTTTCCGGCCTTGACGCCGCCGCCGGCACGTCCGGCGCGGACTCTGCCCGGACCACCGCCTCACGGGTCAGCCGGCTGCTCTCGCCCCGGCCCGAACTGCCGGCACCCATCCGCAGCATGGTCGTGGCGGGATCCGTGCTGCTCCTTGCCCTGCCCACCGCCCTGCTCGTGGTGCCCGGCCTGCTGGGCTGAGTCCCGCCGTCGTCCTCCCTTTGCTGCCCCGACGCCTGCGGCACAGGATGCCTGTGGCCTCCGCGGCCTGCCCGCTGCCTTCTGCCGTCAGGCGTCGATGCGTTCCCGGTCCAGGCTGGCGGCGCCGGCGATGATGAAGTCCTTGCGCGGGGACACGTCCGAGCCCATCAGGAGGTCGAAGATCTCCTCTGCCTGCTGCGCGTTTTCGATCCCTACCTTGCGCAGGGTACGGTGCCGCGGGTCCATGGTGGTTTCCGCCAGCTGTTCGGCGTCCATCTCCCCCAGGCCCTTGTACCGCTGGATGGGCTCCTTGTACCGCTTGCCCTCCTTGGCCAGGCGGGCCAGCAGGACGTGGAGTTCGGCCTCGGAGTAGGTGTAGATCATCTCGTTGGCCTTTTGGCCGGCGTTGATGACCTCCACCCGGTGCAGCGGCGGAACCGCCGCGAACACCCGGCCCTCCAGGATCATGGGCCGCATGTAGCGGAAGAAGAGGGTCAGCAGCAGGGTGCGGATGTGCGCGCCGTCCACGTCGGCGTCAGTCATCAGGATGACCTTGCCGTAGCGGGCGGCAGAGAGGTCGAAGCTGCGCCCGGACCCGGCCCCCACCACCTGGATCAGGGCAGCGCACTCGGCATTGGAGAGCATGTCCCCCACCGAGGCCTTCTGGACATTGAGGATCTTGCCGCGGATGGGCAGCAGCGCCTGGAAGTCGGAGGACCTGGCCAGCTTGGCGGTTCCGAGCGCCGAGTCGCCTTCCACAATGAACAGTTCGGAGCGTGCGACGTCGTCCGTGCGGCAGTCGGCCAGCTTGGTGGGCATGGAGGAGGTTTCCAGCGCGTTCTTGCGCCGTTGGGTCTCCTTGTGCACGCGGGCAGAGATGCGGGACTTCATCTCGTTGACGATTTTTTCGAGCAGCAGGGCGGACTGGGCCTTGTCATTGCGGTTCGCGGAGCTGAGCTTGGCGCCGATCTCCCGCTCCACCACCTTGGCAACAATGGCGCGGACGGCTGATGTGCCCAGGATTTCCTTGGTCTGGCCTTCGAACTGCGGCTCCGCCAGCCGCACTGTCAGGACGGCCGTCAGCCCGGCGAAGATGTCGTCCTTTTCGATCTTGTCATTCCCGGCCTTGAGCTTGCGGGCGTTGTTTTCCACGGCTTTGCGGAACGTCTTCACCAGGGCCTGTTCAAACCCGGACTGGTGGGTTCCGCCCTTGGGCGTGGAAATGATGTTCACGAAGCTGCGGACCGTGCTGTCGTAGCCGATCCCCCAGCGCAGGGCGACATCCACTTCACAGTCCCGCTCCACCTCGGCAAGCTGGCTGTGGCCGCGCTCGTCCAGGACGGGAACGGTCTCCTTGAACTTTCCGGAGCCATGCAGCCGCCACACATCGGTGACTGCCGGGTCAGCGGCGAGGAATTCGACGAATTCGGAGATGCCGCCGTCGTGGTGGAACACCTCTTCGTGGACGCCCGCCTCGCCGGGGGTACCCGGAACCCTCCGCTCATCCCGCACGGTCAGCTTGAGGCCCGGGACCAGGAAGGAGGTCTGCCGGGCGCGGGCGGCCAGTTCCTCGTAGGAGAACTTGGCGTCCGGGGTGAAGATCTGCCGGTCGGCCCAGTAGCGGATCCGGGTTCCCGTGACGCCGCGCTTGGCCTTGCCGGCGATGTCCAGGACCGAGTCGTCAACGAACGGGGTGAAGGGCGCGGCGGGGTCCGTCTTGGAGCCGGTGTCCTTGAACCGACCGGGTTCGCCGCGGCGGAACGACATCTTGTAGGTCTTCCCGCCCCGGTCCACTTCGACGTCGAGGCGCGAGGACAGGGCATTGACCACGGACGCACCCACTCCGTGCAGGCCGCCCGAGGCGGTGTAGGAGCCGCCGCCGAACTTGCCGCCGGCGTGCAGTTTGGTGAAGACAACCTCCACGCCCGTCAGGCCGGTCTTGGGTTCCTTGTCGATGGGAATGCCGCGGCCGTCGTCGTGGATCTCCACGGAGTTGTCCGCGTGCAGGATGATTTTGATGTCGTGGCCGAACCCGGCCAGCGCCTCGTCGACGGAATTGTCGATGATTTCCCAGAGGCAGTGCATGAGGCCGCGGGAGTCGGTGGAACCGATGTACATGCCCGGGCGCTTGCGGACGGCCTCCAGGCCTTCCAGTACAGACAGGTGCCGGGCAGTGTAATCAGAACTTGGTGCCACTGGTGATGAGCTCCTTCAGGGACGTAAAACAGCGGGCTGGGATCGCTTCCTCTAGGGTAGTCGGCGCGGCGCCCGCGGTCCGGCTGCCACACCTGGCGGGGGGTGTGGACCGCGCCACGTCGGTACCCGCGCAGGCTGCTGGGGCGTTCTTGAGCCAACATTGCGGATACGCGCACAGCGAACTTGCCCCATCCTTGCGATGGTTTTGTTACGAATGCTGGTTATATAGACGTACTGATCTACTAAGGAGGCCGACATGACAACAGCAGTGGCAGACCGCACACTCAATGCACTGGACCGGTGCGACCGTTGCGGAGCTCAGGCCTATGTCCGGGCTGTATTGGAGTCCTCCGGCGGTGAGCTGCTCTTCTGTGGCCACCACGCCCGCGCAGTCGAGGCGACTCTGAAACCCTTGAGCTCCGACTGGCACGATGAGACGGGCAAGCTTCATGAGAAGGCAGCCGTAGAAATCGACTAGCTTCCCCAAAGCTGTTGGGACCCCACCGGAAGGTGGGGTCCCAATTCTTTTAAGCCGCGTCCCTCTTTAATCCCCGGCCCGGCGCCATTGGGGGGCACCGTTCCGGCCGGCCAGTCCCAGCCCGCGCGTCCTGCCGGGAACGGCAAAAGCGGCCCGCCCGCTGCCACACCCGCGAGGGCACGGCAGCGGGCGGGCCGCTTTTCCAGCTCATCCTGCTTTTAGTCGAGGTAGTCCCGGAGTACCTGCGACCGCGAGGGGTGGCGGAGCTTGGACATCGTCTTCGATTCGATCTGGCGGATGCGCTCACGCGTCACTCCGTAGACCTTGCCGATTTCGTCTAAAGTCTTCGGCTGTCCGTCGGTCAGGCCGAAGCGCATGGCCACAACCCCGGCTTCGCGCTCGGACAGGGTGTCCAGGACGGAGTGCAGCTGTTCCTGGAGGAGCGTGAAGCTCACGGCGTCCGCGGGAACAACGGCCTCGGAGTCCTCGATCAGGTCACCGAACTCGGAGTCGCCGTCCTCGCCCAGGGGCGTGTGCAGCGAGATGGGCTCACGGCCGTACTTCTGGACTTCCACAACCTTTTCGGGGGTCATGTCGAGTTCAAGCGCGAGCTCTTCGGGCGTAGGTTCGCGGCCGAGGTCCTGGAGCATCTGGCGCTGGACGCGTGCCAGTTTGTTGATGACTTCGACCATGTGGACCGGAATACGGATGGTGCGGGCCTGGTCCGCCATGGCACGGGTGATCGCCTGCCGGATCCACCAGGTGGCGTAGGTGGAGAACTTGAAGCCCTTGGTGTAGTCGAACTTCTCCACCGCACGGATGAGGCCCAGGTTGCCTTCCTGGATCAGGTCCAGGAACAGCATGCCGCGTCCGGTGTAGCGCTTGGCCAGCGAGACCACCAGGCGAAGGTTGGCTTCGAGGAGGTGGTTCTTGGCGCGCTTGCCGTCATGGATGATGAATTCAAGCTCGCGCTTGTACTTCGGATCCATGGAACCGTCGTCCGCGTTGATCTTCTCTTCGGCGAACAGTCCGGCTTCGATCCGGAGGGCAAGGTCCACTTCCTGCTCGGCGTTGAGCAGTGCCACCTTACCGATTTGCTTCAGGTAGTCCTTGACGGGGTCGGCCGTGGCTCCGGCGGACATGACCTGCTGGACAGGCGCGTCGTCGTCGTCAGCGTCCGAGTAGACGAAGCCCTTGCCGGAGCCGGCAACTGCCTTGGCGGGATCGGCCTCGGCGTCCTCCTCGATGACTTCAGGTCCTTCGAGGACGATGTCGTCGAGGTCTTCCTCGACTTCTTCAGCGTCGTCGGTGTCACCGGCAGCGGACTTTGCGGCTGCTGCCTTCGCACCGGGCTTGGGGCCGCGCTTCTTGGGCTCGGGCTTGCCGTCCGCTGCAGCCGCACCGGCCGACGCCTTGTTGGCTGCCCGCGTAGCTGCACGCTTGGCGTTGGTCGCAGCCTGCTTCTCCTCGGCGGACAGTTCGTCCTGGGCGGCGGGGTCCTTCTTCGTGGAAGACGGGGTCACAGAAAACCTTTCTAGCGGTGGTCTGTGGAATCACCATACGGGCAACACCACTATGACCCTGTCAAGTCCGTGGTGAAAACCAAGCGCCACCACGGCCGGCAGAGTCTGTTAAGACAACTGCCGGAGCCGCTGTTATGTTCCCCGCAGGGTCCACTCCTGTGCGCTCAATACACGGACCCAACCGGGTCTCGGCCTCCATTGTCTCATGTTTTCCCCGAATCGGGCCTCCCCGTCATTCGCCACCGCCGGGTGTCCCCGCCGTCCGGCCCCGTCTGCCGCCGCTCCCCCGGACCCCGGCAGCGGTCACGCCGCGTCCGGGCCGAACTTCTGCCAGGCAGCCTCCTTCCGTGCCGCCCAGCCGCAAAGTGTTCCGCGCCGGACCAGTTCCAGCAGCAGTTCCGCCAGGCGGTACCCGGGTTCCGCGTCAAGGGCCTGCCGGAGATAGGCCGCCGAGTAGGAGCCGCGGCCGCGGCACCAGGCGATCCAGCCCCTTCCCGTGAACGATGCAGCCGCCGCCCGGCCGCCGGCTGCGGCAAGCTGCCCAAGGGCCAGGTCCAGGGCGTTGAGCCGTTCCCAGTCCGGGACGGCCGGGGCCACGCCCATCAGGACGTCCCCGTAGCCCGGGATTCCTGCACCGGGCGGTCCTTCCTTCGGCGGTCCTGTCTCCGCCGCAGCGCCCTGCAGTCCATCCGCGCATGCCCCGGTCCCCGGGAAGGCCTGGGGCGCCACAGGGGCCAGGAGGCATTCATCCCGGAAGAGCCCCAACTGCCCGGCACCGGCCCGGGCAGCTTGTGCACCGGCTGCCGCCATCATCAGGACAGCATCCCGGTACGCGGGGACCAACAGCGAGGCGCGCAGGAATCCGTCGCGATCCGCCTCGGGCAGCCAGGCTTCCTTCAGCGGGCGGTCCAGCAGATCCAGCCAGAGCCTGAGGACCGAGTCGAACTGCTGCCTGCTTGCCCGGCGAAGGTCCAGTTGCGCGGACCACGCGGTTTCAGCTTCCCTGACGGCAGCGAGGTAGAGGCTGGAAACCGGAAGCGCGGGTGCCTGCTCCTCCGGCTGCGGGCCAACGCTGCTTCCGCGGTAGACCATCTCGGTGTTCAAGGTGCTGTCACGGATCTGCTGCACCGGCCGGCCGGGGAGCGGGCAGCACGAAACATCCAGGCACCAGGCCTCGCGCCAGAAATCATCACCGACATACCAGGCTTCCCGGACCGGCATCCCGGCGTCTTCCAGCATGGAGTCCAGGCCGGCCAGCAGACCGTCGTACGGGGACGGCGACGACGCGCTGCCGTTGCTGGTGAAGAAAGCCAGCAAGGTGCCGTCAGCTTCCTTGTCCGCCGCCAGGTAGCGCCGGACGGCCTGCAGGAATTTGGCCGGTGCGGCCAGGACCTCGCGTCCCGGGAGGTCCAGCCGGAGGGTAGCGCCAAGCCTCGTACCCTGCAGGGTCATCGCCACCAGGCTCTGCGCCGGCCAGTATCCGAGCGAGTGCGGGATGAAGCCGAGGATGTCTTCGGGGCTGCGGACTGTCAGGTGGTCTGGAGAAGTCATGGCTCCAGCATCCGCCCCCCGCCGGCTCCCGATAAGAACGGACAGCGGCTATGTGCGGAAACCGGGCCTGTGGAGGATCAGTGCCAGTGGAGGACCAGCGTCACTCATCGGGGATCGAAGACCCGCGCCGCCGCGCAAGGTTCTCGCGCCGCTGCCGGGCCAGCGCGCTGCGCAGCGGCGGCACCACCACACCCTGGGCGGCCATCTGCCGCCGCACCTTGCGCCGGCACACGAGCATGGCTGCCGCCCCGAACCCCAGCAGCAGGAACTGGACGCTCAGGGCGATCCGGAAAGGATCCAGGCCGTAGAGGACGCCCTGGGAGAACCCGCTGGCAAACAGGATGTCCAGCACGAGCCCGATCAGGAAGATCGCCACCAGGGCGGCGATGAACCCGCCCACGTTGACGATGCCCGTGGCCGTCCCGATCCGGTGCGCAGGGTTGAAGGTGCGGGCAAAGTCGAAGCCAATCATGGACCCCGGACCGCCGACGGCCAGCACCACCACGAGACCGGCCAGCAGCCACAGCGGAGCACGGCCGGGGGTCAGCAGGACGGCGGCCCACGCTGCCGCGGTTGCGCCGGCGATGAGCAGGACCATGGTGGAACGCCGTAACGGATGGCGGGAGACGAAGCGTCCGATGAAGGGCCCCACCGCCATCCCGGCGGCGACGTAGAGGGCCATCAGGGCCGCCACCGTTCCTGCGTCCAGGCCCTGGCCGGAGAGCAGGAACGGGTAGCCCCAGGTCATGGCGAACACGGTGCCGCTGAACTGGATGGTGAAGTGGCTCCAGAGCCCCAGGCGGGTCCCCGGCTGGCGCCAGGCCCGGGCCAGCGAGGACCCGGTAGCCCGCAGCCCCTGCTGGGCCTGCGGGCGGGCGGTTCCCGGCGGGACGTCCTGCAGCAGCACCAGCGTCAGGACGACGGCGAGGGCTGACATCCCGGCAAGCATAAGGAACGCCGGGGTCCAGCCCGCGAGATGCAGGACGAAGGCGAAGGGGATAACGCTGAACAGCTGGCCGAGCTGGCCGGACATGCCCGTCAGCTGCGTCACCAGTGGAACCCGGGCAGGAGCGAACCAGAGCGGAATCAGCCGGATCACGGAAATGAACGTCATGGCGTCCCCGGCGCCCACCAGGACCCGGCCGGCCACTCCCCCGGGAATGCTGTCTGCAAAGGCGAGCTGGAGCTGGCCCAGGCCCATGAGGACTGCGCCGCCGGCGATCATGGCACGGGAGCCAAACCTGTCCACCAGAAGCCCTACGGGAATCTGGAGCCCCGCGTAGACAAGGAGCTGAAGGACAGTGAAGAAGGAGATCGCTGACGCGCTGGCCTGGAACCTCTCGGTGGCTTCCAGCCCCACCACGCCAAAGGACGTGCGCTGCGCCACGGCCACCAGGTACCCGAATATTCCGATGGTCCAGATAAGCCAGGCGCGGGGTGCAGTCACTCCTTCATTATGCCCGGGCGCCCGCCGGGGCCCTTACTTGCCGGGGTTCTCCCGGGCCAGGTAGGCCTCCACGGCAGCGCCGAGATCGTCGGCGTTGGGCAGCTCGTCGTTCTCGTCCGCCAGGAGCGACCGGCGGACCGTGCCCTCGGCCTTTTCGTCGTAGCGGGCCTCCAGCCGCGACACCACCTGCTGGACGTCCTCGGAGGCGTCGATCTGTTCCGCGATCTGGCGGCTTACCTCACGGCCTGCTTCCCGGAGCCTGTCCGATGGCAGCATCAGTGATGTGGCGGCACCGAGGTATTCAAGGCCTGCGACGGCGGCGGTGGGGTATTCCGCCTCGGCCAGGTAGTGCGGCACATGGATGACATAGCCGGCAACATTGCGTCCTGCCTCCACGAGGCGGAGTTCCAGGATGTGGCCTACGGCGGCGGGGACCTCCACGGTGGGCTTCCACACCGAGATGCCCTCGATCAGGTCAGGACGGTTACCGTGCACCGTCACACCCACCGGCCTGGTGTGGGGAACGGGCATGGGGATGGAGTGGATCCAGGTCACCAGGTTCACATCCAGCTTCTCCACGATGCCCACCACGGCCCGTGCGAACCTCTCCCACTGCAGGTCAGGTTCGAAGCCCGCCAGGAGCAGGAAGGGCTTACCCAGCCCGTCCTTCAGCCGGTACAGGGCCAGCCGGGGTTCCTGGTAATCCTGGAGGTGGTCCTCCACGAACGTCAGGTGCGGCCGGCGCGAGCGGTAGTCAATAAGCTGGTCCGCATCAAAAACCGCCACCGGCTCGGCGTCGAGGGAATCCAGCAGTTCGGCATTGATCTGCTTCACCACGTGGCCTGCGTCGGCAAACCCGGTGAAGCCCATCACCAGGTTCAGCCCGCGGAGTTCAGGGCTGTGGAACAGCTCAATGTTGCTCGCATAGAGCGCATCGGGGTCCAGCAGGGAGCCGGAGATCCGTTCAAGCACGGCATGTTCCTTTCACAGGTGCGGGTGGACATTCTTTACAACGCCCGGGGGCAGCGGGGCATTCCGGCGCCGGCTGTGGCGCACCTCTCACGGAATTCACCAGCTCAGACACGGACGGGCTACGATCGGAACTGGCCTGCCAGACGGGCCCGCAGGCACCCGGACTGCGTTCCGAACGGCGGTACCCGGGCAACCATGGCAGAGCGCCGAACATGCACCCCTGCCCGAACATCTTTCGAGAATCGAGGACTGATCCGCGTGGTCAAGAATACTGAAATCAACCTTAGTACCCTCTCGCGGGACCTGAAGAAAAGCCCCAGTGACGCCGTCGTCATAGGTGTGGGGCAGGGTGCGGACGGACCCGTCCTCCTGGACAACCCGCTGACCGCCCGGTCCGCCGAGGCGCTGGCCGATTCCCTGAAGGCCCTCGGCATTACGGGCTCAGCGGACCAGCTGGTGCGCCTGCCGGGCCTTCCCGAGACCGGCGCGGGCGTTTTGGTCCTCGCCGGGGTGGGCAAGGTATCAGCCACCGAGCCACTGGCAGGGGAAGCCCTGCGGCGGGCAGCAGGCTCCGCCGTCCGCCAGCTCGCCGGCCTGGCCACGGTTGCCCTGGCATTCCCGACGGCGTCCCTCGCCGACGTTGAGGCCGTAGCCGAAGGTGCCGCGCTGGGCGCCTATTCCTTCAGCGAGTTCCGGTCCTCCAAGGACGGCCTGAAGGACCCCGTCCGCAATGCCGTGATCTTCACTGAACTGGCCGGCCAGAAGGAACTGGACGAGGTCCTCAAGCGCGCCACGCTGATCGGCAGGGCGGTCAACGCCACCCGGTCCCTGGTCAACCAGCCGCCCAGCCACCTCTACCCGGAAACCTTCGCTGACGCCGCGAAGGACCTCGCCAAGGGGCTGCCCGTCAAAGTGACCGTCTGGGACGAGAAGCGACTCGAGAAGGAAGGCTTCGGCGGCATCATGGGCGTGGGCAAGGGCTCGGCACGCCAGCCCCGCCTGGTCAAGGTGGAGTACTCCCCTGCCAAGGCAACCTCGAAGATCGCGCTGGTCGGCAAGGGCATCACGTTCGACACCGGCGGCATCTCCATCAAGCCGGCCCTGGGCATGGGCGACATGAAGAGCGACATGGCGGGGGCCGCCGTCGTCCTTAACACTGTCCTGGCCCTCGCGGGACTCGGCCTGCCGGTCAAGGCCACCGCCTGGCTCTGCATCGCCGAGAACATGCCCTCCGGCGCCGCCTCCCGCCCCGCCGACGTCCTCACCATGTTCGGGGGCAAGACCGTTGAGGTCCTGAACACCGACGCCGAGGGGCGGCTGGTCATGGCCGACGGCATCGTGGCCGCGAGCCGCGAATACCCCGACGCCATCATCGACGTTGCCACGCTCACCGGGGCGCAGCTGATCGCCCTGGGCAACCGGACAGCCGGCGTCATGGGATCCGAGAGCGTGACGGGCCCGCTCAAGGCGGCAGCGGACCGGGCCGGTGAACTCGTGTGGCCCATGCCGCTGCCCGAGGAACTGCGGCCCAGCCTGGATTCGCAGGTCGCCGACCTCGCCAACATCGGCGAACGCCACGGCGGCATGATGACCGCCGCCGTTTTCCTCCGCGAGTTCGTGGGTAAGGGCAAGGACGGGGAACAGATCCCCTGGGCCCACATCGACATCGCCGGGCCGTCCTTTAATAACGGGAGCCCGTACGGCTACACGCACAAGCAGGGAACGGGCTGCACCGTCCGGACCCTGGTGGCGTACGTGGAGGACATCCTGGCTGCCGCCTGACCCTTTGGCGGCCTCCGGCGTGCTGTCACGCGGCTTTGCGGGACCGGTGATCCCTGTGCCACAAAGCCGCGTGACACTCGACACAAGCGCTCCACAAACGTGGTGCCAGGGTGGAGCATGGATAAGTGGTTCGCTAAGGTGAACCACGGTAGTCACAAATGCAAGAGAATTGGCCTGCTGGCATAATCACGGCAGTGCAAGTTCCAAGACCAGATGATGCGCAGGATCGCGTCATCGTTCACGCGAGGGAGCGTTTAAGTGGCCGATCAGGCAACTGCGCAAGAATTCGACATCCTGGTACTCGGTGGCGGCAGCGGCGGATACGCCGCCGCGCTCCGGGCAGTACAGCTTGGCCTCACCGTCGGCCTCGTGGAGAAGGCCAAGCTGGGCGGCACCTGCCTCCACAACGGCTGCATCCCCACCAAGGCCCTCCTGCACTCCGCGGAACTGGCCGACCACGCCCGTGACTCCGCCAAGTACGGCGTGAACGTCACCCTTGACAGCATCGACATCAACGCCGTCAACGCGTACAAGGACGGCATCATCGCCGGCAAGTACAAGGGCCTTCAGGGACTCATCAAGTCCAAGGGCATCACCGTCATCGAAGGTGAAGGCAAGCTCCAGGGCACCGACACCGTCGTGGTGAACGGCACCGCGTACAAGGGCAAGAACATCGTCCTGGCCACGGGTTCCTACTCGCGCACCCTGCCCGGCCTGGAGCTCGGCGGCAAGGTCATCACCTCCGACCAGGCCCTGACCATGGACTTCATCCCCAAGAGCGCCATCATCCTGGGCGGCGGCGTCATCGGCGTCGAGTTCGCCTCTGTGTGGAAGTCCTTCGGCGTCGACGTCACCATCGTGGAGGGCCTGCCCTCGCTGGTTCCCAACGAGGACGCCACCATCGTGAAGAACTTCGAGCGCGCCTTCAAAAAGCGCGGCATCAAGTTCTCCACCGGCGTGTTCTTCCAGGGCGTCGAGCAGAACGACGACGGCGTCAAGGTCACCCTGGTGGACGGCAAGACGTTCGAGGCCGACCTGCTGCTGGTTGCCGTGGGCCGCGGCCCCGTCACCGCCAACCTCGGATACGAGGAAGCGGGCATCACCATTGACCGCGGCTTCGTCATCACCAACGAGCGCCTCCACACGGGCGTCGGCAACATCTACGCGGTGGGCGACATCGTCCCCGGCGTGCAGCTGGCGCACCGCGGCTACCAGCAGGGCATCTTCGTGGCCGAGGAAATCGCCGGCCTGAAGCCTGTGGTGGTCGAGGACATCAACATTCCCAAGGTCACCTACTCCGAGCCGGAGATCGCTACCGTGGGCTACACCGAAAAGGCCGCCAAGGAGAAGTTCGGCGAGGACCAGGTGCAGACCCAGGAATACAACCTCGCAGGCAACGGCAAGAGCTCCATCCTGGGCACCTCCGGCCTGGTCAAGCTGGTCCGGCAGAAGGACGGCCCCGTGGTGGGCGTCCACATGATCGGCGCGCGCATGGGCGAGCAGGTGGGCGAGGCCCAGCTGATCGTGAACTGGGAAGCTTACCCGGAGGATGTGGCCCAGCTGCTCCACGCCCACCCCACCCAGAACGAGTCCCTGGGCGAAGCCCACCTGGCACTCGCCGGCAAGCCGCTTCACGGCTAGTCTCCCCAAAACCCAAGGGCCTGGTGCACCCGGCACGGAATGCCGGGTGCACTAGGCTGGCCAAACGGCAGCAATCATCCGCACTAAAGATCAATAAGGAGAACGGGGACGACATGTCTGAATCCGTTAACTTGCCCGCCCTCGGTGAGAGCGTCACCGAAGGAACCGTCACCCGCTGGCTCAAGCAGGTAGGTGACCGGGTAGAGGTGGACGAGCCGCTGCTCGAAGTCTCCACCGACAAAGTAGACACTGAAATCCCCTCTCCTGTAGCTGGCGTGATTGAGGAAATCCTGGTGGCCGAGGACGAGACCGCCGAGGTCGGCGCTCCCCTGGTCCGCATCGGGGACGGCTCCGGGGGCGGCGCACCCGCCGAAGAGGCTCCCGCCGAGGAGGCCCCTGCTGCCGAGGAAGCGCCGGCTCCCGCCGAAGCGCCGTCCACCGAGGCGCCCGCTCCCGCAGAGGCACCTGCGCAGGAAAAGTCCGCACCTGAGGCGCCGGCCGCCGGCGGCGAAAGCCACGACGTCACCCTGCCGGCCCTCGGTGAGAGCGTCACGGAAGGTACCGTCACCCGCTGGCTCAAGGCTGTTGGCGACGCCGTGGAGGTGGACGAACCCCTGCTGGAGGTTTCCACCGACAAGGTCGACACCGAAATTCCCTCCCCCGTGGCCGGCACCCTCCAGGAAATCCGCGTCAACGAGGATGAGACCGCCGAGGTTGGATCCGTCCTTGCCGTCATCGGTTCAGGCGCTGCTGCCGCCCCGGCCGAGGCCCCCTCCACCGAGGCACCGGCCAAGGAAGAGCCCAAGGCCGAAGCACCGAAGGCTGAAGCACCCGCACCGCAGGCCGCTCCCGCCCAGGAAGCACCCAAGGAGGAAGCCCCCAAGGCTGCCCCGGCTCCCCAGGCTGCTGCACCGGCGTCCGAAGAAGCTGCACCGTCAGCAGGCGGATCCGAGTCGGGTTATGTGACTCCCCTGGTCCGGAAGCTCGCCAACCAGCACGGCGTGGACATCACCGCCCTCTCCGGCACCGGCGTCGGCGGCCGCATCCGCAAGCAGGACGTCATCGCCGCAGCCGAGGCAAAGGCAGCTCCCGCAGCCGCGCCCGCAGCTCCGGCAGCGTCCGCCCCGGCAGCCTCCGCATCCGCGGGCCAGGCCGCTTCCTCGCTGCGCGGCACCACCCAGAAGGCCCCGCGCATCCGCCAGGTCATCGCCCGCCGCATGCGCGAGTCCCTCGAGGTCTCCACGCAGCTGACCCAGGTCCACGAAGTGGACATGACCAAGGTCGCCAAGCTCCGTGCCCGCGCCAAGAACTCCTTCCAGGCACAGAACGGCGTCAAGCTGACCTTCCTGCCGTTCATCGCCAAGGCTGTCGCCGAGGCCCTCAAGCAGCACCCCAAGCTGAACGCTGCCTACGACGAGGACAAGCAGGAGATCACCTACCACAACGCCGAGCACCTGGCGATCGCCGTCGACACTGACAAGGGCCTGCTGGTTCCGGTCATCTCCGACGCCGGCAGCCTGAACCTTGCGGGACTGGCGGGCAAGATCGCCGACGTTGCCGGCCGCACCCGCGACGGCAAGATCGGCCCGGACGAGCTGTCCGGCGGCACATTCAGCATCACCAACATCGGCTCCGTCGGGGCCCTGTTCGACACCCCGATCATCAACCAGCCGCAGGTGGGCATCCTCGGCACCGGCGCCATCGTCAAGCGCGCCGTGGTGGTGGCCGATGAGAACGGTGACGATTCGATCGCCATCCGCTCCATGATGTACCTCTCCCTGACGTACGACCACCGCCTGGTGGACGGCGCGGACGCCGGCCGTTTCCTCCAGACCCTGAAGGCACGCCTTGAAGAAGGCGCCTTCGAAGCGGACCTGGGGCTGTAACACCCGGACGCACACGACGGCGGTGCAGGCAACGGCGGGATACCTCCCGGACGGCCTGCACCGCCGTCGTCGTTTAACGCTCAGGCTCCCGCCCGGAAAGTATGCGGACGGGGCACCACGCACCCGAACCGCTACTACGCCCGGTAGAACGAATGGCTACACTGGTCCCATGAACATCGTCTATAACATCGTGGTCTTCCTGCATATCGTCGGCGCCGCCATGATCGTCGGCATCTGGATCGGCCAGATGAAGAAGCCCACCGTCCACCCCCGCCAGTTCGACGGCGCCATGCTCCAGCTGCTGACCGGAGTGGCACTGATGGGGCTTATCCCGGCCCTGGACATGGACGCCAACTATTTCAAGCTCGGCATTAAGTTCGCTGTGGCGCTGGCCGTTGGCGTGCTCGCCTTCATCGGCCGCCGCAAGTACAAGAAGGGCGAGGAGATCAGCGCAGGCCTGGCGCACGGCGTAGGCGGACTCGCGCTGCTGAACATCGCCATCGCGACGCTCTGGCAGTAGCAGCCCCGGCCAAAACCACGACGGCGGCGTTCCCCTCCCGGGGAGCGCCGCCGTCGTTGTTTCATGCCCCGGTCATAATCCTCTGACAGCGGACAGCCGGTGCATGCCGCGGGTGTTGTCCCTAGGATGGGACACGGCGGGGTCCAGGCAGCGGCCTGCCCCGGTACACATCGACCTGAGGAGTGAACATGGCAGCAACACGTTCGGCAAACGCAGTATGGAACGGCAACCTGACGGAAGGTGCCGGCACCACCAGCCTGGCCACCTCAGGCCTGGGCACGTTCGATGTCACCTGGAAGGCCCGCACCGAAGCGGCCAACGGCAAGACCAGCCCGGAGGAACTCATCGCCGCAGCCCACGCCGCGTGCTTCTCCATGGCCTTCAGCAACGAGCTCGATAAGGCGGGCCACACACCTGAGGAAGTCCGCACCAAGGCAGACGTGACGTTTGTTCCCGGCACGGGAATCACTGGCAGCCACCTCACCATGTCAGCGCGGGTCCCCGGCATTTCCGAGGAGGAGTTCCAGAAGATCGCGGGCGAGGCCAAGGTGGGCTGCCCCGTGTCCGGCGCCCTGGCCAGCATCGACATCACCCTGGATGCGACCCTGGAGTCCTGATCCGGCAAAAGTAAAAAAGCCCTGCCTGGCCATTCCGGCCAGGCAGGGCTTTTTGCTGCGCTGCGGTTCTACTGCCGATGCGGCTTCTGCCGCTGGGGCTACTTCCCCTGGCGGCGTGCCGGCAGCGGGGCGGGACGCAGCCGGCGGTAGCCTTCGCGGGCCGGCGGACGGTCGGTGGGCAGTTCCTGGATCATTTCCTTCAGCGCACCAATGCCGTACTCCAGCTGGGGGTCCCGGCCCGCGGCATAGGCATGGGGCGGGAACGTGACCTCGATGTCCGGGTCCACCCCGTAGTTCTCCACGCTCCAGCCCACACCGCCGCCGAACCAGGTGGCGTACCGCGGCTGCGTCACGCCGGTGCCGTCGGCCAGGGCGAAGCGGTTGTCGATGCCCACCACCCCGCCCCACGTGCGCGTTCCGATGACCGGCCCGATCCCCCTCAGCTTGGACACCTGCGTGATGATGTCCCCGTCCGAGCCGGCAAACTCATCGGCCAGGATGATCACCGGACCGCGCGGCGCATGGTGGGGGTATGTCCGGGGCTTTTCGCCGCGGGGCATGCTCCAGCCCGTGACCTTGCGTCCAATGAGCTCTGCCACCAGCTGCGAGGTGTGCCCGCCGCGGTTGCGCCGCACATCGACGATCAGTCCGTCCAGGGCAGTTTCGGTGTCCAGGTCCCGGTGCAGCTGTGCCCAGCCGTTCGCCATCATGTCCGGGATGTGGAGGTAGCCGAATGTGCCCGCTGACGCTTCACGGACGGTCCGCCGGTTCGAAGCCACCCATTCCTGGTACCGGAGGCGCTCCTCGTCCTTGACGGGCACGACGGCGACGCGGCGCTGGGTGCCCGCTGCGGCTCCGTGCGCAGCACCGTTCAGGAGGGTCAGCTCGACGGCGCGCCCTGCGGCTCCGACAAGCTGCATGGCCGGGGTGACGCTTTCCGAGAGCGGCACGCCGTCGATGGCGAGCAGGATATCCCCCGCCTTGCCGCCGACGCCGGGCCGGGTCAGGGGCGACGTCGCCAGCGGGTCGGAGGACTCGCCGGCAAGGATCCGCGTGATTTCCCAGCCGGCGGACGTGTAGGCCAGGTCGGCGCCCAGCCTGCCCTGGCCGTGGCTGCCGTTCTCCGTGACAAGTGCCGGCCGGACGTAGGCGTGCGAGGTTCCCAGCTCGCCGTGCAGTTCCCAGAGGAGGTCCACCAGGTCATCGTGGGAGCCCAGGCGCTCCACCAGGGGACGGTAGCGCTTGTGGATGGATTCCCAGTCCTGGCCGGCCATGTCCTCGGTCCAGAAGAAGTCGCGCTGCAGCCGCCACGCCTCGTCGAAGGCCTGGCCCCATACGCTGAGCGGTTCCATCATGACCCGGATCCGGCCGAGGTCAACCTTGACCAGCTTCCCGGATTCCTCATCCGCCTTGGCATCTGCGGGCACCACGGTGACCTGCTTGTCCGAGACCAGCACCACCTTGCTGCGGTCCCCTGACAGCCGGTAGCTGTCCAGCGCGTCCACCAGGGTGGCCTGCTTTCGCCGTCCAAGGTCGAACCGGACCAGGCTGGGGCGGGCGTCCTTGTCGTCCTGGCTGGCCTTGCCGTCGCCGGTGACCCCGGCGAGGGCCCAGTCGAGCCACAGCAGGGCCCCCTCAGTTGCCTTCAGTGAGGTGTAGTTCCCCTGCGGCACGGGAACGGTGATGACCCGGTGGGCCAGGCCCTCGGCGTCCACCCGAACGTCCGGTGCTGCCGATTCCCCGTCCGGGCCCTGCCCGTCTCCCCCTGCGGCGGCAGCTTCCCCTGCATCGGAGTCCACCGCGGGACCAAAGGGCGACGGCGTGTCCGCCGCGAGTGCCACAAGGTACGGCTTGATGGGGCTGGGGAAGGAGAGGTCGAAGGAATGTCCGTCGTACACCGGGTCGAAGCTGCGGTTCGACAGGAACGCCAGGAACTTCCCGTCCGGGGTAAAGACCGGGGACTTGTCTCCGAAGCGGCCGTCCGTGACATCCACCGGGACGGATCCCGGCTTTGCCACGCTGGCCATCCGCAGCCGGCTGCGGGAACCGAAGGACGTGACCGGTTCCGACCACACGAGCCACTGCGAGTCCGCCGACCACGAGAGGTCGGCAACCGTGCCCTCGCCAATGCTGGACACCAGCGTCAGTTCACCTGTGCGGGTGTCCGCCACATAAACCTCGCCGAAGGACGTGCCGAGGGCGAGCCGTTGCCCGTCAGGACTGGCTTCCAGGGCGCTGGCACGCGACGGACGGGGAAAGTCGATGCGGGTTGCTGCCGGAAGTGCCTGTGCTTCGGCGGAGGAGCCGGCTTCAGGAGCAACGTCGGCCTGCTCATCAGAGGCGTGGGCCGGCACGGCGTTCCCGGCCAGCGCAGGGTTCCCGGCCAGCGCGGCAGCACCGGCAGCGGGGACCGGCTGCGGCAGGACTACGGTCTCTTCCTTTCCTGCGGCCACCGGCGTGGGAACGTCCGCCGTGCTGCGGGTTGCGGCGCCACCCGGGCCCGCGCTCCCTTCCGTGCCGCCAAGCCCGGCATGCGGCACCGGAGCCGCGATGTCCTTGATGTACAACGCCTCGACGTTGCCGTGGTCTGCGAGGTAGGCGATCCGACCGTCCCCCAGGGGCCGGGGCAGGCGGGCGCGGACACCCGGCGTCGCCTCGATGATGCGGGACGGCCCGTCCTTGTGGCGCAGCCAGTGGATGGTGCCGTGGGCTTCGATTGCACTGGCGGAACCGGTCGTGTCAGGTACTGCCGCACCGAGGTGCCTGGCGGTCTTGAGCAGGGCAGGACGCCTGGACTGCGAGGCGGAGCCAAGGGTGATGTCCAGCCGAACGGCGTCGGAGCCGAGATCGTGCAGTACCCACAGCTCGCCGGCGGATTCGAAAATGACCCGTTTGCCGTCGGTGGCGGCATGCCGGACGTAGAAGTCCTCGTGGTCCGTGTGGCGGCGCAGGTCCTTTCCGCTGGGAAGGACCGAATAGAGGTTGCCGTAGCCCTCGTGGTCCGAAAGGAAGGCGATCCGGCCGTCCACCCACATGGGATCGGCAAGGTTGCCGTCAAGCTCCGGCACCAGGCGTTCAAACTCCCCGTTGCCGTCGGCGTCGATCCACAGCTTCCCCGCGGTGCCGCCGCGGTAGCGTTTCCACCAGGCGGGTTCGCGGGACAGCACGCTGCCCACCACCACGGGCCGCTCGTCGCCCACCTCCGGACCAAAGGCTACGGACTCAACCGGCCCGTACGGGAGTTCCTCGGCCCAGCCGCCCTCTAGCGGGACGCTGTAGGCGTGCGTGTGCCTGCTTTCGGCCTGGCGGAACGCGCTGGTGACCACCACTGAACCGCTGGCAGTGAATCCCTTGACCCGCGTTGTGGTGTGGCCGAAGAAGGTCAGCTGCCTGTACCCGCCGCCGTCGACTTCTGCCGACACCACTTCCGGCGCCGTTCCCTGGACCACCGTCCACACCAGCCGCTTCCCGTCGGGGGTGAACCGGGGGTTGCGGGCGGGCAGTTGGAGGGCCGAGACGCGCCAGGCGCGGCCGCCGCCCAAGGGCGCGATCCACACGTCGTCCTCGGCCACGAAAGTGACCAGATCGCCGTGCAGATGCGGGAAACGGAAGTAGCTGGAAAAGGTCATCGTTCGATCATAGTCAACCCTCCTGCGGCCTGTCGGGAGGTGCCGCCGGCGCTGCGGCGTGGTGAGATGGACCATGCGCATCGTCATGGCCGGCGCCTCCGGGCTCCTCGGCACTTCCATGTCAGAAACCTTCACCAAGGCAGGCCACGACGTCGTGTCCCTGGTCAGGGGGGACCCCGCCTCCGCGTCCGAGGTCAGGTGGGATCCCGCGGCCGGTGACCTGGATCCGCAGGCCCTGGCCGGGGCGGATGCCGTGGTTAACCTTTCCGGCGCCGGCATCGGGGACCGGCCCTGGACCCGCAAACGGGTGGAGGAGCTGTTCAGCTCGCGGATTGGATCAACGCGGACCCTCACGCAGGCGATGCGGCACTTGGATTCCCCGCCGGCGGCCTTTATCAGCCAGTCCGGCTCGAACTATTACGGCGACGCCGGCAACACCGTACTCCGTGAGTCCGCACCGCCGGGATCGGGAACCTTGTCGCGGATCTGCGTTGAGTGGGAGGACGCAGCCCGTTCGGCCCCGGACGGGGTGCGGGTGGTGACAACGCGGACAGGCGTTGTCCTCAGCCGGTCAGGCGGGGCGCTGGGCAGGCTGCTGCCCCTGATCCGGCTGGGCCTGGGCGGGCCGCTGGGGAGCGGCCGGCAGTACTGGCCCTGGGTCACCCTGCCGGACGTATCGGCGGCATTCCTCTTTCTGCTCGAGTCACGGGTCAGCGGGCCAGTGAACCTGTGCGCTCCCGAGCAGGCTGACGTGGGCACGCTGGTGGGGGAAATTGCGCGTGCACTGCACCGGCCCGCGGCCCTGCGGGTCCCCGCCCCTGTGCTGCGGCTGCTGATGCGGGATCTGGCGGAGGAACTCCTGCTTTCCAGCCAGCGCATGGAACCGGCGGTGCTCCTCGGGGCCGGTTTCGCGTGGCAGCACCCCACGGTGGCAGAGGCCGCCCAGTGGGTTGCCGGCAAGGACTAGGTGGGGATCAGTCCCCTGGAAGGATCTCGCTGATGCGCCACGCGCCGCCCACGGTCACGAGGACCAGTCGGAGCTGGCGGCTGGTGGTGGCCGGGCCCGTCCCGACGACGGAGCCCCCGGCATCCTTCTCCTCATATGCGGAGGAACTGGAGCGCACCCGCACCAGGGCGCGGGCGGCAGTGGCTTCGTCCTCCAGATGCAACTCGGCAAGGGTGCTGGAAAACCCGGCGAGGACGTGGCCGGAGCTTCGAAGCCGTTCGGCTGTCCGCCCATCGGCGGCAGCTGCCGGGGAGCCTCCCGCGTTAACCTCGTCGAGCAGCCCGAGCTCTCCCGTGCTGAAGGCCAGGTCCCGCAGGGCAGCGAGGCCCTGGACAGCCTGGATGGGATCCGACGCCCGCGCCTGCTGCCTGGCCGCAGCCGCAGGGCCACCGCTGTTGTCGCCCCCGCCGTTTTTCACTGCTCCCTGTTCGCTCCCGCCGATTTCGGTGGGAGCGCCGGAGATGTCCTGGGCTGCTGGGCTGGCAGCAGGTCCACTTGCTGCATCTTCACTTTCCGCAGCCCCACCCGAGGGAGTGTCGGGCGCCCATCCGCCGCCGGATTCCTGACCAACACTGGACTCCCGGACCGTGACGGACTCCGGCGCAGGACCTGGCTTAAAAGGCAGTTCTGCGGCCCCTGCAAGCCACCATGCCACGGCCGCCGCCACCACGGCGGCCGCAGGGAGGAAGCCTCGCAGCAGTGGCGCGCGGCGCTGCAGGGGTGAGCGGCGCCGTCCCCTGCTGAGGTGGGTTGGGCCAGGATGTGCCACGCCCGCATCTGCCGGGCTGGATCGTACTGGACCTCCACCTGTTGGGCTGGATCGTGCCGTGCCGGTATCTGCTGTGCCAACTTCTGCTGTGCCAACATCTGCCGGGCCAGCTTGGGCGCTGCCAACGTCCGCTCGGCCGGCGTGCTTCCCGCCGGAAGGGCGGCGTTCGTTGACGGGCTGTGGAAACGGCATGCGCGGGCCGGCGAAGGAATGGCCGGACCATCTGGCAGTGGCGATCCACCTTCCTGCGGCCTTGTACTTTTCCGCAGCTGCCCTGGGCCGGGATGGTGCCGGGTCCTGCCGGCGGGTCAACAGCTCCGGAATCACCGTGGGATGGACGGAGGCGGCGAGGTCCAGTGGCCGGGGCGACGCGCTGCGGTAGACGGCGGTAGCCAGCGCCGCCGCGGTGGGCCGGGCACGCCGGTCCTCGTTCAGGCCTGCTTCCAGTGCAGCGGCCAGCTCCCGCGGAACATCCGGAACCAGGAGCGGCAGCGGCGGCCGGCCCGACGTCCTGGGCGGAGCCTGGCCCGTGAGGCAGAACCAGCCCAGCGCCGCCGTCGAATAGACATCCCTTTCGGGCTGCAGGCCACGCACGGCGTCCACCGGTGACGGGTCCACGAAGCCCGGTGTTCCTGACGCTGCTGCATGGCCGGGGTCGCCCAGCATCCGCGCGATGCCGACGTCTGACAGCAAGGGTTTTCCCTGCCCGGTGAACAGGACGTTTCCCGGCGAGACGTCCGCATGGGTGAATCCCTTGCTGTGCAGGTATCCCAGCGCCTGGGCGATGGGTGTCAGCACCGTGACCGTTTCGCCAACGCTCAACTTTCCGCGGCTGGCCATGAGGCCGGCCAGGGACCCGCCCGGCGCATAATCCATCACCAGGGCCGTGCCGCCTTCGGGCTGTCCTGGAAACCGGACGGCATCATGTGCCTTGACCAGGTGCGGGTGGTCCAGGACTGACAGGATGCGGACCTCGCGCCGGACCGCGTCCTCAGTCAGCGGTTCACCACCGGCTGGGCCGGCCGTGCCGGGGTGGAAGCACTTGAGGGCAAAGTCCCGCCCGGTCCGGTTTTCCCTGGCCAGCCAGACCGTCGCGCACCCTCCGCGCCCCAGCATGCGTCCCACGGCGAAGCCGGGCACCCCGGGCGGCACCTCGGGCACCTGCGAAATTTCCATACGACATGTCTAGCCGAATCCTCTTCGCCGTGCAGAAGTTATCCACAGGCTTCACGGCAGCGCCCGGCCACGCTGGAGGCTCCGTGTGACGTCCCTCCGGCAGGTGGGTGAGCTTCAACACTAAACCGGGCACGGGACGCCGCGGGGTCTAAGCTGGATGCCATGACTCTTGAGTTTTCACAGCTGGGTCTTGCTCCCGATTTTGTCGACTACACCCGTGGCTGGCAGATCCAGAGCGAACTCCACGACAAAGTGGTCGCGGGGATGGCCCCCAGCACTGTCCTCCTCCTGGAACACGCTGCGGTCTACACCGCAGGCAAACGGACCGAGGATCATGAACGGCCCTTCGACGGCACTCCGGTGGTCCCCGTGGACCGGGGCGGAAAGCTGACCTGGCACGGGCCCGGCCAGCTGGTGGGATACCCCATCATCAAACTGAAAAACCGGGCAGGCATCCGCGACTATGTGGAACGCCTGGAAGCCGTGATCATCGCGGTGCTGGCCGATTACGGAATCACCGCAGTCCGCATCAAGGGCAGGGCCGGAGTCTGGATCACCGCGGACAGCAAGGGCCCGGACCGGAAGATTGCCGCCATCGGCATTCGGGTGCATGAGGGCGTGACCATGCACGGGTTCGCCATCAACTGCAACAACGACCTCGCCCCCTATTCCCAGATCATCGCCTGCGGCATCACTGACGCCGGCGTGACAACCATCGCCCAGGAAACGGGCCGTGACGTCGCCCCGGCTGACCTCGTGGCCCGCATTACAGAAGAACTGCGCAAGAATGAAGACGCCCTGGTCGCTACCCCCGAAGGAGCACTACTGTGACATTGGCACCTGAAGGCCGGAAGCTTTTGCGCGTTGAACAGCGCAATTCTGCTGTTCCGGTGGAGCGTAAGCCGGAGTGGATCAAGGCGAAGGTCCAGATGGGCCCGGAGTTTGTCCAGCTCAAGAACCTGGTCAAGAAAGAAGGCCTGCACACGGTGTGTGAGGAGGCCGGTTGCCCCAACATTTTCGAGTGCTGGGAGGACAAGGAAGCCACGTTCCTGATCGGCGGGTCCGAGTGCACCCGGCGCTGTGATTTCTGCCAGATCGATACCGGCAAGCCCTCCCCGGTGGACATGTTCGAACCCACCAAGGTGGCCCGGTCCGTGCAGGCGATGCAGCTGCGTTACGCCACCGTCACCGGCGTGGCCCGGGACGACCTCGAAGACGAGGGCGTGTGGCTGTACGCCGAGACGGTCCGGAAGATCCACGAACTGAACCCCGGCACCGGGGTGGAACTGCTGATCCCGGACTTCTCCGGCAAACCCGGGCACATCAAAGCCATCTGCGATTCCAGGCCCGAGGTGTTCGCGCACAACGTCGAGACCGTGCCCCGGATCTTCAAGCGGATCCGGCCCGCGTTCCGGTACGAGCGGTCCCTGGACGTGATCACGCAGGGCCGGAACCTGGGCATGGTCACCAAGTCCAACCTGATCCTGGGCATGGGCGAAACCCGCGAGGAGATCTCCGAGGCCCTGCGGGACCTGCACGAGGCCGGGTGCGACCTGATCACCATCACCCAGTACCTGCGCCCGAGTGAGCGGCACCTGCCGGTGGACCGGTGGGTCAAGCCGCAGGAATTCGTGGACCTCCAGGACGAGGCCACCGAGATCGGGTTCCTCGGCGTGATGTCCGGGCCGCTGGTCCGTTCCTCCTACCGCGCCGGGCGGCTCTGGGCCACCGCGATGCGGAAGAAAGGTTGGGAGATCCCCGCCGAACTCGCCCACATCGAGTCCTCCGGCAGCACCCGCCAGGAAGCCAGCTCACTCATCGCAGCACACCACTGATCTGCAGTTCCCCAAAAAACGCAGCGTCCCCGCAGGGCCGGCACAGGAATAATCCGGTGCCGGCCCTGCGGCTTTGGTCACGTAGAATTAAGGCACTATGGCGAAATCCCCTGATTCCAGCAACTCCACTCCGTCTGGCTCCAGCGCAGTCAAGCGTGGCCTCTTCTCCCGCAAGCCGAAAGAAGCGAAGGCCAAGAAGCCCAGCCGGCTCAAGCAGATCCGCGAAGTCTTCACCATGACCCGCCGTCATGACCCCATGGTCCCGTGGCTGATGCTGCTGGTTTTCCTTGGCGTCGTGGCTGTCAGCTTCCTGGTGGGCTTCTGGCTGGAAAACTGGATCACCGGCCTGATCATCGGCATCCCCCTGGGCCTGCTTGGCGCCACGTTCATCCTGTCCCGCAGGGCAGAACGCGCCGCATTCGCCCAGATCGAGAACCAGCCCGGCGCTTCCGGCGCCGCACTGGGAACGCTCCGCCGCGGCTGGATCACCGAGGAACAGCCTGTTGCCGTCAACCCAAGGACGCAGGACGCCGTCTTCCGCGCCATCGGCCGTCCCGGCGTCGTCCTTGTCAGCGAAGGCCCTACGCACCGGGTAAAGCCTCTTCTGGACGCGGAACGCAAACGGCTTGCGCGCATCCTGCCGAACGTCACCGTCCACGTCATCGAAAGCGGCCGGGGCGAGGGCCAGGTGCCCATCAGCGAGGTGGCCAAGAAGATGGGCAAGCTCAAGAAGGAACTGACCAAGCTTGAGGTGAACGCAGTGTCCAAGCGCATCTCCTCACTGGGCAACCGCCTCCCGATCCCCAAGGGCATCGACCCCTACAAGGCGCGTCCCAACCGCGGACGCTAGTTTTTGAACCTGCCCCGGTTCCGGCTCCGGCCGGCAGCCGGGGCGTTTCTTTGCCGCTTTCACGGCAGGAGAGGACGTTATTGTGACCTTCAAGAAAACAGCGGTGATCCGCGCATTCCGGATCCTGGCCATCGCCGAAGCCTTCAGCTGGGCGGCGCTCCTTATCGGCATGTACTTCAAGTGGATTGCCGGCACCACTGAAATAGGCGTCCAGGTTGCCGGACCAATACATGGTGCACTGTTTGTGGGCTACGGCATTGCCGCCCTTGCGCTTTGGAGGCTGCAGCGGTGGCCCTTCGTCGTGGCGCTGTTCGCAGGCATCTCCGCCGTTTTCCCGTTCGCCACGGTCCTGTTCGAGCGCTGGGCGGACAAGCGGAACTACCTGGACGCCACCCCGCCGACACCGGACACCACGGCAGTCCGGGAAGCCAGCTCCGTCTAGCGGCGCTTCGGGCCCGGAAGTCCGGGGCTGCGGCCGTTAGCGCCGCACCAGCAGCGTATCCATGGCCTTGTCGTGGAGGCCCCGGTGGTCGGGGTCGAAAATTACCGCGGGGATGACCAGGCAAAGCAGCAGGGACCTCACCAGCGCCGCCAGCGGCCCGGCCGGCCCGCCGCCGGCCTTCACCACGTGGATCCCCATGGCACGGTGTCCGATGCTGTAGCCCAGGGTTCCTATCAGCAGGGTCTGTTCAACGGCGAAGATCGCCAGGGTGGCCCACGGATCTCCTCCGAAAGCGAAGTTGCTGATCAGGAGCGCGACGCCCCAGTCGATCATGATGGCCGCGATCCTGCGGCCCGCCCGCGCAATGGAGCCTGGTCCCGACTCGGGCAGTCCCAGCCGCTCCCCCGGATATTTCGAAATGCCCGATGTATCGGGGCCGGAGAGCCAGGAGCCGATGTCTTTGCGATCTACCACGGTCCAAGCTTAGCGACTTCCCGCCGACCACACTGTGGATGGAGTTAGACCACAGAGTGGACGGAAGATAGCGTTGCCATATCAGGGCACTATGTAACCTGCCCGAAACAATGCGGACACGGACGGGAAATGCCGCGTCCATAGGCTGTTACCAGTTTCAAGCAATCCGCCGGCGGGCAGTACAGGGCAGGTAACACCAGCAGGGTACTTACAGCAGGGAAACTGCGTTTCCCTGCGCTTCGGATTGCGCTGGATCAGCTGGCTTGCCAGCCAGATATTACATATGCGTTAGGAGCATAGATGTTCAAGACTGCGGACGAAGTCCTCAAGTTCATCAAGGACGAAGATATTAAATTCGTCGATATCCGCTTCACCGACCTCCCCGGCGTCCAGCAGCACTTCAACGTGCCGGCCAAGAGCGTTGACGCTGACTTCTTCGTCAACGGCCAGCTCTTCGACGGATCCTCCATCCGCGGCTTCCAGGGCATTGCAGAATCTGACATGCAGCTGATCCCGGACGTCACCACTGCGTTCCTGGACACCTTCCGCATGGAGAAGACGCTGGCGCTGAACTTCTCCATCGTCAACCCCCGTACGGGCGATCCGTACCACCGCGACCCCCGCGGCGTTGCCGAGAAGGCCGAAGCCTACCTGGCCTCCACCGGCATTGCCGATACCGCGTTCTTCGCTCCCGAAGCTGAGTTCTTCGTGTTCGACAATGTGCAGTACCAGTCCTCCCCCCAGGGCAGCTTCTACAAGATCGACTCCGAGGAAGCCCACTGGAACACGGGCCGCGAGGAAGAAGGCGGAAACCTGGGTTACAAGACCCCCGTCAAGGGCGGTTACTTCCCGGTTTCCCCCACCGACAAGCAGGCTGACCTGCGCGACGCCATGTGTGTCGCCCTGGACGAGGCCGGCCTTGAGGTCGAGCGCAGCCACCACGAAGTTGGATCCGCCGGCCAGGCAGAGATCAACTACAAGTTCACCACCCTGACGCACGCTGCCGATGACCTGCAGAAGTTCAAGTACGTCATCAAGAACACCGCAGACGCCTGGGGCAAGTCCGTAACGTTCATGCCCAAGCCGGTCTTTGGCGACAACGGCTCCGGCATGCACTGCCACCAGTCGCTGTGGAACGGCGGCGAGCCGCTGTTCTACGACGAGAAGGGCTACGCCGGCCTGTCCGACACCGCCCGCTGGTACATTGGCGGCCTGCTCAAGCACGCCTCCGCCGTCCTGGCCTTCACCAACCCGACGGTGAACTCCTACCGCCGCCTGGTCAAGGGCTTCGAAGCTCCGGTCAACATGGTTTACTCGCAGGGCAACCGCTCCGCAGGTATCCGCATCCCGATCACGGGCTCCAACCCCAAGGCCAAGCGCATCGAGTTCCGCGCTCCGGACCCCTCCTCCAACCCGTACCTGGCGTTCGCTGCCCAGCTGATGGCCGGCATCGACGGCATCCGCAACCGCATTGAGCCCCCGGCCCCGATCGACAAGGACCTCTACGAGCTCCCCGCCGAAGAGGCCAAGGACATTCCCAAGGCTCCGGGCACCCTCGAGGAAGCACTGGAGGCCCTGCGCGAGGACAACGAGTTCCTGCAGGCCGGTGGCGTGTTCACCCAGGACCTGATCGACACCTGGATCGAGTACAAGTACGAGAACGAGATCCGCCCGCTGTCCCTGCGCCCGAACCCCTACGAGTTCGAGCTCTACTACGGCGTCTAGCATCACCGTCTCCTGAGACACCAAAGGCGGCCACCGCTTCACCGGTGGCCGCCTTTTGCGTGTGGCCCGAAGGTGGGAGCCCGGCTCCAGACGTGCTGAGACCGGGAGCCGGACCCCCTGACGAATGCCCCCCGGGACGAAGACCAGTTTCAGCCCTCCCCCCAACAAGGTTGAAGAACACCGCCATTCCACATGATCGGGCAATCGCTTTCTCAGCGCAATGCGGCCCGCCGCCTGTTATGCCATTGTGGTCAAAAACTGTGGAACATGATCCGCTGCGGACCCGCCTGCCCGCCAATGTACTGTCCCCGGTCCACGAACCCGGCGCGGTTGTAGGCGGACAGGCCCGCAGCGTTCGCTTCATTGACGGAAAGAACGACGCCGGCCTCCCCCGTTTGGTGCCTGGCGGTGAGTTTTTGGGCGGCGGACACAGCGGCGGCCGCCGCGAGCGGCCCGAGCCCCCTGCCCTGTTCGCGCCTGTCGATCAGGAAGCCCCTGAGGAGCCACGCAGAGTGGTCGTCCGGCCAGCCTGCCAGGCGCGCCGCCCCGGCCTGCAGGGTCAGGACACCAACGGCCCGGCCTGCGGACTCGATCACATAGGGCCGGCGTGATTCCTCGGCGAGTCCGGCCAGTGCCATGCGGAGCGGATCGCCAACAAACCTGTCCTGCCCCGGCCCCGTTTCGAGTCCGGCAACTGCCTCGAGGTGGATGGCGCGGGCGTCGTCGTCGAGGTCCTGGAGCGAAATCAGCCAGACCCCCGTGCCCATGCTGTTCAGGACTGCGGTCCGGCAGGATCTTCGCCTGAAGGGGAGCCGGCCGGCGGGCCTGCCGGGTCCATCCAGAAAACCTCCCAAAGGTGACCGTCCGGATCCTGGAAGCTGTGGTTGTACATGAAGCCGTAGTCCTGGGCACCCTGGGACGCCGAGCCGCCGTTGGCCAGGGCAGTCTGCACTGCCTGGTCCACGGCCTCCCTGCTGTCCACGGAGTAGGCGATGATTGCCTCCGCTGAACCGCTGGTGCCGGCGACCTCCTTGGTGGTGAAGGTCTTGAAGTACGCCTCCACCAGGAGCATCACGTACGCGTTCTCGTTGACCACCATGCACGTGGCCTTCTCGTCCGTGAAATCAGGGTTGAAGGTGAAGCCCAGGGCCGTGAAGAACCGGACCGAGCGTTGGAGGTCCTGGACGGGCAGGTTGAGGAAGAGTTGGCTTGCCATGCGCTCAACCTAGCACCGGACCCTGACAGGCGTCAGCCGCTTCCTGCCGCCCCCTGCCGGCTACTGGCCGTAGAAGACCCGCTCGAAGACAGCCCTCGCCCGCCGGCTGACCCGCAGGTAATCCTCCTCCAGCGCCGCTGCCTGTCCCGGTTCGTACCCGCACCAGCGGGCCACAGCTTCCAGGTCCCGCCGGGACGACGGCAGAAGGTCCGACGCCTTGCCGCTCCAGATGACGTTCGCGGACCGGATCCGGCTTGCAAGACGCCAGGCGGCGGCCAGCAGGCCGGCGTCGTCCCGTGCGAGCAGGCCGGACCGGGCGGCAGCATCCAGCGCTTCCAGGGTGGACGTGGTCCGCAGCTCCGGGTGGCTGCCGGCGTGCTGCAACTGCAGGAGCTGCACAAGCCATTCGACGTCGCTCAGTCCGCCCCGGCCCAGCTTGAGGTGGCGGGCGGGGTCCGCGCCGCGGGGCAGTCGTTCGGACTCCACGCGCGCCTTGATCCGCCTGATTTCCCGCACGTCGGTCTCCGCAACCGATTCCGGATACCTGATGGGGTCGATGAGTTCCAGGAAGTCCTTGGCCAGGTCGTCATTGCCGGCCATGGGACGGGCCCTGAGCAGTGCCTGCGCCTCCCAGATAAGGGACCAGCGCCGGTAGTATTCCGCAAAGGAGTCGAGGGAACGGACCATGGCACCGTTCTTCCCCTCGGGGCGCAGGTCCGCATCCATCTGGAGCACCCGCTCGGCCATGATGGCCGGCTTCAACGGCTGCGTCAGCAGGGTGGAAACCTTGTTGACGATCCGGGTGGCCTGCTCCTGTGCTTCTTCGGGGCTGAACCCGGGCAGGGCCCTGTGCACGTACATCACATCCGCGTCCGAACCGTAGCCGATCTCGCGGCCGCCCTGGCGTCCCATGGCAACCACCAGCACGGTGGTCTTCAGCGGCCCGTTGGCGGAGACGATGCCCTCCGCCACGCGCAGGGCGCCCAGGACCGCGGCCCTGTCCGTGTCCGCCAGGGCCCTCCCCACCTGGTCCTGGTCCAGCAGGCCGGCCGAATCGGCGATGGCGATCCGAAGGATTTCACGACGCCGGATCAGCCGGATGAGGCGCATGGCGCTTTCCGGATCCGCATGCCGAGACATCTTGGAGGTGATTTCCTGCCACTGGGCATCGAACCCCACAGGTGCCAGGTCCTTGTCCTGGCCCAGCCAGGCCACGGACTCGGGCGAAACCTCCAGCAGATCCGCGATGAGCCGTGAGTTGGACAGCATGTGGCACAGCCGCTCTGCGGCAGCATTGGAGTCCCGGAGCATCCCCAGGTACCAGTGCGTGGTTCCCAGGGCTTCGCTGACGCGCCGGAACGCAAGGAGCCCGGCGTCCGCGTCCACGCCTTCAGCCAGCCAGTCGAGCAGGATCGGCAGCAGCTGCCGCTGGAGGGCTGCGCGCCGGCTGACCCCGGCGGTCAGCGCCTCGATATGGCGCATGGCGCCCTTCGGGTCCCGGTACCCCAGCGCAGCCAGGCGGCCCTCGGCTGCTTCCGGCGTCAGCCTTGCGTCTTCGCTGCTGAGCTTGGCCGCCGTGTTGAGCAGCGGGCGGTAGAAGATGCGCTCGTGCAATTCCCGGACGGAGCGCTTGGTCTTCTGCCAGGTGGACAGCAGGGCGTCCGGATGGGGCCGCTCGTTGGAGAACGGGCCCAGCACGGCTTTTGCCAGCGACCTGAGCGCCGGTTCGGCAACGGGCATCAAGTGCGTCCTGCGCAGCTGGAAGAGCTGGATGCGGTGTTCCAGCAGGCGCAGGTAGCGGTAGGCGTTGTCGAAGGCGGCCGCGTCCGAGCGGCCGATATAGCCCCCCGCGGACAGGGCCGCGATGGCGGAGGTGGTGTCCCGGCGCCGTAATGTTTCGTCTGCCTTGCCGTGGACCAGCTGGAGCAGCTGCACGGTGAATTCGACGTCACGCAGCCCGCCGCGGCCAAGCTTGATCTGCCGCTGCTCCTCCGCAGCCGGAATGTGTTCGGTCACCCGGCGGCGCATGGCCTGCACCGATTCCACGAATCCGTCCCGGCTGGCCGAACTCCAGATCAGCGGCGCCACGGCTTCCTCGTAGCGGCGGCCGAGGTCGGCGTCGCCGGCAATGGTCCGGGCCTTCAGCAGCGCCTGGAACTCCCAGCTTTCAGCCCAGCGGGCATAGTACGTCTGGTGCGAGGCCAGGGTACGGACCAGTGGCCCGGACTTTCCTTCCGGCCGGAGGTTCGCGTCCACCTCCCACAGGCCCGGTTCACGGGCAACGGAGGAAATGGCACGGGAAATTCCGCTCGCCAGCGCTGTTCCTATGGTGTTCGCCTTCGCGTCATCGAGGGCGCCGGGGTCCACCACGTAGATGACGTCGACGTCGGAAATGTAGTTCAGTTCGCGGGCGCCGCACTTGCCCATCCCGATCACGGCAAGGCCGACGTCGGCAACGTCCCCGGAGCCGTACTGCTCGACCGCCTCTGCGCGCGAGACGGCAAGCGCGGCTTCGATGGCTGCGCCGGCAAGGTCCGCGAGCTCCGCCCCCGCTGACGGGAGGAAGTCCAGGGGATCGGCTGCGCACAGGTCCTTGACGGCCAGGTCCACTACGCCCCTGCGGTACGCCGTGCGAAGCGCCGCATAGGCGTCATTCCCGGTGCTTGCTGCCACGGGCCGGACGGCGCGGGGGTCGGCTCCCACAGACTGCAGGAGGACCCCGCGCAGGGCGGCGGGATCGGCCTGCATCGGCTCGGGGCTGGCGCGGACATGGAAGGCCTCCAGGTGTTCCGGATGCCGGATCAGGAACTCCCCCAGGGCTTCGGATGCGCCCAGCACGCGGTACATCGGTTCGCTGGCGTCGGGGTCGGCGGCGGCCAGTTCCCGGAGCGCCGGGTGCTTTTCGATCAGGCGGACCAGGGACTGCAGCGCGGTGTCCGGGCTGGCTGCCAGCTGCAGGCCCGCAAACAGCCTGTCCTGGTCCAGCCCTTCCAGTTCCGGCGCAGCAAGGAACCGCTCCCCCTTGTCGAGGTCGCTGAATCCGGCCGCAATGAGGCGGCGTGCCAGGCTCACGCCGGCAGCCTAGAGGATGCCGAGGTTGCGCTGCAGCTCGTAGGGCGTCACCTGCAGGCGGTAGTCCTGCCACTCGGCACGCTTGTTGCGCAGGAAGTGCTCAAACACCTGCTCTCCCAGGATCTGGGGCATGAGCTCAGAGTCTTCCATGGTCCGGATGGCGTCATGCAGGCTGGCAGGGAGGGGATCGTGTCCCATGGCGCGACGTTCGGCCGAGCTCAGCGACCATACGTCGTCCTCGGCGGCGGCCGGGAGGTCGTAGCCTTCCTCGATGCCTTTCAGGCCGGCCCCGAGCAGGACCGCGTAGGCCAGGTAGGGGTTGGCCGCGGAGTCGATGCCGCGGTACTCGATCCGTGCGGACTGGCCCTTGCCCGGCTTGTACAGCGGAACCCGAACCAGGGCTGAGCGGTTGTTGTGGCCCCAGCTCAGGTAGCTCGGAGCCTCTCCGCCGCCCCAGAGGCGCTTGTAGGAGTTAACGAACTGGTTGGTCACTGCGGTGAATTCGGGCGCGTGCTTGAGGATGCCGGCGATGAACTGGCGGGCGGTCTTTGAGAGCTGGAATTCGGCGCCGGCCTCATAGAACGCGTTGGTGTCGCCTTCGAACAGCGAGAAGTGCGTGTGCATGCCGGAGCCCGGGTGGGCGGTGAACGGCTTGGGCATGAAGGTGGCATAGGTGCCCTGCTGCAGAGCCACCTCCTTGATGACGGTGCGGAAGGTCATGATGTTGTCCGCGGTCTGCAGGGCGTCCGCGTAGCGCAGGTCGATTTCATTCTGGCCGGGGCCTGCCTCGTGGTGGCTGAATTCCACGGAGATGCCCACGGATTCGAGCATGGTGACAGCTGTCCGGCGGAAGTCCTGGGCCACGCCGCCAGGAACATGGTCAAAATAGCCGCCCTCGTCCACGGGCACGGGGGCGCCGTCCGGGCCGGGTTCCTGGGACTTGAGGAGGTAGAACTCGATTTCGGGGTGGGTGTAGCAGGTGAAGCCCATGTCGGCGGCCTTGGCGAGGGTCCGCTTCAGGACGTTGCGGGGATCCGCGGCAGACGGTTCGCCGTCCGGCGTGAGGATATCGCAGAACATGCGCGAGGTCTGTTCCGTCTCCCCGCGCCACGGCAGGATCTGGAAGGTGGAGGGATCGGGCTGGGCCAGCATGTCTGACTCGAATACCCGGGCCAGGCCTTCAATGGCGGAGCCGTCGAAGCCCAGGCCTTCCTCGAACGCACCCTCAACCTCTGCGGGGGCCAGTGCCACGGACTTGAGCGAACCCACGACGTCGGTGAACCACAGGCGCACGAAACGTACGTCGCGCTCTTCGATTGTGCGCAGGACAAACTCTTGCTGGCGGTCCATGATGGCCTCTTCTCCGGTCAACGTCCATGCTCCGGGCCCGCAGTAAAGGGAAGCCGGCAGCAGTTCACCAACACTGTACTAAGCATTCGGCGCCGATGCTGAAGCCTGCGCCGCGCGTAACACAGCGTTAACGCCCCGCCACCGGATTTGAGCCGCGCAACCGGGCTGTGCGCACCGTCCGGACCCGCCGCAGGCCGGTCCCTATGACCCTTATCACCAGGGGAGCCTCCGGTCCGCGGTAGCTAGGACAGCGGCTCCCCCACTACGCTCATGCCATGGCCTCAAGCACCAGCTCCGATTCCAGCATGTCCGCCGACGTCCCCGCCCCCTACGGCACCGGGCCGGGCCAGGCAGCTGCGCCTGCGGCTGCGGCAGAGCCGAAGCCGGCCAAGGTGCGCATCCACCACCTGCAGCAGGCCAAGAGGGACGGTACCAAGTTCGCCATGCTGACTGCCTACGAGCAGTACACGGCTGAAATCTTTGACGCCGCCGGAATCGAGGTTCTCCTGGTCGGCGACTCGGCCTCGAACAACGTGTTCGGCAACGAGACCAGCCTTCCCGTCACGGTGGACGAACTGCTGCCTCTCTGCCGTGCCGTAGCACGCAGCGCCAAGCGCGCTCTCATCGTGGCCGACCTGCCGTTCGGCAGCTATGAGGTGTCCGCGGAACAGGCAGTCGGGGCCGGCGTCAGGTTCCTCAAGGAAGGCCTGGCGCACGCCGTCAAGATCGAGGGCGGCGCCTACTATGCGCCCACGGTGAAGGCCATGGTCCAGGCCGGCATTCCGGTCATGGCACATATCGGTTTCACCCCGCAGAGCGAGCACGCCCTGGGCGGTTACCGCGTGCAGGGCCGCGGCGACGATGCGCAGCGCCTTATCGACGACGCAGTCGCCCTCGCTGAGGCGGGCGCGTTCTGCGTGCTGATGGAGATGGTCCCCGCCGGGACGGCAGCTGCCGTGGACGCGGCTGTTCCCGTCCCCACCGTGGGCATCGGCGCGGGCAAGGAAACAACCGGACAGGTGCTCGTGTGGCAGGACATGGCCGGGCTGCGGGGCGGGCGGATGGCCAAGTTCGTCAAGCAGTACGCAGACCTGCGCAGCACGCTGCTGGACGCTGCCACGCAGTATGGCAATGACGTCAGGTCAGGACAGTTCCCCGGGCCGGAACACTCGTTCTAAAAGGCGCCGACGGAACAGGCGGGCCGGCACCCGGCCGGCCTGCCCGCCCGACGGTCAGTCGTCGTCGTCCTTTTCCCAGGCCTCATTGCGGGCCCGCACCTTCTCCAGCGCGTGTTCGGCTTCCTCCCGCGTTTTGTACGGTCCGATCAGCTGGCTCCAGTCGGACAGCCGGTCCTCTTCGATCTCATGCGTATTGACGTTGTACCAGTACTCAGTCATCGTTGCTCCTCGTTCCGGCGGCGGGAAAGCTGCGGCGTGACCCGCGTAACTTAAATTCTTACGCAGGCCCTGCGCGGCTTCCGGTTGTTAGGCGTTCTGCACTGCCTTATATGATCAATCTATGCCTTCCCTTGCCTCGACTGCACCCATCGGCACCCTCACCCCGGGAACCATAGGTCCGCAGCGTCCCGTCCCGGCGTCCATCCCCCGGCCGGAGTACGTCGGCAGGCCCGCACCGGCGAAATTCACCGGTTCGGAGGTCAAGTCCCCGGAAACAATCGAGAAGATCCGGATCGCGGGGAAGATCGCAGCACAGGCCATCGTGGAGGTGGGCAAGCACATCCAGCCCGGCGTCACCACCGACCAGCTGGACAAAGTGGGCCACGAGTTCCTCCTTGACCACCACGCCTACCCGTCCACCCTCGGTTACCGGGGCTTCCCCAAGTCGCTGTGCTCCTCCCTGAACGAGGTCATTTGCCATGGCATCCCGGACAGCACAGTGGTCCGGGACGGGGACATCCTCAACATCGACATCACCGCCTTCATCAACGGAGTCCACGGGGACACCAACTACACCTTCCTGGTGGGCGACGTGGACGAGGAATCCCGGCTGCTGGTGGAACGCACCCGGGAGTCCCTGAACCGGGCCATCAAGGCTGTGGCTCCCGGACGGGAAATCAATGTCATCGGCAGGGCCATCCAGTCCTACGCCAAGCGCTTCGGCTATGGTGTTGTCCGTGATTTCACCGGGCACGGCGTGGGCGAAGCCTTCCATACCGGGCTCATCATTCCGCACTACGACGCTGCACCGGCCTACAACACGGTGATCGAGGCCGGCATGGTCTTCACCATTGAACCGATGCTCACCCTCGGCACCGTGGAATGGGACATGTGGGCCGATGACTGGACCGTTGTCACCAAGGACCGGAAGCGCACTGCCCAGTTCGAGCACACGCTGCTGGTGATGGACTCCGGCGCGGAAATCCTCACGCTGCCCTAGCCCTGCCCCCACCTGGCACCCCTACGACGCACACACCATGGCCC